>JAILRU010000111.1 GCA_024697945.1 Bacteroidaceae bacterium
GATAGTGTTTACACGCTGCAAGCACTATCTTTGCACCGAACAAAGCACCGTTTTAGCCATTACGTCCCTACGTTTTTTTCCCTTCGGGGGAATAATTTTTTCTCTTCGGAGGAAAAATATTTCCTGTGCGTAGCAGTAAAAGTTTGACCTCGGGACGATTATTGTCTGTTTTCATTTTTTTTATGATGTTTTAGTTTGTCATTTCAAACGGAATATGTACTTTTGCAACGGAAAAAAGAAGCAACATGAATCAGCTTTCAGACAAGGAACATAAGAGACAGATGGCTGATATGAAGGCCTTTGATGAACCGATGCCTTGCATTGGTATCTTCTGGTATGACCCTAACGACAATTCCCTTTTTGGTGTTCGCAAGAAGGAAATTACTCCCAAAATGGTTGAAGAGGCGGCTGACAAAGGCCTTCCCTTTATCAACTATCCTCATCTGCATAGACAAGTATGGGCCAAAGAGTATTTTAAGGCACAAGCTAAACACGAGGAGACCAAGTTCAAAGGCGACTACACCCATGTTCCAAGAGGCCGTGTGACTTGGAACATCGACAAGTTCATTGTCCTTGTAGGCCATTGGGCGGAGCCTGTGCTTGATGAACTAACTACCCTTATAGAAGAGGAGTTTTCTCTTCCTTATTTCGAGTTTGTCTATGATGAGCATTGGGACATTGGTCACGGCTGGTCTGGTGACATGTAATTAAACACAGGAATTTACGAGTGAGCTTTCCCAGGCGAAACTGAAGCTTGCGAAAGTTGAGTCAATTACTGCTTCTTACAAATATCTTTTGTCCATTATTGATATACAGTCCTTTGGGCAATTGATAATTGATAATTGATAATGGATAATTGCTGATTTTGCGGCCAGCGAGGTCATAGACGGCATTGTCATTATCATTTATCATTTGTCCTGTTTCATTTTGAATTTTGAATTTTGAATTTTGAATTGATTCTATGCCTGTCTCGATGGCTGTGAGGTCTTTGAGGGTGAAGTTGTCGAAGGTGTAAGTGAAGGACGATTTGTTGGAGCCGACCTTCAGTACGAAATAGGCGGTGCCGGTGGTGGTCGCCTTCCATTTCATCACGCCTGCTGTGTGATTGGTGCCGACCTTGGCCTTGGCGGACATCAAGCCGTCATACTTGGCAAGCGTGCCGTCCTTCCATGAGTTCAGCTGGCCGATGGTATTGGCTTCATCCAAACCTGCGTCGGCATAGTCTTTGGGCTCGCCCGTCACCATGAAGGCCTGTATCCAGAAGTCGCCGTTGCCTTCAGCACCACGGACTGCGACGTCTGCTGAGTAGATATGACCTGCCTCAACCTCAACGGGTTGGTAGAGGGCGACGTTGAGGGAATGCTCGCGTGCAGAGGAGATACAGAGTGCCCCGCCTTCGCCTTGGGAGGGCGTATTGGAGGTCTGGTTCCACGTGAGCTTGGTGTTGTTGATGGACGCGAGTGCGGCTGTACGCCAAACGCCCTGGTACTCGCACTCTCCGTTCATCAAACGGTTACGCGCCTCGTCCTCATCTGGTTTCAGGGTTTCCAACTCCTGCTCCGTCGCTGCCTTCATGCTGGTGAAACGCAGCCAGTTGATGTTGAGCCCGCCTTTTTCTATATAAAGACGTACGCGCAAAGTACCTTCGGGCAGGATGATGCCTCGGAAGACCTTGGTGTTCCACGAGGTATAGCCTCCCGTGCTTTGCAGGGTGGTGGAGGGAACGACGGTACGGTCATTGACGGTGATGCGCACCTTCGACGTGCCGGAGTTGATGGCGTAGCGCAGTTGCAGCTGCCAACTGGCTGCCTCGTTGGGGTTCTCGATGGTATATTGAATCCACTCGCCGTCCTTCGTCTCGCCCACGTAGTATCCGCAGCTTTTCTGGTCGTTTGGCTCGCTGTAGAGGTCCACGCCGTCGTTGCGATACACCCATCCTGTCTGCCAGTTGGTGAAGCTCTCGCCGCTGTATTGATAGGAGGCATCGTTGGTGTCCCAGTATGCACGGCCCAAAGGCCCCATGTCGAAGTGTGCGGCATAGACATAGTCGCCAGTCTGATATCCGTTGTCTCCAAACGGCAGGCAGTCATTATTATAGGGGCGGCGCAGGAGTGCATCGAGGTAGTCGGTGCGGACGGTGCAGCGGCTGATGTTCTGTGCCTCTGCCCACGCCTTGCAGGCACTCCACAGCGCCTGGGACGAGGGTGTGGTGCCGTTTTGCCACTGACTGATGACGTTGTCGTAGCTTGCCACACGCTTCACCTGCAGGATGCTGTTGATATTGCTCTTCTTCATGGGCCAGCAGGACCATCCGGCAAAGTTCATCGCCTCCTCGTAGAGACGGATGCAATCGGCAGTCCATGAGTTGCTGTTCTCGCCAAACTCCCCGATATAGACCGGACAACTGTACTTGGACGCCAAATCGGCCATGTACTGCACCTGACTCTTGGTGTTGTAAACGCCATAGCGATGGAACTGCAGTATCATCTTGGCATCCATCTTGGATGATGGCAGGCCGGTATAGTCGTTGCTGTAGGAGTTGCCCTCCAGGATGACGATGTGGCTGGTATCCACCTCGCGTATGGCCTTGATGATGGCCTTGAAGGTGTCCCAGAGGAGCTTGTTGCTGTTGGGAAGGGTCCAGTTGGTCTCGTTGATGAGGTCGTAGGCTGCCACGCATTTCCGGCTCTCGTACCGCTCGGCTATCTTGCGCCACAGGAGGGCGAGCTTCGTGCGGTTTGCCTCGCTCTCCCACAACGAGGGCTTGCTGGCGTCGTAGTCGCAGATGTCGCCCGACGACTGGCCGCCAGGACAGGCGTGCATATCGAGGATGAGCAGGATGCCGTAGCGCTCCGCCCATACACACATGGAGTCGATGCGGTCGAAGCCTTCCTGGAGCCAGGTCTGTTCGCCTGCCACAGGTTCCCGCTCGATGGGCAGGGTGAAGTATTTGTAGTGCATCGGCACACGGAGGGTGTTGAACCCCTGCTCGGCAAGGAACTTCATGTCGGCCTCGCCAAAGTTGTTGTCCATCCATAGGCGGTCGAACTCCTGGACCTTCTCTTCTCCGCAAACGTCGGCCAGCATCTTGTCGAACTTGAACTGGCGGTCCAGGTTGCCGGAGGTGTTCATCATGTAGGGTTCGCGCACCATCCAGTTGCCACAGTTAGTGCCTCGCAATACAATCCTCGCCCCGTCGCGTCCCAGGAGCCTGGTACCTGACACACGGACATAATTGTCACTGGCATGGGTGGGTAGCACGCTTGTTATGGTAACAAGCAAGAGTATGAATAGTTTCTTCATTTGATTAGTGTTTTTTCATTGCAAAATTAGCATAATTTGTCCAATCTTCTATACATTTAATAGCATTTGTTACATAAAATACGATAAAAAACAGTATATTTGCCGAAAGTTAAATAAAAAGCAACATAATTATTTTTGAATTTTGAATAAAAGACTTTTCCTGTTTTCACTTGCTGTTACGACAATCCTGACGGCAAGTGCGCATTTCGTAATGAACTTGCAGACCAAAAAGATTGGGAGTGCCGTGTCTCCGACGATGTATGGCCTGTTCTTTGAGGACATCAATTATGCTGCCGACGGCGGGTTGTATGCCGAATTGGTGAAGAACCGCTCGTTCGAGTTCCCCAACCCATTCACAGGATGGGACATTTCCGGCAAGGTGACGCTGAGGGACGACGGCCCGTTCGAACGCAATCCCCACTACGTACGCTTGGCTCCATCGGGACATCGCGACAAACACTCCATGATTGAGAATCACGGATTCTTCGGCATGGGTGTGAAGGGCGACGAAGAATACCGGTTCTCCGTATGGGCTCGTGTTCCTGACGGAGGCAGCGCCAAACTATGGATAGACCTTGTGGATAATGCCACGATGAGGGACGACCAGAAGCTTGGCAATGCCAGTGTGGAGGTAAGCGGCAAGGAATGGAAGAAATACACCACCATCATCAAACCCGACCGGACATTCGCCAAGGCTCACCTCCGTGTTTGGGGCGACGGCAATGCTACGACAGACCTGGAGCACGTCAGCCTGTTCCCCGTAAACACCTACAAGGGACGTGAGAACGGCCTGCGCCAAGACCTCGCGAAGGCGTTGGAGGACATACACCCTGGCGTATTCCGTTTCCCAGGCGGATGCATCGTCGAAGGTACGGACCTGGCAACCCGTTACCAATGGAAGAATACCATCGGTCCCGTGGAGAACCGTCCACTGAACGAGAACCGTTGGCATTACACGTTCACGCATCGCTACTACCCTGACTATTTCCAAAGCTACGGACTCGGCTTCTTCGAGTTCTTCCAGCTTTGTGAGGATATCAAGGCCGAACCGCTGCCAGTGCTGAGCGTAGGTCTTGCCTGCCAGTTCCAAAACCAGGACGAACGAGCACATGCAGCTATGGACGAATTGCAACCCTTCATCGACGACTGCCTTGACTTGATAGAATTCGCCAATGGTCCTGAGACGTCCAAGTGGGGCAAGGTCCGTGCCGACATGGGACACCCTGCACCGTTCAACATGAAGTATCTGGCCATTGGCAACGAGCAATGGGACACGCCCTACTTCAGTCGCCTGAAGCCCTTCGTAGAAGCAGTACGGGCCCGCTATCCCGAAATAAAGATTGTAGGCACCAGCGGTCCAGATTCCGAGGGTAAGATGTTCGAGAAAGGCTGGGAGGCCATGAGGGAGTTGAAAGCCGACCTAGTGGATGAGCATTTCTACCGTAACGAAAGCTTCTTCCTCGGAACAGCCGAGGGCAGGCAGCGCTACGGGAACTGCGGCGCCCTGCGTTACGATAGTTATGACCGTAAGGGTCCCAAGGTCTTTGCCGGAGAATATGCGTGTCACGGAGCTGGGAAGAAGTGGAACCACTATGAGACATCACTCTACGAGGCCGCCTTCATGACGGGTATTGAACGTAATGCCGACATCGTGGAGATGGCTACCTACGCACCATTGTTTGCCCACGTAGAGGGATGGCAGTGGCGGCCTGACCTCATCTGGTTCGACAATCTGCGCATGTTCCGAAGCGTGAGCTACTATGTACAGCAGATGTTTGCCAAGAACAAGGGCACCAACGTACTGACGCTGACCGCAGAAAATATAAAAAAATTAAAAGGTCCATCGGAGCCTGTGGCAGGTCAGGAAGGTATGAACGGACTGTTCGCATCGTCCGTCTTCGACAGCCAGACGAACGAAATCATCATCAAGGTCGTCAATACCTCCAAAACGGCACAGGACATCCATATCAATCTGCTCGGCATGAGTGGAGAGCGCCTTGCTGAGACCCTGACGCTGCAGCACGACGGGTCGATGGACGATGAGAACACATTGGAACAGCCTTTCAGGATACAACCCGTCAGCGGCAGTCTGAAGTGCGTCACAGAAGGCAAGAAACAGGCGACAGTCCTCAAGGACCAACTGCCCCCAATGTCGTTCCGCCTGTACAAGGTTTCAGTTAAATGAAAAGTGAAAAATAAAGGTTATTGGTTATGGGTTATAGGTTATAGGGTATTGAGTTTTCCTAAACGACCAATCTCCTATACGAGTAAGGTAAAAAGGTAAAAATATGAAAAAGATTCTTGTTGTAGCGATGCTGTGCCTCAGTGCGCTGTCAGTACAGGCGCAGGAAAAAGTGATGAACATCCTGAAGACGGACGGAACCAGTTCCCAGACCCGTGTGGCTGAAGTGAAGCAAATCGACTTCCTCAATCTGACGGAGAACAACGAGGCAGAGCAGACTGCCACTATGATTATGAGAATCATCAACGGAGCCGTATTCCGTACCAAGGTGAACGTGGTGAATGAGATTACATTTGCCGATACGACGTACAACTTCAACAGCTCCGGCTATCGCATTCTCGAAGCGAACGACCTCAGCTGGCCCGAAGACCGCCTGCTGCCCGTTTTCTCCCAACCTGCAGTCACGCTCAGGTCCTTGGATATGAGCGCAGCCAATCTCAGTGACGAGGAGCGCGTCATGTTCTGCACGCTGCAGGGTATCATCAACCGCACACGTCCGCGTATCATCCTCTATAACCACAACGAGGAACCGCAAAGCACTTGGCCTACGGCTCACAGCCTCAAGACCTCTGCCATTCCTACTTCCTCGCCCTATAACCTGGTAAAGGTGTTCAAAAGCGAAATCAATGGTCTGGTGCTCTATAGCAACGAGAAGACCAACCATTATTCCAACCTCGCCGTTACCATCGCCGGACTGGAACGCCTTCTGCCCGTGACAGCCGAAATCAGGGACAAGCTCGTTCGCAATGGCATGGACTTCCCCGTCGTGGAGGACATCACGGAACTCACGATGACGAACGCGCTGGGTGTCTATAATTATCTCTACAACAACTACTGGAGCCGGTGCAACCACCGCCTGCTCATCAGCGAGCGACCCAACATTCCCTACGTTCACGACATTGGTGCTGCCTGCGGCTCGGCATGTGTCTGGCTCGACCCCAGGAACCAAAGCGAACGCCAACTGCTCGACAAGATGCTGAAGGATATGACTCCTGGTCGCGACTTCGTGTTGGGTTGGTATCCCGAAGAACGCAGCGGCGTGGGCGAAGCGACGAAGTACGGCCTTTCGACCGTGCCTGCCGATTTCTTCGAGAACACTACGGTCTATACGGCTGTCAACAAGCCTGTGAAGATTGCCCCTGTGCCCAAGCGTCCGAAGTTGGAGAACAAGGTCTATGCCACCGTTTATATCAGCGACGGTGACAACATCCAGTACTGCCAGCACGCTATGGCCAAAATCTTCGAGCAAAGCGGGCGCGGCAAGATGGCAATGAACTGGACCATCAGTCCTGCTCTGGCTGACTTCGCGCCTATGATGCTGAACTATTATTACCGCAAGGCAACGACGAACGACTGCTTCGTGAGCGGGCCCTCGGGTATGGGCTATGCTATGCCCTATGATGCACACAACTCATGCTACTATGCCAATGCGAATGCCAGCAGAGTGATTACTCCCTACACGCAGCTCACCCAGCGCTATATCGAAAAGGCGGGTCTGCGCGTCATTACCGTTTGGGACGATATCAGCACCGTACAACGCAGGGCATACGCTGAAAACTGCCCTTACCTCTACGGACTCACCATCAACGACTGGGAACGACAGGACGGCCGACTGACCACCAAGGTCCAGTCGAAGTGGCTGCCTATCGCGGTGCAATATCCCTGCTATGCCAACGGCGTAGATGTCATCACCAACTTCTTCAATCGCGACATCAAAAACTTCACGGGGACGAAGCCGATGTTCGTGTCAGGACAGGCCACCGTGTGGGATGTGGGGCCGGACAAGCTCATCGACCTGAGGGGCAAGCTGAACGAGCTCTCGCCAGGCAATGTGAACATCGTCCGTGCCGACCACTGGTTCAGCTATTTCAACGAGGCAAACCATTTGCCCTTCAACCTGACGATGCTGGATGTGATGGAGATTACGTCATCTCCGGCCAGGACTAATGTCAAGTTAGCTGCCGACGGCTCTCCTTCCGAAGGATATATGTGGATTTCACAGACCACCAACGGTACGGGATGGGTGCAGATGGACTTCCAGGAGACGTTCGAAATTAGCCGCTACGTGGTGCGCCATGCTGAGGCAGCCGGAATGGACCCCTGGCTCAACAGCTGCGACTTCACGGTGGAGACCAGCCTCGACGGCGAGACATGGACCACAGTTGGCACCCACACGGGCAACACCGCAGTCGTGACTGACGCCAGCATCACTCCCGTGGAAGCACGATTCGTGCGGGTGAATGTCACCAACGGCGGCACCGACGGCTACGTACGCATAGGCGACATCGAAGTCTATGGCGCACATTGATTCGAAAAGATTCAGGCTGAATTTAATCGTTTTGTACTCCCGCCGGGAATCGAACCCGGATCGACGGTTTAGGAAACCGTTGTTCTATCCATTGAACTACAGGAGCAGAACCTACTTGTTAAAGTAAAATCGGGTGCAAAGATACAACAAAAAGTGAAAAGTGAAAAGTGAAAAGTGAAAAATTATAGGGAAAATGATAATAAAAGAATGAGGAGGGACACGCTTACGGCGCATCCCTCCTTCCCATTTTCTGATTTTCTCAATTTCTTAATACTGTACTTTCAGGTATTTCACGCCGTGAGTTGGGATGAAGTAGTTCACATCTGTGGTGCTGAGGTCCTGCTGACGCCAGAGGTCGCGAACGCTCTGCAATGAACCAATGCCCATCTCCTTGAAATACTTCTTGAAATCAACGCGGACGTCTGACTTGCCAACATTGAAGATACCTACTGCATAGCTGCCGTCGCTCAAGGGACGTGCCCATATCTGGATGGTGCCGTCCAATACCACACGCTGGGCCTGCTTGCCAAGGATGTCCTGGTTGACGGCATTGACTTCGTGGTTACAGAGCAGGCTTACGGTGAACTCGTCCATCTGGGCAATGTCGCAACCGATGAGCATATTGCTGGCAAGAAGCGTCCACAGGCTGATGTGAGTGTATTGCTCGTCGGGAGTGAGACGGCTGTCACGCAAGTTGTTGCTCCAACCCACCTTACCCACAATCAGCATGTCGGGGTCGTTCCAATGACCGGGCTGAGCGTAGGGATAGAGCTCGGGCTGCTGACAGAAGCCGATGTCGTATAGGCTCTCCCATGTGTCGGTGATGTCGCCCGTGGTACGCCAGGAGTTGGCATCAACGGCTGCACCCCACTTCCAAACGTCGGCCATACCATACTGGCAGAGGCTGTAGAAGATGTCACGAGGCTGCTGACGGAGGCAGCGTTCCATGAGCAGATAGGGACGCACGTAGCTGGCTATGGTCTGGTTGTCGGGCTCTGTACGGTGCTTGCGACCATAGCCACACCAGTCGTACTTCAGGTAGTCAATGCCCCAGCTGTTGTAGCTTTCAGCATCCTGAAGCTCATGGTCGATGGAGCCCAGATAGCCGCCGCAGGTGAGGTCGCCAGGAGAGGAGTAGATTCCGAACTTCAAGCCCTCGGAGTGGAGCCAGTCACCCAGTTCCTTCATGCTGGGGAACTTCTCGTTCACAGCAATAGTACCGTCGGGGTTACGCTTGGGTGCTTCCCATCCGTCGTCGATGTTCATATAGCAATAACCATAGTCGGCCAGACCCTTTTCGATGAGTGCCTTCGAGCTGCTGATGACCTTGTCCTGCGTGACGCTCAGGCCCCAACAGTTCCAGCTGTTCCAACCCATAGGAGGTGTGAGTCCGATGGTGCTGCCGCAACGAATGGTGAATGTCTGTGTTGCTTCACCCTTGGCGTTCTTGGCCTTGACATTGAAGGTATAGGAACCTGGGTTCTGCAGAGAGCCGCTGAGAGCACCGTTGTCGGGATTGATGGCAAGGCCTTCTGGCAGGTCGTCAGATGTAATCTTCATGGGCTTCTCGCCGCTTACGCCAAAGCGGAAGTGGATGGGAGAACCAGGACGAACGCCATAGAGCGGTGTGGTGTTGAAGCGTGGCTCAGCAGGAGCATCTGGTGTGAGGATGTACTTGGGAATGTACTGCGTCTCGGTGCTCAGGCCTGACGTGCCTTCTGTGAAGGTGGCAATGATGCGAACCATCTGGTGATTGTCGTAAGCCATGCTGATGGTGCTACTTGCTGTGTTGTTGACAGAGACCTCTTCCTTCTTCTCGTCCAGCGCTTTGCCCGTCTCGGGGTCAACCACCTGGACAGTGAAGGTACCGCTCTTGGTATCAGTCATCTTGCTGGTGAGAACGCATTGGCAGCTCCCATCCGACTCCTCTGTTACCTTGATACTCAGGTTGTCGATGGTGTTAGGAACACGTACGGTGATAGGACCTGCGAACATGCCGCCTGGGTCGCCTCCGTTATAAACCCTTACAGCAATCACGTTGTCAGCATCCCACTTGATGAGGTCGCTGCCTGCCTCTACGCGATAGATGCGCTGGGCATTCCAGTTGCCGCGATAACCGCCTTCGTCGGTGGGGAAACTACCGGTCTTACCGATAAGTTCGCCATTGAGATACACCTCGTCGGCATCATCAATCTTACCCATGTTGAAGTCCACGGTCTCCTTTAGGTCGGACTTCTCCAACATGCTCTTGGGAATGGTCACGTGGTAGCGATACCAGCCGAAGCCGTTCTCGCACTTGACGCCCTGAGCCGTCCAGGTCGTGGTGTTGGTGATGTCCTGCCACGAACTCTCGTCAACATCTACGCCTGCCCACGACATGTCGTCGCCAACACAGAACTTGCCATTCTCGAGGGAAAGTTCCTGTGTGAAGGATGATGGTGAATTCTTACTTTCACAAGAAGTGAATGAAATCGTGCCGGCAAGTACCAGCAAAGAAAGCATCTTTTTCATCATAATAATAGGTTTTAGTTTTATGGTTTGTGCCGACAAAGATACGAATAAAAATTGAAGAATAAAGAATGAAAGACAAAGAATTTAGCAAAGAAATCTGTTTTTCTATAATATTTTATATATCTTTGCACACTGAAACCATAAAACAAGTCGCATATTCGAGCCTTAAAATACATATTCCGCATAATTGTTGGCGTGCTTGCATTTTGCTACTTAGCATTGCTACTGCTGACGTCGCTTCCGGCCTTTCAGAGCTGGGGAGCGGACTATGCCTCGCAACTGCTGGCAGAGAAAGCGGGCTGCAAGGTGAGCATCGCCAGCCTGAAGCTGAACCTGCCTGGGCATGTCCTCTTGGACAATGTGAAGCTCTACGACCAGCAAGACACTCTGATGCTGCAAGCCTCACGCATCGCGGCAAAAGTGGATATCCTGCCTCTTGTGAAGAAAAAGATTCGCATCTCCGGAGCACAGCTTATCGGTGCGAGAGCTATAATCTACAAGGACGGTGAGGAACCCTACAACTTCCAGTTCCTCGTGGATGCCTTTTCCTCGAAAGATACAACTTCTTCCCCGCTTGACTTGGGTATTGCGGCACTCGTAGTGAGGCGAGGCGAAGTGCGTTTCGACCGCCTTGACAAGCCCACGACTCCAGACAAGTTCAATCCCAACCATCTGCACATCAAGGACCTGAGCCTGACGACTCGTGTCTTCGTACAGAAGCCCGACTCGCTGGCCATCGACCTTCGGAGCCTCTCCTTCCGTGAGCAGAGTGGGCTTCAATTGCAAAAGCTTTCCTTCGAGGTAGAGGCGGGAAAAAGCAATCCCAACATACGCGACCTGCGGATTGAACTGCCGAATACGATAATAAAGAGTGAGGAGTTAAGAGCAGAGCATACACACATCACAGGCAGTATCTGCCCGCGCGACTTGGCATGTTTCGTGCCGAAGCTGGGATCGTTTGGGGACTACATTGACATATCGTCTGATGTACGATGGACAACAGAGGACGGACGATGGACGATGGACGATTGTCAATGGAAAATCGACAATCTTACTCTCAGTGACAGGGGCGGGAACATCTCCCTGCTTGGTGAAACCACAATAGACCTAAAGAAAAACCAGACCGACATCCTTGCCGACATCAAGGAACTGCGCACGGGGCCATCGCTTCAGCAGTTCCTGACGGAGAACCTGCAAGGCCAGGCACGCGAAATCAGTCCTATCCTGACACAACTTGGAGGTACGAAAATTTCTGGCACCATTGCCTATCAGGACGGAGACCTCCGTACGAATCTCCTGACAGAAACAGAACATGGAGCCGTCTCGGTGGAGACCTCCCTGCACGACATGAGGGAAGTGGAAGCCAATGTGACTGCGACGGACATCGCACTGGGGCATCTGCTGAACCTCTCTGGAGAACAGAAAGGCACTGTGGCATCGCTCGAAGCAAACGTCGTCGGCACCCTACCAGGGAAGGACAGACAGGCGAAAATCGTGGCGGACGGATTGCTAAGCAGCTTATTATATAAAGGATACGAGCACCGAAACATACACTTTACCGCTGCTATCGACGGCGACACCTACAGCGGGGAACTGGCAAAGGAAGAGAGTAATGGACAGATACAGGTGAACGTGCAGACCGTAAAGCAGCAGGACACACACTCGCTGCAATGCGAAGTGCAGGTGAAAGACTTTGACCCCCATAGCATGAACCTGACGAAGGGCTATGAGGACGAGCGCTTCTCCGGCTGTCTCAATGCCGAGTTCAGCGATATCGACCTCAATAACTTACAAGGCAAGCTGCGCCTCACGGACCTGTCAATTGCTTCAGAGAAGAAGGGAACGCTCCATGTGGGGGACATCCTGATGGACAGCCAGGTGGCAGAGGACGGAAAGCATCTGACACTCCAGAGTAACTTCATCAGTGTCAGGGCCGATGGTAACATCCATTGGCAAACCCTGCCAGCTTCGTTCATACAGCCCGTCAGACAGAACCTGCCAAGCCTGTTCCGACTCAGCGACAGCCATGCGAAGTCCGTAGGCAACGACTTCCGCTTCTTCGTTCAGGTGCAGGACACCGCCTTGGTTGAGCGACTATTAGGCTCCAGCCTGCGCCTCCCGGAGAGGAGCATACTGGACGGCACCATCAGCGACGCCATTGGACAGATTTTCCTGCAACTGCACATCCCTCAGCTCCAGATTGGCGGTCAGCGGTTACAGAACATCGACTGTCGTGCTGAGGCTGGCAACACCTCCATCCAGACCAGCCTTCAATGCGAACGCATCATCAAGGGCAAGCCTGTGGAACTGAACCTGAATGCCTTCGCCACCAACGACAAAGTGACGACCCAACTGCGATGGGACAACAAACAGACCGTCATACACTCCGGCAATATCAGCATGACAGGCACCATCCGACGCGACCTCGCCAATCGTCCCGTCGTCGATGCCAAGATGAACAATTCGAGCCTCGTCATTGGAGACTCGCTTTGGGAAATCAAGCCGGCAACCGTCAAGTACCACGACAATATAATAGATGTAGAGAACCTCTCCATCAGCCAGGCCGAGAGGCACATCAACATTTGGGGACGCGTCTCGGAACTTCCTACCGATACCCTGAGAGCCGAACTTGCCGACATCGACATTTCCTACATCATGGACCTCGTCAACTTCCACAAAGTTGACTTTGACGGCAGGGCGACGGGCACCATCGAAGCCACGTCGCTCATGAAGAAACCACTGGCCGATGCCTACCTGCACGTGAAAGAATTCACATTCAACAGTGCCGACCTCGGGAACATGGACATCCACGCCAACTGGGGCAAGCAGGAGAGAGCCATCCTGCTGAATGCCAACATGGATGGTCCGATATCCAGGCACCATACCGAACTAACGGGTACTATCGTCCCCGTCTCGGGGGGCGACATACAGGACGGCTTGGACCTGAACATCCATGCCAACTACATCGACCTCTCGTTCCTTAGCAAATACACCCGCGGCATATTCAGCAACCTGCAGGGTCGTGCGTCGGGATGGACGCGAGTCTTTGGACCATTCAAGTACGTCAACTTGGAGGGCAATATGTTCGTCAACGAGATGAAGATGCACGTCAAGGCCCTTGGCACGGACTACCACATGGCGAACGACAGCGTCATCCTGCGGCCCGACAACATCTGGATACGGGGAGCTCGGGCCTTCGACGATATGGGCGGACCGGGCATGACAGAGCACAGCGCCACGGTCGATGCACACTTGATGCACGACTGCCTCAAGAAGCTGAGCTTCAACATCAACATCGACGGACACAACATACTGGGCTACAACTTCCCGCAGCAGGGCAGCATGAGCTTCTACGGCACAGCATACGCTGATGCCCAGGTACAGCTGACAGGCAAACCCGGTAGCACGACCATCGACGTGGACGTAACCCCAACGCGGGGAACAACATTAATATATAATGTAGCAACGCCTGGTACAGTCACCGAGACAGAGTTCGTCACCTATCAAGCGAAAAGTGAAGAACAAAGAGTAAAGAATAACAGTGAGCTTTTGGAAGACGGAACAAATTCTAATTCTTCACTCTTAACACTTAACTCCTCACTTCCAGAGGAGAACTCCGACCTACGCATCAACTTCAACATCAATGCCAATCCCGATGCCCAGATACGGATTCTCATGGACCCAAGAACGGGAGACAACATTTCGCTCCGTGGCGATGGATTGCTGAGCGCGGACTACTACAACAAGGGACGCTTCCAGCTGCGGGGCACATACCGCGTCAGCGAGGGCAACTACCGCATGTCCATCCGCGACCTCATACGCAAGGACTTCACCTTCCAACCAGACGGAACAATCGTCTTCAGTGGCGATGCTATGGAGGCCGAACTGAACCTGAAGGCCATCCACACGGTGCCGAATGTCTCGCTCGACGACCTCTCTTCCACCGGTCTGGGCCTTTCCAACACACGCGTCGATTGCATCATGATGCTGGAGGGTACGCCCAGACAGCCCGTCGTGTCATTCGACTTCGACATCCCCAATGCAAACGAGGACGAGAAGCAGATGGTCCGCTCCATGCTCAGCAGCGAGGAGGAGCGCGACATGCAGGCCGTCTATCTCCTTGGTGTAGGACGTTTCTACACCTACGGCTCCCTCGGAGGCACGAAGCAGACGAAGAGCGGCATGGCGATGAACTCCATCCTGAGCAGCGCCTTAAGCTCGCGCTTCAATCAGATTATGTCGCAAGCACTAGGAGGCAGCAACTGGACGTTCGGCACCAACCTGCGGACTGGCGAGGAAGGGTGGCAACAATTAGACGTAGAGGGTTTGCTCAGCGGCAAGATGCTATCGGGCCGCCTCCAGTTCAACGGGAACTTCGGATACCGAGAGAACAAGTACAACATGAACAAGAACAACTTCATAGGTGACTTCGACATACAGTACCGTCTTTCGCCCCGCAGCCCCTTCTCGCTAAAGGCATACAACCAGACCAACGACCGCTACTTCACGCAGTCCTCACTCACTACCCAAGGCATCGGCATCAAGTTCCAGCGCGACTTCAACCGCTTCATCGAAATCTTCCGCAGCACGAAGAAGAAATAGGAAACATCTTTCTTTTGCTCTTGTCATGTGTAGGCAAACCCCTCACTTAATCATGACTATTCCATTGTGTAAAAGGTTCTGCTTTGAATGGGAGAAAGACCTATCTGAATAGGGATAAGAAACTATGTTCTCAGGGAGAGTTAACTATGTTCTCAGGGAGAGTTAACTATGTTCTTAGGTTTTTCAGCGCCCGCCGAAAAGATTTTCAGCGGCCGCTGAAAATATCCGCAGCGGCCGCCGAAAGGGTTTGTAGCGCCCGCTGAAAACCTATTTTATATCTTCAAATCGGATTAGGCTGTATATAGATTCGACAGCTCCGCACATCGCATTGTATATCTATGTCTTAAGGTTTTTACTTTTTCTCAATAATTTTTCATTTTTCATTTTTCACTTTTCACTTTTTATTGTATCTTTGCAGCGGCCTTCGATCTAAATGAGGCGGGCAATGTCCTAAATGAAGGCTGCGATTAAGCGAGAGCAATGATAAGCTTGCTTAACCATTGCCGAGCGGAAGCAGTCTCGACGAAGTCAAAAACGATAAATGATAAATAGAATGAAAGTTAAAAGGTCAAAAGTAACGTTGCTGACAGCATCGAAAGTTGCGCTGTGTCTGCTTGGTGTTTTTATGGCTGCGACTGCGGCAGGGCAGACGTCTTTCCAGTTCTCCACAGCCCAACGCGGGCCCGTCATTGGTCCGCTCCACTACGGTATCTTCTATGAGGAAATCAACCACGCGGGCGACGGCGGTATCTATGCCGAACTCATTCGCAACGGTTCGATGGAGGAAAACGGCTCGAAGCCTGACTACTGGCAGACGATTGGCAATGCCACGTTCAGCATCTCCCCCACAAACCTTGTCAACGGTGCCCAGAAAAATGCTATGCAGCTCAACCTGACAGGTGAGGGCGACGGCACACGCAACATGGGCTACTGGGGCATCCATATCGTGGAGGGACAGACCTACAAGGCCAACCTGTGGATTCGCACCGCCGAAGGCTGGGAGGGCGACGTGACGCTGACCTTGGAAGACAGTGAGGGTGCCGACCTGGGACATGCTGTACTACCTGTCAGCGATGCGGGTACGTGGAAGAAATACTCCGCAGAGATTGTCGCCACAGGCAACTGCCAGCAGGGCTTCTTTGCCATCAGGGGCAGCAAGGCAGGTCAGCTCTATATAGACTGCGTCAGCCTGTTCCCGCCTACGTTCAAGGGTCGCGAGAACGGTATGCGAATTGACCTGGCCGAGAAACTGGCGGCGCTGCATCCGCGCTTCATGCGCTTCCCGGGCGGCTGCTACATTGAGGGCGGCAACCGCTACCAATGGCGCCATACGCTGGGGCCTGTCGAGGAACGTTTGGGCATCTATAACAGCCAGTGGGGCTATCCCGTCACGAATGGCATGGGCTTCCACGAGTTCCTGCAATTAGCGGAAGACCTGGGAGCAGAACCGATGTTCGTGGTGAACATGGGCATGGGTCACGGCTGGGTTCAGGATTACCAGCACATTCAGGACTTCATCCAGGAAGCGCTCGATGCACTGGAGTACGCCAACGGCGACGCCTCGACTGTCTGGGGCGCCATGCGTATCGCGGCAGGGCATCCCGAGCCCTTTGGAATGCGACTCATGGAAATCGGCAACGAGAACTACAACTACAACTTCAACAACAACAGCGACCAGAGCGACCACTATGCAGAGCGCTACCGACAGTTCTACGATGCCATCAAGGCCAAATGGCCTGAGACAGTCTGCATCGGGAACGTGGAGAGTTGGGGTACGGACAACCCCTCTTGGCGCAACGCTCATCCTGTGGATGTTGTGGATGAACACTACTATAAATCGCCCGACTGGTTTGCCGGCAACTACCACAAATATGACAATTCGAGCCGTACCAGCCACAAGATATACAATGGCGAGTATGCCGTTACCAGCGACTTCGGCACGAACGGTACGCTGAAAGCTGCCCTGGGCGAAGCCATCTACATGGCGGGCATGGAGCGCAATTCCGACGTCTGCGTGATGGCATCGTATGCGCCTATCTTCATCAATGAGAACGAGGCGCAGTGGAGGCCCGACATGCTGCACTACAACGCCTACGCCAGCTTTGGTACACCATCCTACTGGGCTCAGCAGATGATGGCTTCCACCGTGGGAAAGCAGAACATCACCTGGACCGAGACGGGCAACACGCTGGGATTGGACAATGCCTTCCTTGGTGTTGGCTCGTGGAACACGGAGGCTACCTACTCGAACATCCGCGTGACGGATGCCGATGGAAACGTCATCTTCGAGCAGGCGGATGCCATCAACACGCCAAAGAGTTTCCAGGGCACCTATCGCACCTTTGATGTCAGCACAGGAAACTGCACCATTGAGATGGATGCCGTGAAGAACAGCGGCGACGAGGGTTTCCTCATCACCTTTGCCTTGGTCGATGCAGGCAACTATGCCTGGTGGAACCTGGGAGGATGGGGAAATACGAAGCACGGTGTGGAACAGGCCATAGACGGTGCGAAGACCACCCTCGCCACAGCAAGCGGTAGCATCAGCTCAGGACGTACCTACCACATCAAGATTGTCCGCAGCGGCACGACGGCACGCTGCTATTTGGACGATGCGCTCATCCATACTGTGACGCTGACCGAGAAGACAGGAGAGCGCCTCTATCTCTGCGCTGCCCTGAACGAGGCGGAGGACACAGCCATCGTCAAGGTCATCAACTACAATGGAACAGCCGTTCCGACGAGCTTCTCCTTCAGCGATGCCACCATCAGCGGAGATGCAGAGGTGTATGTGATGAGCCATACGGACAACTATGCCGAGAATTCCATGAGCGAGCCTGAGAAGGTGAAGCCGAGAAATGAAAAATTAACATTTAATAATGAGCAGTCGCTCTCCTACGAGGTGCCTGCCTACTCACTCTCAATTATCCAGATACCGCTTTCGCAGGTAAGTGCAGAAGAGAAGCTGCAGCCCGTGGCTCCGCCTTCACCCGCCATCAGCTATGATTTCGAAGACGATACGCAGAGCCTGGCCTTCACCGACGGAAATCGTGCTTTCTACACTGGCGATGACGGTTACGTCGATTTAGGCAACCAGGCGGCGCTGGCTATCGGCGAGCTGCTGAACGGCAAGGCATATAGCGTCAGCCTCAACCTGATGTTGGCAGACAACGGCAACCTCGACAAGTTCTGCTGGGCATGGAACGTCAACAACGGAACCGGTTCGTATGCGGGACTCATCAACAAGGCCAATAATCTGGACTGGTACTTCGAGAAGATACGCTCGGGCACCTGCACGGTCAGGAGCTATTCGGGTCTGAGGCAACAGGAGTGGCACAACATCACCGTCACCGTCGATGCCAATGCCACGAGTATCTACGTGGACGGTGCCCTCAGAGGCACACAGCCCACGAACGTCAATGCCCTCTTGCTCAATGCCTCGACGGTAGCCTGGATAGGACGCAGCCCCTATAGTGCAGATGCGCTGATGAGTGACACGTTCTTCGATGACTTTGCCGTCTATGACTGCGTACTCACACCAGCACAGGTGCTCGCCCTCTACGAAGCCTCTGCTGCCAAGAGCACGGAATGTCCAGCCCTCATACCTGAGGAGCCTGTCATAGAACCTAATGCAGATGCCGTCACGCTCATCGGCGATGCAGAAGAAGCAGACATCACCGCCCTGCTGAAGAATGCCGACTTTGCCAAGGGCGGCAACGGATGGGAAGGCACAGTTTTCACGGCTGCACCAGGCACGGTGGCGGAACACTACTATAAGCTCTTCGACACCTATCAGATTCTTCCGAATATGCCCGCAGGCCGTTACCGTCTCAGCTGGCAGGGCTTTTACCGCAACGGCGACATCGGCAACGGCTACCTGCGCCATACGACCGGCACAGAGGGCACGGCAGAAATCTATGCGAACGAATACACAGTGAACATGCTATCACTCTTCGATGCATCGGTTCCCTATACCTACGACCCCTATACATATCCCAACAACGTGACCGACGCCAACAATGCGTTTCAGGCTGGATACTATCAGCAGTCGATGGAGTTCGCACTCGATGCCACTTCCGATGTGCGCATCGGTCTGCGCAACTACACCCCAACTGTCTTTGACTGGGCATGCGTGGATAACTTCAGCCTCATATACATGAAGGATGACGATACGGGAATTGAATCAATTCAAAACGATGCTCCGCGTCTAAATGATAAAGGACAAATGATAAATGATGGTGCCGTCTATGACCTCAGCGGCCGCTGTATTTCAATTTTTCAACCTTTCAACCTTTCAACTTTCCCAAAGGGTATTTACATCCAGAACGGAAAGAAGATAGTCATCAATTAATCATCTGACAACAGAGATGCCACCTGTTCGGGATTTGCGCCTAAACTGATGGCTGTCCTGCAGTCCTGTTCGGCAAGGCGTTTCTTCTTCATGGTCAAATAGAGTGACGCACGAGTGAGGTAACATTCGGGATTCTTTGGCTCGAGTTCGATGGCTTTTTCAACATCCTTCTTGGCCTTCTCGTATTCCCTGAGCTGTTCATACATGCCGCATCGGGTCAGATAGTGTCGGGCATGATTGGGAAAGAACTGCACAAGTGTGTTGAGCATTTCCAAAGCTTCCCGAGGGCGATTGTCCTTGCTATTGAGAATGGCAAGTCCCAATCGTGCATTCTCGTGCGTGGGATTCAGTTCGAGCAGGTGATTATAGTCGGCCCGCGCCTCTTTGTATTTCCTCTGTCCTGAATAGATATAGGCGCGAAAGAAGAGGGCATCCTCATTGTCCGGCTCGTGTTCGAGGATTGTATTGTAGTCGGACAAAGCGCGATTCAGGTTGTTCAGTTGCAGATAAAGAGAGGCACGACTATAGAAGAGTCCAAGCGTGGCGGGAGAGAGATCGATGCCTTTCGTGTATGCTTCCAAGGCACGGTCGCTCTCGCCTCTCTTCCGATAGATTTCGCCTAAATACTGATAGAGAATGGCATTGGACTTTCTTGTCGGGTCGAGCTGTAGGGTCTGCCCGATGAGTCGTTCAGCCTGCACCAAGGAGTCGGCGGCAAGAGCATCGATGATAGAGCGGACGTTCTGCTCATAGGTCTGCGCTGACGCCAAGTGGAAAGTGAAAAGAAAAAAGAGAAAGATAAGGGTAAGTCGCTTCATAAGCGAGTGATGGTTTGAGCGCGGTCTGGTCCTACCGAGACGATGGTGATGGGTGTTCCTGTTGCTTTTTCGATGTAGGTGATGTAGTCTTTGAGCTCTTTGGGGAACTGGCTTTCGCTGGTCATCTGAGTAAGGTCGGTCTGCCAGCCTGGCAAAGTCTCATAGACAGCCTCCCATCCCTCTGTATTATAGGGCATTCCGTCTGTCGTGACACCGTTCTTGGTGTATTTGGTGCAGACTTTAATCTCCCTGAAAGAGTCGAGCACATCACTCTTCATCATGATGAGCTGGGTGACACCGTTTATCATAATGGCATAGCGAAGGGCAACGAGGTCAAGCCATCCACAGCGACGGTTGCGACCCGTCACAGCTCCATATTCGTGACCTATCTCGCGAATCTTGTCGCCAGTCTCATCGAAGAGCTCAACAGGGAAGGGACCACTACCGACGCGTGTCGAATAGGCCTTGAAGATGCCGAATACCTCGCCGATAGCATTCGGAGCCACGCCAAGACCTGTGCATACACCGCCACATACGGTATTGGATGAAGAGACGAAAGGATAGGTTCCGTGGTCGATGTCGAGCATCGTACCCTGAGCTCCCTCCGCAAGCACGTTCTTTCCCTCCTGGAGTGCTTTGCCAAGCTCTATCTCTGTATCGGTGAGAGGGAACTGGCGCATATAGTTGATGCCCTGCATCCACAATTTCTCCTCTTCTGTGATGTCGTAGTCTGTGTAGTTCAGGTCGCGCAATGTCTGTT
Source organism: Bacteroidaceae bacterium (assembly GCA_024697945.1). Classification (GTDB taxonomy): domain Bacteria; phylum Bacteroidota; class Bacteroidia; order Bacteroidales; family Bacteroidaceae; genus Physcousia. The sequence goes on from JAILRU010000111.1 coordinate 20,896, forward strand.
CATGACGGGCTTTGAGCGTATCGTACTTTTCCATGAAGTTTTCAAGGATATCGCCAACGCGCAAACCTGTGCGACTAGCCTTCTCGCTGTAGGTAGGACCGATACCCTTGCCGGTTGTGCCGACTTTATTCTTGCCCTTTGCAGCTTCGTATGCACGGTCCAGAACTCTGTGCGTGGGCAGAATGAGGTGTGCCCGTTTGCTGATATGCAGACGGCTCTTGAGGTCATAGCCGGCTCCTTCGAGCTCTTGGGCTTCCTGCATGAAGAGGTCAGGAGCAATGACGCAACCATTGCCGATGATGTTAAGTTTTCCCTCATCGAAGACGCCGCTCGGGATGCTGCGAAGCACAAATTTCTTCCCTTCGAAGATGATGGTATGTCCGGCATTGGGACCACCAGCGAAACGTGCCACTATGTCGTATTTCGGAGTGAATACATCCACCACCTTACCTTTTCCTTCGTCACCGAAGACGATGCCAAGAAGGGCATCAACTTTACCTTTTCCCATTATTATTCTTGTCCTTTTTAATTGTTTTCTTTTGTTTTTTTGCCAATAGTCTGTTCTTTGTCTGGCACTTACGGCATAGGCCATACAAATAGACGATTTTCTCCTCAATGCTGAAGTAGCGGATATTGAGGTTTTGCAGGGCGAGCCTTGCTGTGCTGGTCGAAACGCGGGTGATGGTGTTACACTGACGGCAGATGACGTATGCCTTTGGGTTGTTATCGACTCGCAACTCATAATGTGCGGAAGTGGCCAGCATGTGCTTGATGACAAGTCCTGCCTCGCAGAACAGTTCCATTGTGTTGAAGAGCGTTGCACGGCTCACTTGAAACTCTGCGTGTTTATGCATGAGTTGCATGAGTTCTTCTATGGTGAAGATTCCGTCAGCAAGTCCAGCTACGCGCAGGACCTCATAGCGTTCGGGGGTCTTGCGCATAGCTTTCTCTATCATGTACTCCGTCAAACGGTCGCGCAATGATGCAAGTGGCTGTTGCTTCTTGTCCATAACTATGGTGCAAAGGTACAACAGATAATTCAAAATTCAAAATTCAAAATTCAAAATTATAGTGAAAAGTGAAAAAATTATTGAGAAAAGTAAAAACACAAAATTCAAAAATGAATAAATTCAAATAACAGACTCTCTTAACTCTTAATTCTTATTCAGAGCATCTCTGTGAGTGTCTGTATGGCTTTTCTTAGGTGCAGATTTGCTGTAGGGAGTAGTCTCGTCGTGCTATTCTCAATGATTTCAATTTCCTTTGCCTCCAACTTAGTGCCTTGAACGAGTAAATGCCGCAGACACAGACAGGCACAAATGGAGGGGAGTGATTTCCCTTCTTTGAGCCAAGCTATACTGGTCTCCTGGGCGTGATATGTCTTGGAAAGCAGAACCATAGCCAACACTTGTGCCTCTTCGGCTGTTACCATTGTATCTGCCCAGTTGTTAGCAGTTTCGGGGGTAAAAGCTTCAAGAGGCATAAGCATGATGGCCAAGAGCCTAATTTCACGGATGTTCTGGCTCCACAGATGGTTGGCAAGTTCTTTATTTTTGGGGAACTCGTCTGCAATGTTGCGAAGTCGTGGCAGCTCAACACCGAAAATAAGTCGGAAGGGCATTCCTGCCTCTCTCATTCGTGCAGAGAGGATGCCGTTCATGCTTGCTCTCAGTTCTTTCTTGATGTCAATATCCAGTTCCTTGATATTCATAAGGTGCTGTATTGCTGACTATAACGTAACATCTGCTTATCGTATGCCTCATTGTAGGAGATACTGACATCAGTTATCGTTCCTTCTGCATTGCGAACAAGTTCATATCTGGGATTGATGAAGCCTTTATATGGTGCCAGGTCGAGTTGCTTATAGCGTTCACGAATCTCTTTGTGTAGTTTTGCATCGAGCTTAATACCATACTTTTCGACCAAGTGTCTTGCTGCTTCATAGTCGCCCTCGCTCTTAATGCGCTGGACCTCTGCAAGCAATGCTCCAAAGGCTTTCCGCAGCAATTCGTAGTCAGTTATGCTAAGATAATGCTTGCCGTCTTTCTCTACAATCTGAACGGCATCAGGATAGTTTTCGAGTGTCCAACGAGAGATGAGGGCACGATTCCGCATGTGAGCCTCCTCTATCTGACAGCCTTCCTCAATGCGAACCATCTGCGTCAGCAGTCCATTCATCAAATAGCTGTAGTATTGCGACTTGTATGCTTCATTGTTGGGTACCAGACCCAATTCGACGAGTTTTGGGTCTGCAATGTAATAAAGTCCGAAGAGGTCGGCTCTTGCTTCCTCAATTGTACTGCCATAGGCGCGAAGGGCATCAGCATCCACACCAGGCAAGAGTTGGCCGCTTCCGTGACCAAGACATTCATGCAGGTCTGTGTGGAGATCGTCGCAAATGTCTCCGTATTGGTCAAGCATTTGACGTGTTATATCATCGATGACGAATTCTTGCCGCATACCGCTGCCTTTGGCGGCAATATTGTAGGCGTGGGTCAGGTTGGCAATCGTCACGCTCTTGCTGCCGTATTCTGCTCTGATCCAGTTGCTGTTTGGCAAATTGATTCCGATGGCGCTGCTCGGGTAGAGGTCGCCTCCAAGTATGGCGGCACTGATGACCTTTGCACTTACACCCCGACATTCTTTCTTTTTAAAGCGGGAATCTACGGGAGAATTATTTTCAAACCACTCGGCATTGTCGCTTAGAGCTCTGGCTCTGCGAGTTGCCTCATGGTCGATAATGTTGACGTAACCTTCCCAACTGGCCTTCAAACCGAGCGGGTCACCATAAACTTCCGTGAAGCCATTTGTGAAATCTATCTCGCTTTCGGTTTCCTCAACCCAGAGAATGGCATAATCGTCGAAGGTCTTCAAATCACCGCTTTGGTAGAAACTAACAAGTTTGTTGATGACCGCTTTTTGTTGGATGTTGTCTGCATATTCACGTGCTTTACAAAGCATCTCGCAAATGCGGTTGATTGATTGTCCATAAAGCCCGCCACTTCTCCAGATATTCTCGAAAAGCTCGCCATCCTTATTGCGTTCCAGACGGCTGTTCATACCGAGCATGGGCGGTCTGTTGGGGTCTGCCTTGCTCTTTAGGTGAGCATAAAAAGCTTCTGCTTCAGCTTGGGTGATGCCTCCTGCGTAGTAATTGCACGAGGAGGTAAACAGCAAGTCTTCACCGTCGGTCTGATTGACACGCTTGGGCATCACTTCTGGATTGAAGATTATCTCGGCCAGTTCGGCGACGGCACCCTCTTTTGTTTCATTCTTACGAAGAAGAAGGCTATCGGCATCCAACTTATTAACTTCAGTCATGAAGAACTCACGACTGAAGCCTGGTTCGAACTTCAGATAACTATAATGGTGATGAATTCCGTTCGAGAACCATACGCGCTTGAGATAGACGACAAAAGCCTGCCACTCAGCATTGTCTTTCGGACCATCGTAATGTGTATAGATGGCTTCCAGGGTTTTGCGAATACGCAATCCCACACTGCAGTTTTGGTCCCAAAGAATGTCGCGTCCCAAGAGCGCAGCTTCAGACAGGTAATAGACAAGAAGTTTTTGACGGAGCGGCAAGAGGTTGAATCCCGGTACCTCATAGCGCAACAACTGCAAGTCGGCAAAGCGTTCTTGCAGTGTGTTGAAGGGTTGACTCATAGGCTGCCCTGACTATTCAACGTCAGCAATTGGCTCTCCATTATGGTTCAGCTTGTATTCACGCGGTGTCATTCCGCACTCCCTATAGAATGCAGCATAGAAACTTTGGCGAGTAGTGAAGCCAACATTGATGGCGACGTCTTCCATCGTCATGTTGTCGAAATGGCTGTCCTGAAGCATATACTTTGCTTCGTAGATACGCATCTTGCCTACCAGTTGTGCATAGTTCTGCTGGAAACGCATGTTGATGACCGCGCTGATGTGGCGCATATTGACCTCAATGTCGTCAGCAAGACGTTTGGCAGAGTAATTCGGGTCACGATACTTCTGCTCAACCATCAGCTTCTGGATAATCTTTCTGGCAATGTCTTCAACGATAGTCGGCGGGACAGAGTTCCGATAGGAAAGCGCTTTGTATTTTTCCTTCCTGGGGTTGATATTATATTTAGCCATACATTATTAATTATATATGTTTAATAATTTACTTTTTGATTATTCTCTGTAGTATTTCCGGATCGTTGGTGGTGATGATGTCTATACCTTGCATTTGGGCAACGCGAGTGAGTCCTTCTTCGCCGTCAACCGTCCACACATTGACCTCCAACCCAAGTTTCTTTGCTTCGAGCGGCCACTCCGGATGCTTGTCGAAGACACCTATGTTGTAATCGATGCCGGTCAGTCCCATTTCCTTGATCTGCTCAGGTGCGAGGTCGCCACTTAAATAGGCCACCTTTGCATCAGGCGCAATCTCGTGAAGGCGTTTGCAGGCATTTTTGCTAAAGGAAATGTAGTCCGTCCGGGAGGCCAGTCCAAGCATATTCACTAGTTCTACGGAGAGTTCGGAAATCAGTGCATCTCGCTTGGCATTGCGGTGCGGCTTGACTTCGAAAATCAAACGGCAGTTAGGCCATTGCTGAGCTTCCTGAAGATATTGCTGGAGGGTAGGGATGAATTCACCGTTCTTCAGGCGGTAGTTCATGAGTGTGGCAAAGGTTGTATCCTCGATGCGGATGCCGTCGATGGTTGCGTCGTGAAAGACGACAGGAACGCCATCTGCTGTCAGCCAGACATCGAACTCACTGCCCCAGCAGCCTATCTCTGCTGCCTTTTTGAACGAAGCAATGGAGTTTTGCGCGCTGCCTTCAGCTCGCCAGTAGCCGCGATGCGCCACAACGAGAGGCTGCGAAAAAGAGCTGATAGCGCATAGGACAAAAAGAAAAAGTGCAGTAATACGGTTAACCATATTTTTATTGTCATTTGTTGTTCTTGATGCAAATATACAAAATTTTATGCTTCATGAAATATTTTTACATGAAAAATGTACCTTAAACTGAATGATTTTTTCAATTATATGACGTTTATGCACTTTTTTGCACTAAACTATGAGTTTTTTTGCCGTATTATCATATAAAAGATGTATCTTTGTGAACAGAAACGATGAACTCACCCTTAATATATCAAGACAAATGAGAACTTGCCTCTTTTTCGTCATCATCCTCTTTGGACTTGACCGTTCTGTCGCCTTTGCTCAGGGAGTGACACAGTATGTTAATCCGTTTATGGGTACCACGACGCTTTGGACACCCGAAGAACTGGGCTTCCAACCCAAACCAGGCGAACGACAATGGGGAGCTGAAACGTTCCCAGGTGCTGCTTTGCCGAATGCAATGGTGCAGCTCACTCCCGTTACGATGTATCGCAGTGGCTCCGGCTACCAGTATGAGGACAGCCTCATCTACGGCTTCGCGCATACCAGCAAGGGACATTGGAATCTGCTGCATCTGCCTGTTTTGCCTATCACGACGGAGGGGAAACCCAAGCCCAATGACTACCGCTCTCATTTCAGCCATTCCCAAGAAGAAGCGCATCCCGGCTACTATCGCGTCTTCCTCGACAGGTATAATGTGAATGTGGAGTTGACCTCGACGCTGCGTTGCGGCTACCATCGCTACACATTTGGAAAGGTGAAAAAGGGAAAAGGTGAAAAGGGGGGAAAGGGCATCCTCGTTGACATTGCCCGCTCCAACAATATGCCGCGCAGATGGGAGGTGAAACAGGCCGGGCCTCGTGCCATCGAGGGCTATCAGGACGGAGAGGGACGTATCTACTTCTACGGCGAACTCTCGGAGAATATAGAGAGCATGGAGAGCCAATCTTCAACCTTCTCCAGTTGGAGTGGCAATTCCCCTCGGCAAGAGGGAAGGCAGAATCGCCCAATCACGATGGTATGGCTGAAGAATGATAAAGTCTCCCCTCGGAAGGATTTTGGGGGAAACGTCGTTGAGCTCAAGATAGGCTTCTCGTTCGTCAGCATCGATAATGCCAAAGAGAATCTGCAGGCAGAGCTCGCAGGGAAGTCCTTTGATGAGGTGCGTGGCAATGCAGACAAGATTTGGGAGGACATCCTTGCCCATATTCAGGTGGATGGTGGTACGGAGGCAGAGCGCACGATGCTCTACTCCACGCTCTACAGGACTTTCCTCTTCCCCCATTTGCGTACCGATGTGAATGGTGAGCACAGGAGCGAGGGACGCGAGGGACATGTGGTGAAGACCGATTGGAACTACTACACCAACCCCTCCTTCTGGGATACCTATCGCAACAAGCTCATCCTTTTGGGCATGATTACGCCCAATGTGGCGAGGGACATCATCCGTTCCTGCATAGAACGAGGCGAGAATCGTGGCGGCTATATGCCCACCTTCTTTCACGGCGACCACGCTTCGACTTTCGTGGCTGGCTCGTGGCTTCGCGGCATCCGCGACTTCGACCTCAGCCGAGCCTACGCCTTGATGCTGAAGAGTGCCACGGTGCCTGGCCGTGGCGGCCGTCCCTATTTGGACGAATATCTGGAACGCGGATGGATTTCCGAGAAGGACACGGTGAATGTGCCTACGGGCGACGAGTACAAAGGCGCTGTGACCAAGACGGTCGAGTATGCCTACGACGACTATGCGACAGCCCTCGTGGCTCGAGAGCTTGGGGATAAGGAGAACGAGCAACTGCTCCTCCGGCATTCGCAGAACTACAAGACGCTGTTCGACCCTTCGACGGGTTTCTGGCGAGGAAAAGTATTGCGAGACGGCAAGGGCGTATGGATTGAGGACTTCCGTCCCAACTATCCTTACTATCAGTATCAATATCGTGAGGCTGATGCATGGAATTCGCTCTTCTTCGCGCCTCACGACCCAGAGGGAATGGTGGCACTCTATCCCTCGAAGGAGGCCGTGGAGCGGAAGCTCGACTCGCTCTTCACTCAGCCCAATGGCGGCTATCTGGCTTTCAACTGTACGGGTTATCTCGGTTCCTACTGTCATGGGAACCAGCCTGGCCACAGCATTCCCTATACCTATTATTTTGCAGACCGGCAGGAAAAAGCCCAGCACGTTCTGAACACCCTGATGCACAAATACTATGGAATGGGTAAGGAAGGACTTGCCTACGCAGGAATGGACGATGCCGGCGAGATGTCTTCCTGGTTTGTGCTCAACGCCATCGGCATTTACACCTATTCGCCAGCCGACCCCGAGTATATCGTGACGGTGCCGCTCTTCGACCGTGTCCATTTCACTTTAGGTGGCGGGCAGAGCTTCGACATCGTTCGCGAGGGTAAGGGCGAGAAGATTAAGGCAATCACCATCGGTGGCCAACCGCTCAAGGGCTGGTTCGTGAAGCACCAAGACCTTGCAGAGGGCAAGGAACTTCGCATCGTGACGGAATGACGGCATTTCGAAATCTCGAAATCTCGGAATCTCGAAATGTCGAAGGCCCTCTATTCCTTGACCCCTTCTTTCGGCAGGAAGTGATTCAGCAACAGGCAGCCGACGATGGCGCTGGCCATGGAGCCGCACAGGATGCCCAGCTTGGCGTCGTTCAGGAGGTCGGCGTGTTCGACTGACGGATAGCTCAGAGCAGCCATGAACATACTTACGGTGAAGCCGATACCGCAAAGCATACAGATGCTGGCGAAGGACTTCCAGTTTGCGTTCTGGGGCATCTGGATGAAGCCCAACTTGATGCCCAGCCAAGTGAAACTGAACACGCCGCAGAACTTGCCGACCAGCAAGCCCAGGAAGACGGCCAGACCGACACCGGAGAATAGCGTCATCAGGCTCATGCCGGCGAGGTTCACGCCCGCATTGGCGAAGGCGAAGAGCGGGATGATGTGGTAGTTGACGGACATCTTCAGCACATCCTCCATATCCTGCAGGGGACTGACGAGGTGGTCACTGGCGGACTCGACACTCTTCAGAATGGCAATCTCTTCGTCGGAGAGGACGACCGGTTTGTTGCGGTCTTCCCTTGTAACGACAGTAGCTGGGAAATGGTCCAGCTGGCGGCGGATACGGGCAATGTAGAACTTCGTGCCCCTCGGAATGTTGGCGGGGATGCAGAAAGCCAGCATGACGCCTGCGATGGTGGCATGGACACCGCTGCCCAGCATGAAGTACCACAGGACGAGTCCCGTGTTGATATAGAACGCCTTGGTGCGGATGCCGCGCCAGTTGCCGATGCACAGCACCACGACGAGCAGTGCCGAGATGAGCAGATACAGGAGGTTCAGGTGTTCCGTATAGCGGATGGCGATGACGATGATGCCGCCCAAGTCGTCGGCGACGGCGAGGGCTGCCAGGAATATCTTCAGACTTATCGGACAGCGCTTGCTGAAGATGCTCAGGCATCCCAGCGAGAAGGCGATGTCCGTAGCCATCGGGATGGCCATGCCCCGCTCCATAGCCGGGTCTTTGGGACAAATCAGGAAGAAGAGGATGACGGGAATGATCATGCCGCCGCAGGCTCCGATGATGGGAGCCAGGGCTTTCTTCATGCTCGACAGCTCGCCGCAGAGGATTTCGCGCTTTATCTCCAGTCCGACGCTGAGGAAGAAGATGGCCATCAGGAAGTCGTTGATGAAGGCGCCCAGCGACATCGGGTGACCGTTGTGGCTGAAGAAGTTGAAGCTGCCGATGCTGACGCTGACGGGCTGTTCCCAGAACTGGCGGTAGAGGTCGCCCCAGGGACTGTTGGCAATGACGAGTGCCGCTACGGTTGCAAACACCAGGAGCACGCTGCTGCTCACGTATTTGCGGAGCATGCTTATGAACGGATAATTGTTCTCCATCTGTCTTCTTTGTTATTTTTGGCTGCAAAGGTACGAAAATTAATTCATAATTCAAAATTCATAATTCATAATTATCAATTAATAATAAAGCAGCGGCAGCGACTCGTATCTCGAACCGCTGCCGCCATCTCAATTCAGCTCCCCTCCATCACGGGAGGGGTCGGGGGTGGGTCTGTTTAGTCGGCATCTCCGCCGCCGGAACTCTTCGTGAACACTTTGGTCGTCACTTCGCTGCTCACACCGTCCTTGATGGCGATGGCCTTCACGGTGGTGGTGGCAGAGAGAGTGATTGCCGAGCTGTAGAGCGAGCTGCTGCTGGTAGGAGTCGAGCCGTCCGTGGTGTAGCGAATCTCTGCACCAGTGGGGCCGCTCATCGTTACCGAAGTGCTCGTCTCGAACGGCGTAGTGCCGCTGATGGTGGGAGCTGCAACGGCATCATCGCCGCCGGGAGTCGGTTCGGGAGTGTCGCCTCCTTCTCCATCAGTTCCGTCATCTTCTCCGGCCTTGGCCCAGACCAGGCTGGCGCTCTTGACGGCACCTTCCACTTCTTCTCCTGCACGGTAGTACAGCTGCGGCTTCACGTCCGAGAGTTTCATGTCCTCTTCCTTCTCGTACCATCCGGACGAACAGCTCGGATAGATTTTGCCCAATGGGCCAAGGTCCACGATGAAACCTTGCTTCAGCATTTCAGTAACTGAGTCCATGCACAGCTCGAAAGCCATCCTCAGCTCGGCCTTGTGCATCGTCGTGTTCCTGCCGGCCTCCTTCACAATGTCGTCAAACTCGGCAGTGCCATTGGTTAGTACACGAGCAACGAAGCCAGGTTCTTTTGTTATTGGCTTCTTGCTGTTAGCTTTTTTGATACGCAATTTCAATTGTGCCATTGTACAAAACTTTTTTTATTAAACATTAGTTATTTGGTTGGGTGTGCCCGATTTGTCAATTGGGCGTGCCCGATTCATCAATTGGACGTGCCCGATTTGTCAATTGGACGTGCCCGATTCATCAATTGGACGTGCCCGATTCATCAACTGGACGTGCCCGATTCAACAACTTTCCAAAGAGCGCTTTGTTTTTCTGCCTGCAAAGGAACGATTTTTTTCCTACACGAAAAAAGTGTTGGCTTTTTTTCTTTACTTTTCTTTTCGTGGCCGACCTCCTTTTTTGCCCTTCTTGCTGTTCATATCCGACAGGAGCGTCGGCAGTTTCCGAGCCCATGAACTCAGGTTGTGCCGATAGACATAGTTCTCAATCTGCCTCACCGTCAGCCCCATCAGCTGCGCCAGCTTCACTGTCTGCATCCGGGCATACAGCCGTCTCACCATTGGCCCGTCCACAGCCTCGCGAAACCGCCGCCCACGCCTTCCCTTTCCGTTACTTTCCATCTCTTTCATATCGTTGTTTTTTAACATGTACAAAAAAAGCAGGAACCGCATTGCTTGCGATTCCCGCCCCTAAAGTGTTTAGCTATAGTCTTGTAGTTTCTTTACTTTGTCTTCGTTTTCTCCATTTATTTTTGCCTTTGCCCGCTTTGGGCAAGCAGGATGGCAATGATGTTCTGTTTCATATTCAGTTCTATCGACCTTTGAAGATTTTCTATTTAAGAAGCTCGTCGATTCTTAAAGCGGTCGGTGAAACATTTTTCTCTACAATATTGCCATTCCTGTCTATTAGGAGCGTGAAAGGAATGGCGTTGAACTGGAACTTGTTGGTAAGGTGATTCCATTCATCGGAAGAGAGAAAGATATGCTCACCCTGAATCAAGTTATCGGACAGGAACTTCTCGCTTGGTTCGCGTGGCGAGTCTTTTTCGTTGCAGATGTAGAGGAAACGGACTGGAGCGTCTTTATATTGTTCGACAAGCGCACGCTGGTCGAGCATTCCCATACGACAAGGTCCGCACCCGATACCCCAAAAGTCCATGTAAATGACGTTGCCGGCATATTTGTCCTTCAGTGATTGAAAGAGAGAATCGCCCGGTGTTGCCGCCGTTTCCATGCGGGCATTTCCTTTGCGCTCTATCACAAAACGGCGGTAAGCATCTACAGCATGATGACAGATGGATGGGGCGGTAAAAAGTGGCATGGCT
>JAILRU010000023.1 GCA_024697945.1 Bacteroidaceae bacterium
TCGATGACCTCACGCTGTATCCCGCGAAAGTCATCATAACCCCAAAACTGCTGAAGAATCGAACGATACTGCATCTTTCACCGTATTACAAGCATGCCCACACCGTTTCGTGTGAGCAGAAAGAGGAAGCATCATTCGCTTGTTTTGATGTCCTCGATCTGCAACTGAATCTCCCCTCGCTTGTGACTATTCTCTTCTATATGATAGACGATGTCAAACGCGCGCTTTGTCTTGATGTAGCGTGCCTGCGAACTCTGCCCGAAGGCAATGCCGTTCATCACAGTGCTGCTCTTCGAATCGACGAGCTCCAGCTTGATATGTTCCTGGTCGCGACCGACGACTTTGCTCGTTCCGTAGTCATACACTTGCTGTGTGCAAAAGAGAGGCTTCTGGTTGTCTGGGCCGTAGGGGGCAAATCTCTTGATGTCTGAGACGATGCGTCGGTTGATATCACGGAAGTCTATGACGGCATCGACGCACAGCACGGCGTTGATTTGCTCAGGCTGTATGTGCTCCTGCACGTACTGTTCGAAGCGACGACGGAACTCCGGGATGTTCTGCGCAGGCAGGCTCAAGCCGGCAGCATACGTGTGTCCTCCGAAATTTTCAAGCAGGTCGGCACAACTCTCGATAGCCTTATAGACATCGAACCCCGGCACGCTGCGGGCTGAGCCGGTAGCCATGCCGTCTTCGTTGGAAGTGAGCACGACGCTTGGCTTGTAGAAGACTTCGGTCAGGCGGGACGCCACGATGCCGATGATGCCACGGTGCCATTCCTCATTGAACAGGACGATGGACTTGTGCTCATGTCGGTGTTCGAGGGTCTTGACGATGCGGTTGGCTTCTTCCGTCATCGCTTTGTCCAAGTCTTTGCGTTGCTCGTTGTACTCGTTGATGCGCGTTGCTATCTCCTTAGCTTTCTTTGGGTCTTTCTCTATGAGCAACGCTACAGCCTCGTTGCCAGTCTGCATGCGACCGGAAGCATTGATGCGCGGCCCAATCTTGAATATGATGTCGCCCAACGAAATCTCTTTATTCTTCAGTCCACATATTTCCATCAAGGCCTTTACACCTGTGCTGGGAGAGCTGTTGAGCTGCCGCAAGCCGTGATAAGCCAGGATGCGGTTCTCGCCCATGATGGGCACGAGGTCTGCTGCAATACTGATGGCACAGAGGTCAAGCATAGGAATAAGCTGTGAGAACTCAATACCATTGCTTTTTGCAAAGGCCTGCAAAAGCTTGAAGCCGACACCGCAGCCACAGAGATGCTCGTAGGGATAGGTGTTGTCAAAACGCTTGGCATTGAGGACTGCGACTGCTGGCGGCAGCTCCTGATCTGGCACATGATGGTCGCAGATAATGAAGTCGATACCCTTCTCCTTGGCATAGGCAACCTCTTCAATAGCCTTGATACCGCAGTCGAGCACGATGACAAGGCCAACGCCCGTCTCGCAGGCATAGTCCACACCCTTACGGGAGACACCATAGCCGTCCTCGTTACGGTCAGGAATATAATAGTCGATATTGCTATAATACTGCTGCAAAAAGCGATAGACCAAAGCTACGGCAGTACATCCGTCCACATCGTAGTCGCCATAGACAAGGATGCGCTCCTTGCGTCCCAAGGCTTCGTTGAGGCGGTTCACAGCCTTATGCATGTCCTGGAAAAGGAACGGGTCGTGCAGGTCGGTGAGCTGAGGACGGAAGAAACGGCGTGCATCCTGCACGTTGTCTATACCGCGACTTATCAGCACACGGGCAACCACGGGGCTGATTCTCAGCTCCTCGGCCATCTCCCCAGCAAGCTGCAACTCGGCATCGGAAGGCGGATTATAGCACCATTCGTAGTTCATTGTAAATAGAAAGAACCTGAAAAGTAAAGATGGTGCTTACTTGATATAATCGGCAAGGTCGGTCAATCGCATATCGCCCTTCCTGAGGAAGGTGTCATGCATAGCGAAAGCAGCGGCAAGCTCGTGGTGTGTATGACCGCCTCTCTTCTCTGCAAGGCGGAGGTAATCCTGCAGCATGGGACGGTAGTCGGGATGTGCTACCTTGATGAGTTCCTGTGCCTTCTGCATATCGCTCTTGTGACGCAGGTCGGCCACACCGTACTCGGTGATGACTGCATCGATATAATGGTTGGTGTGGTCGATATGGCTGGCGAATGGCACAATGCTGGAAATGGCACCGCCCTTGGTCGTTGAGCCGCAAGTGAAGATTGTCAAGTATGCATTGGCAGCGAAGTCTGCCGAACCACCTATACCGTTCATCATCTTCGTGCCACAAATCTTGGTGCTGTTCACGTGTCCATAGATATCGCATTCGATGGCTGTGTTAAGAGCACATACGCCAAGACGGGCGATGACCTCCGGACAATTGCTTATCTCAGAAGGACGCAGCACGAGTTTATCCCTGAAGAAATCGATATTATCATAGATGTCTAACAAGCATTCGTTGGTGACAGTCAAGGAACAGGCGGACGCAGAAAGCACGCGGCCTTGTTTCATCAAACCGACAGGCGCATCCTGCAAGACCTCTGTGTAGATGTTGAAGTTAGGCACTTCAGGGCATTGTCCGAGAGCTCCGAGTACTGCATTGGCTCCACTGCCAACGCCACTCTGCAGGTTGAGGAATGACTTGGGGATAAGACCTTGCTTGAGATTGAGAAGCAGGAAGTCTGCCACGTTCTGACCAATCTGAGTCGTAATGGGATCTGGGTCTTTGAAGCTACGAGCTTCATCAGGAACGTTACATTCCACGACGCCAACAACGCGGTCTGCATCCACTTCGACGTAAGGCTTGCCAATGCGGTCGCTGGCTTTGGTAATCATGATAGGCGTACGGAAAGGATGATCCTCTATCTCATAGACATCGTGAATACCCTTGCTGTTAGGACTATGGAAAGCGTTGAGTTCGACAATGATGCCTTCGGTGGCAAGACGACAAACGGTAGGGCTGATGCCGCCTGCAGCGGTCAGATAGATGTGTGCCTTGTTGCCAACCTTCTCTATAGCACAAGCCTCGATGATTGCCCAATTGACTTGTCCGAGATAACCCTGACGAATCTGGGTTGCCATATTGGAGAGGTTCAGGTCAGAATAGTTGAGTGTATTCTGATTGACGTTCTTGCGAAAATCAGGATTGGTGGTGTAGGGCGCACGGAAGTCAATGGCACGGGCATTAGAGAGGTCGCCATCGCAACTCTGACCTGTGCTGGCTCCTGTGAAAATACTAATTTTGAAGGGGCGTCCGGCAGCATGTTCAGCTTCTGCTCGCTTGGCAATCTCTGCCGGTGTACATTTGGCAACGCCTGCGGGCGTAAAGCCACTCAGGCCAATAGTCTGTCCATTTTGGACAAGTGCTGCAGCTTCGGCAGCGGTAAGTTTATTAAAGTCCATAGATGTATGATGTTAATTTTTTGCGCACAAAGATACGAAAAATTACGGAAACTTTTCCTTTTATGCAACTTTTTAACACACATCAATGGCGTTTTATGTCAGATGAGGCTCCTTTTGGTAGAAAAATCGGTAGTTTTTCGCCATTGAATTGACCAGAAACGTCACATCGACCCCTTTTTTGTCTGCTACATTATTATATATTTCAGCAATAGGATGCACTTCATCGTCATCTGTCTCGATCATAAGACGCTCCAACGGACAGAGGCAAAGACTCTCCTCGTTATGACAGGCTCCGAAGCTGATGAAGAAGTCAGCTGCGAGGAGCGAATGCAACTGCTGGGGCTTACCCCTGAAACCATGAAACATCCAAGGCATCTTCGGATGCAGTTCGCGGCGAAGACTTAACAGTTGGTCGAGTGCCTTAACACAATGTATGACGAGAGGCTTACGATTTGCTTCACTCAATGCGATTTGTTGGCGAAACACCTGTAGTTGCAACTCCATCGACGGCCCTCGTAAAGCATCCAGTCCGCACTCCCCGATGGCAAGCTTGTCCCAAAGGTCGGGCACAGGGCAAATTGTATCCGCTCGCCACGGATGGATGCCCCAAGTATCACGACCATCCACTACGGCAATGACATCCGTCGCGGTAGGCACATGATGAGTATGGAAGTCGATATATGGCATAAATCCTTCTATGGTACAGGGTCATAGCCACTGCCGCCCCAGGGATGACAGCGTAGCAAACGGCGCATAGCAAGCCACAAGCCTCGGAACGGCCCGTGCTTCCGCAATGCTTCAATGGCATATTGGCTACAGGTGGGTGTGAAACGGCACGAGGGTGGCGTCAGTGGAGAAATGAACCGCTGATAGAAACGGATGGGCAGGATGAGCAACCAAGCCAACAAATCAAGAAACCGATGGAACAGAGCTGAGGCTTTCATGAATGCGTTGCAAGATGTTATGCATCTTCTGGAATACTTTTTCCGTAAGCAATATCTCATCTGATGTCCAGAGGAAGGCAATATCAAGTCCCCCATTCAACGGTAGAAGCAGTTCCTTCTGCAAACGATATGCCTCACGAATTTGCCGTTTGATACGGTTTCGCTTGACGGCACGCTTGAAGTAACGCTTGGATACAGATACCATAATACGTATGCCCGGTTCCTCTCTTGGCATAAAGACGGCTCGGATGGGATAAGCGGACACAGACTGATGGCCGCCACTGAACAATTCCTCTATAGCCTTACGACTGCAGAGACGCTCCTCTTTACCAAGGGTATGGGGGACATTATCCATTTGCCTTGTGCAGATGGTCGGCTATAGCTGAGGAGATGCTGGGATACTGGGGAGAGGGAGCCTCAATGTCAAGGCGCAGACCGGCATCACGAACAGCCTTCGCCGTAGCAGGACCAAGCGTGCCGATGACTATGTCACCCTGTTCGAAGTTTGGGAAGTTCTTCTTGAGGGACTGCACGCCACTGGGACTAAAGAAGATGAGCATATCGTAGTCGAAGGGTTCACCTTTGGCAAAGTCGTTGCTTACGGTACGGTACATGACGGCATCCGAATGCTTGATGTTCTTGCTGTCAAGCAATTCTCCAAAGACTGGATTATGTACATCACTCAGGGGAATGAAGTACCGCTCAGACTTGTGCTTTATCATAACGGGCAACAGGTCGTCAATCTTGCCAGTTGTGCCAAAGAAGACTTTACGCTTGCGATACTGCACATATTTTTGTATATACTGCGCTACGGTTTCAGTTATACAGAAATATTTCATGTCCTCTGGGATTGGAATACGCATCTCGCGAGCCAACAAGAAAAAGTTGTCGATGGAAAGGCGTGAGGTAAAGACGATGGCCGTGTGCTCCAGAATGGAAATTTTCTGTGCGCGGAATTCCTTGGACGTAAGCGGCTCAACCTTAATAAAGGGACGGAATACAATCTCCACATTATAACGCTTCGCGATATCATAGTAGGGAGAATTCGCCGAGGTGGGCTCGGGCTGGGAGATGAGTATCTTCTTTATCATCGTCTGTCGTACTTTTTTCTTATAGTTTTATCTTCAAAAGCCATCCGGCATAAGCCAGGAACTGTACTAAAACAAGTAGCGGCATTAATTCGAGTGTGCAAAAGTACACAATTAAATGCAAAGTGCCATACAATTTTGGAAAAAATAACTGATAAGTCTTGAAAAGTATCAATATCTTGACCAAAAACACCAAACCGAGAGTCACTAACAACATTTCTTTTAAAGGTATTGGCAGATACACAACAACGACAGCCCAGACGAGAAAAAGCAAGGCACCTGTTGCATAAAAGAATGTATAGGCTCGCTGAAATGTAAAGATTTTCTCACGTCGGAAGAATATCCAGTTGACAAAGTTCGAGGCCAGTCTTTTTACCAAGAAGTATGAAAGCCAAAGGATGAGAAAGGCACCGAACAGGATATAGGGCGTCTCGGCAAAAAGATAGTATCCAACATCGCGTTGCGTATAGGTAAAGGTGACCATTGCTGCGGAGAGTGAAAGGAGGAAGACGGCGACGAGGCGCGTTGAGAAGCGAAGGGGGTCGTCCACAAGGGGGTCGTCTGTCTTTCCGGGAAAAGGAAAGAAGACGCCACGAAGCAGTTCGGGTAACCTTTTGCGAAGCCGAAGGACAAGGTTTGCAGCAAGAAAGAAGCAGAGAAGCAGTACCAATCCACTCCATCCGTCATGGCGGAGCTGGAAGGGCGCAGGGGAGGGGGTATAGCCAAAGTGTCGATAGGGTAACTCAGCGTGATACAGAGAGTCTGTGGCGAAATAGCTACAGTCGTTGAGAGAGATGAGGTTCTCCAAAATGGAGGGCTGCGGTTCGGACTTGGAAAGGGAATCCAGAGGTGCCGAAAGGGAGTCGTGGAGTGCCAACAGGGAGAGTGAATCCTGAGGTTCCGCCAGACAAAGCGAGTCAATGTGGTCTGTCCGGAGTAAGGAATCCTGCTGCTTCGGCTGTGAAATGGTATCCACTACCGGAGTCTGGGACAAAGAAATTGTATCGGTGAAATTCATTATTATCGGCACTGGAAGTTCTTGCAACCCTCAGGATTTATATCTTGGCAAAGCGGCGGATGCTTGTATCCCAAAGCGGTGTTTCGAGTGCCATCTTCAAGGCCACGTCAGGCGTTGGGGCAACCTTCCAGATGTCGGCATGTACGGGTCGCATGAAGTTCTCCTTGATGGCTTGATGAAGCGTATTGAGCATGGAGTCGAAGTAGCCCTTGGTGTTGAGCAGGATGATGGGTTTGAGGTAGAGTCCCAACTGCTTCCACACGATGAGTTCCATCAGTTCGGCAAAGGTGCCGCAGCCCCCGGGCAGGAAGATGCCGGCATCAGATATTTCAGCCATCTTGGCCTGACGCTCATGCATATCCTTTGTCTCGATTATCTCGCTCATGCCTTCGTGGCACCAGCCTTCCTTTATCATAAAGGTGGGGATGATACCGATGGTCTTGCCGCCTTTCTCGATACATCCGTCTGCGCTCTCGGCCATGAGCCCCATATTGCCAGCGCCGTTTATGAGCGTTATGCCCTGCTCGCCCATCAACGATCCTAAGCGGCGTGCATCCTTGAAGTAACAATCGTCTATCTGCGTACTGCTGGCACAATAGACAGCAATTTTCTTATCTTTATTCATTATAATTGAAAGCTTTCTTTAATCTGTTCCACATAATCGAGTTTCTCCCAAGTGAAGAGTTCGACGGTCACTTCCTTCGTTTCCTGATAGAGTGACTCGTATCGCTTGGTGACGATGCGGGGTTCGCGCCCCATGTGTCCGTAGGCCGCCGTCTCCTCGTAGATGGGATTGCGCAGTTTGAGCCGCTGCTCGATGGCGTACGGCGTGAGCGTGAAGATTTCCTTTATCTTCTTGGCTATCTCGCCGTCGGTCATCCCCACATGACTCTTGCCGTAGGTATCGACGAAGATGCTGACGGGCTCTGCCACGCCGATGGCATAGCTCAGCTGCACGAGCATCTCGTCCGCCACACCTGCTGCCACCATGTTCTTGGCGATATGGCGAGCTGCGTAGGCTGCCGAGCGGTCAACCTTCGAGGGGTCTTTTCCGCTGAAGGCCCCGCCGCCGTGTGCGCCCTTGCCGCCGTAGGTGTCGACGATTATCTTGCGCCCCGTCAGGCCGGTGTCGCCGTGCGGACCGCCAATGACGAACTTCCCCGTGGGATTGACAAAGTAGGTGATGGCTCTGCCGTCACTGAAAAGCTTGCGGATGCGCTCGGAGCGGATGCCTTCGAGCATGCGGGGCACGAGTATCTCCTTGACGTCGCGGGTGATGCGTTGCTGCATGGCCTCGTCCGTGTCGAACTCGTCGTGCTGAGTGCTCACGACGATGGTGTCGATGCGCTGCGGCACGCCCTCGTCGCTGTACTCTATCGTCACCTGGCTCTTCGCGTCGGGACGCAGATAGGTCATCACCTTGCCTTCGCGACGGATGTCAGCAAGTGTCTGGAGGAGACGATGCGCCAGGTCGAGGCTCAGCGGCATGTAGTTCTCGGTCTCGTTCGTGGCGTAGCCGAACATCATACCCTGGTCGCCGGCTCCCTGCAGAGCGCGGTCGGAGCGGTCCACGCCGCGGTTGATGTCGTCGCTCTGCTCATGGATGGCGGAGAGCACGCCGCAGCTGTTGCCCTCGAACATGTATTCACTCTTCGTATAGCCGATGCGGTTGATCACCTCACGGGCGATGCGTTGCAGGTCCACGTAGGCCTTCGTCTTGATTTCGCCTGCCAGCACGACCTGCCCTGTCGTCACGAGCGTCTCGCATGCCACCTTCGAGTCGGGGTCGAAGGCAAGCAGCTTGTCCAGTACGGCATCACTGATTTGGTCGGCCACCTTGTCGGGATGGCCTTCGGAGACTGACTCCGATGTAAACAAATAACCCATAGTACAATTAGTCCTATATATATATATATTAATAATGTATGGGGAAAGACGTCGGGCACAAATGCGTGAGGACTCCCGCAGTCCTCGTTTTAGCATTTTTTTTCTGTGGTTGCAAGCAGCCCAAATCTATCCACATTTCGTATTTGCGGCTGCAAAGGTACGACAATTAATTCAAAATTCAAAATTAATAAATTCAAAATTATTTTATTTCCGAACAAATATAACCACGTTCTACAGCGCCATACATGTCTTGATACATTTGTGCCATAATTGTTCACATTTTTATGTCAGATTAATATTATAATTATGTCAAATTAAATTCATAGATTTCTCTAATACATCTCTAATACATCTCTAACCCTTAGCCTTAGAGAGATGTTAGGGATATATTAGAGATGTATTAGAGATATGTTAGAGATGTGCATGTGAAATTCCTGTGAATTGTTGGTGATAGATTAGCGAATGATTAGTGGATGATTAGTGAACGATTGTCAAAATATTGGCGGATTACTGACGACATTAGCTGCCACGGATAGTGCCGCCGCCGCTTTAGCACCAAGGCGCGCTGAGCGCGGAGCAAAATTAATAAATTCAATTTTAATTTATTTCCGAATGCAAGAAGGTACGAAATAAAGTTGAAAGTTTTTGCCATAAGCGAAAAAAGTCGTAACTTTGCAACCGGAATAATGAACGGCGAATTAGAGATAATGGCCCCTGTGGGGTCACCCGAGTGCTTGGCAGCTGCCATCCGTGCCGGTGCCAACAGCATCTACTTCGGCATAGAGAACCTGAACATGCGGGCTCACTCCGCCAGCACGTTCTCTATCGACGACCTCCGACGCATCGCCGAGGAAACGCGACGCTTCGGCATCAAAAGCTACCTGACCGTCAACACCATCATCTACGGCGAGGACCTCGAACTGATGCGCCGCATACTCGATGCCGCACACGACGCAGGCATCAGCGCCGTCATTGCGAGCGACGTGGCTGTGATGCTCTATTGCCGACAGATAGGACAGGAAGTGCACCTCAGCACTCAGCTCAACATCAGCAACGTGGAGGCCCTGCGCTTCTATGCACAGTTCGCCGATGTTGTGGTACTGGCCCGCGAACTGAACATAGACCAGGTGGCAGAGATACACCGCGCCATAGAAAGAGAGAACATCTGCGGGCCGAGCGGCAAGCAAGTCCGCATCGAAATGTTCTGCCACGGAGCGCTCTGCATGGCCATCAGCGGCAAGTGCTACCTGAGCCAAAGCAACTGGGGACGCTCTGCCAACCGAGGCGAGTGCATGCAACTCTGCCGGCGGCGCTACACAGTACAGGACGTGGAGACCGGCACGGAACTCGACATCGAGAACAAGTACATCATGTCGCCCCGAGACCTGAAAACCATACGCTTCATCGACAAGATGATTGAGGCCGGGGTGCGCGTATTCAAGATAGAGGGACGTGCCCGCGGACCGGAATACGTCGATACCGTGGTGCGCTGCTACCGCGAGGCCATCGACACCCTCACCGACCCCAACCAGGGCAAGGAAGTGTTCCTCTCTCGCCTCGATGAATGGGACGAGAGGCTGGCCCGCGTCTTCAATCGCGGATTCTGGGACGGCTACTACTTGGGCAAGACCCTCATGGAATGGAACGACTGCCACGGCTCAAAGGCTACGGAGCGCAAGGTCTATTGTGGGCGAACCGTGCGCTACTACTCGAAGCTCCAAGTGGCAGAGTTCAAGATAGAAGCCTGCGAACTCAGCGTCGGCGACGAAATCCTGGTGACAGGCCCCACCACCGGAGCTCTTCGGGACAAGGTCCGCGAAATACGCTACGACCTCCTACCTGTCGAGACAGCTCGTCAAGGCTGGCACATCAGCATCCCCCTTGCCACAAAAGTCCGGCCGAGCGACAAGCTTTTCGTAATCAAAAACACAGAAGAAGCAACCTGCTAAGACAAACGCAGATTGCTTCTCCCGATATCATTATTATTCTATTATCCGACCTGGCTTCCGCCCTTCACTTCGTCGAGTGTTGTCGTAACGCTGAGGTCGCCATTGTAGTTGACAGCACTGAGAATCATGCCCTGACTCTCCTCGCCCATCATCTGGCGCGGAGCCAGGTTGGCAATGAAGAGTACACGCTTGCCAATGAGCTGTTCCGGCTCGTACCACTGGGCAATACCACTCAGAATAGTGCGGTCCTTGCCCGAGCCGTCGTCGAGAGTGAACTTCAGCAACTTCTTGCTCTTCTTTATCTTCTCGCAAGTCTTCACCAGACCGACGCGGATGTCCAGCTTCTCGAAGTCCTCGAAGGGAATGATGTCCTTCACGGGAGCAGCCTTGTAGTTAGCAGCCTCGTTGGCCTTGATGGTGTCTTCCAGTTTCTTTATCTGGGCAGCCACAACGTCGTCCTCTATCTTGGTGAAAAGCAACTCAGGCTTCGGCAACTGTTTGCCTGTAGGAAGAATGTCTGTGCGGCCGAGCATTTCCCAAAGGCTCTCTCCTCTCCCCGTAGAGGGGCTGGGGGAGAGGCTAATCATCTTCCTCAAACGCTCGCTGCTGAAGGGCAGAAAGGGCTCGAAAGCTATAGCCAGATTGGCGGTCAGTTGCAGGGAAATATAGATGATGGTCTTCACGCGCTCGGGGTCAGTCTTGATAACCTTCCAAGGTTCACAATCGGCGATATACTTATTGCCGATACGGGCCAGGTTCATAGCCTCCTTCTGAGCCTCGCGGAACTTGAAGCCTTCCAACAAAGCCTCCAAACGCTCCTTCACGCCTTGGAACTCAGCCAATGTCTCACGGTCGTAGTCGTTCAACTCGCCACAGGCAGGCACCACGCCTTCGTAGTACTTCTGGGTGAGCTGCAAGGCACGATTCACGAAGTTCCCATATACAGCCACCAACTCATTGTTGCAACGAGCCTGGAAATCGGCCCAGGTAAAGTCGTTGTCCTTCGTCTCGGGCGCATTGGCGGTGAGCACATAGCGGAGCTCATCCTGACGGTTAGGCAGTTCTTCGAGATACTCGTTCAGCCAAACAGCATAGTTCTTCGAAGTGGAAATCTTGTTGCCCTCCAAGTTCAGGAACTCATTCGAGGGCACATTGTCGGGCAGGATATAATCGCCGTGTGCCTTCAGCATAGCAGGAAAGACGATGCAGTGGAAGACAATGTTGTCCTTGCCGATGAAGTGTACCAGACGCGTCTCTGGGTCTTTCCACCAAGTCTCCCAACTGCCCAGCTCGGGATGTGCGTCGCACAACTCTTTGGTGTTCGAGATATACCCAATGGGAGCGTCGAACCACACGTACAGCACCTTGCCCTCAGCACCTTCTATGGGTACGGGAATACCCCAATCCAAGTCACGGGTCACAGCACGGGGACGCAGTCCGCCGTCTAACCAGCTCTTGCACTGGCCATAGACGTTCGAACGCCACTCCTTGTGATCCTCCAGAATCCACTTCTCTAACCAAGGCTGGTCTTTATCTAAAGGCAGATACCAATGCTTGGTAGCCTTCTTAACAAGGGGATTACCGGTCTCGGCATTATAGGGATTGATGAGTTCCTCTGGCGACAAGGTTGCACCACACTTCTCGCACTGGTCGCCGTATGCCTCAGGAGCATGACAGCGAGGGCATTCTCCTTTTATGTTACGGTCGGTCAGAAAATGTCCCGTCTGCTCATCATAGAACTGTTCGCTAACTTGCTCCACAAACTTGCCGTCATCATAAAGCTTGCGAAAGAAGTCGCTCGCCAACTTGTGGTGCGTCTTGCTGGTAGTACGACTATACACATCAAACGATATGCCGAATTTCTCAAAGCTGTCCTTAATAAGATAATGGTAGCGGTCCACCACCTCCTGGACTGTGATTCCCTCCTTGCGGGCACGGATGGTAACAGGCACACCATGCTCATCAGAGCCTCCGATGAACAATACGTCCCGACCTTTCAGACGCAGATAGCGCACATAAATGTCGGCGGGAACATAGACACCTGCCAAATGGCCAATATGAACAGGACCATTTGCGTATGGCAAAGCGGACGTAACAAGGGTTCTTTTGAAATGCTTTTCCATTTGTTTTATGATAATTTCGCGCAAAGTTACGATTTTTTCTGCTTATAAACAAAAAAAGCCCTCCGAGATTTCTCTCGAAAGGCTTCATTTGATAAAAAACGGCGGCTACCTACTCTCCCACGGGTGTGCAGTACCATCGGCGCGGGCGGGCTTAACTTCTCTGTTCGGAATGGGAAGAGGTGGAACCCCGCCA
>JAILRU010000036.1 GCA_024697945.1 Bacteroidaceae bacterium
ATTCTTGGCGAATTCCTCTACGATATAACTCTTTCCGATACGTCGTGCTCCCTCTACGAGTAGTGCCACCTCACCGTTTCTTTTCTCCTTCCAATCAAGGAGTTGCTGATATATTTTACGCTTCATAATGATGTCATCCGCACCTTTTTGCGATTTCTGAGCTTCCATATTTTACACCTTTTTGAGATTTTACACGATGCAAATATACACCTTTTTGAGATTTTCTGCAAGAGTTTTGACGGAAAAAGCATAAGATATTTGATTATTTTAAGTTATTTTGACTGACCTCAATATGACCTATTTCGTCGTATTTCCCCAATTGTCAACCCTAATGAACATATGTTATTTGCCTTACGAACATATAGTTCGTAGACACTTTAGTGCTACGGCGCAAATGTAGTTGCGGAGCATTTTTATAGCTTCGTTGGTTCGGAGATGCCATACTCTAGGCTGCTTCTAAGCAGCAATCACTCTGCTTAAAGGCTGCTTCTAAGCTTACTCATGACTATGGGTAGAAGCAGCCTGAAGCGAGGCTACAGTATGGCTGAACTATGGGAAGAGCGGGAGAAGGATGATGGAAGAGGGGTAAACGGGCGCAAATCGCGCCTTTGTTCTTCGCAAAGCTCAGGCGCAGGCGGAACTAAAGAATCAAAGAATTTTGAATTATAATAACTTTTAATGTTTTAACTTTTCACTTTCTCACATTTTTCACTATAATTTTGAATTTCGAATTTTGAATTTTGAATTATTAGTTGTACCTTTGCACCCTCAAATAAATTTAATAAGAAAATTAGAGGATAAGAAAATAAGATATGGGCAAGAAGTTTACCGAACGCAATAAGCTCAATCTGAGCGACGTGAACAAGGAAGTGCTCCGGCAGTGGGACGAGGAAGACGTGTTCCACCTGAGCATGTCCGAACGTGAGGGCTGTCCCTCGTTCATCTTTTACGAGGGTCCTCCATCTGCCAACGGTCATCCGGGCATCCACCACGTCCTGGCACGCAGCATCAAGGACACGTTCTGCCGCTTCAAGACGATGAAGGGCTTCCAAGTGAAGCGCAAGGCTGGCTGGGACACACACGGCCTGCCCGTAGAACTGGGCGTGGAGAAGGAGCTCGGCATCACGAAGGAGGACATCGGTAAGAGCATCAGCATCGAGGAGTACAACCGCAAGTGCCGCGAGAACGTGATGATGTACACCAGCGAGTGGTCCGACCTGAGCCACAGGATGGGCTACTGGGTGGATATGGAACACCCCTACATCACCTACGACAACAAGTACATCGAGACGCTCTGGTGGCTGCTGAAGCAGCTCTACGAGAAGGACCTCCTCTATAAGGGCTACACCATCCAGCCTTATTCGCCCGCCGCAGGCACAGGCCTGTCGAGCCACGAGCTGAACCAGCCCGGCTGCTACAGGGACGTGAAGGACACGACGGTGACGGCGCAGTTCAGGACAATACATAATTCTTCGCAAAGCTCAGGCGCAGGTGGAACACAATTCATAATTCATAATAATGAGGGTCTTCCCGTTTACATCCTTGCTTGGACGACGACGCCTTGGACTTTGCCATCGAATACGGCGCTTTGCGTAGGACCGAAAATTGACTATGTGGCTGTGAAGGGCTGCAATCCCTATAGCGGCGAGGAGGCTATCTACATCCTGGCCGAGGCACGGCTCTCTGCCTACTTCCAGCCGGAAGAGGGCAAAGAGCTGGAGATTCTGTGGCGAGGAAAGGGTACGGACCTCGTGGGCATGAAGTACGAGCAGCTCTTCCCGTGGGTGAAGCCTTGTGAAATTAGTAATGGAAAATTAACAATAAAAAATGACGAGGCTTTCCGTGTCATCCCTGGCGACTATGTCACTACGGAGGACGGTACGGGCATCGTACACATCGCTCCGACTTTTGGTGCCGACGACGCCAAGGTGGCCAAGGATGCCGGCATTCCCAGCCTCTTCATCATCGACAAGGCGGGCGACACCCGTCCGATGGTCGATTTCACCGGCAAGTACTTCGTGAGGGAAGACATGGATGCCGACTTCGTGGAGGCTTGCGTCAACGAGAGCTACTGGCATCACAGCGGCGACTTCGTGAAGAATGCCTACGACCCGAAGTTCAACGAGGGCGGCAGGTACGACGAGAAGGCCGCCGCGAAAGAGATGGACCTTAACGTCAGGATGTGCATCGAGATGAAGGACGAAGGTACGGCCTTCAAGATTGAGAAGCACGTCCATAACTATCCCCACTGCTGGCGCACGGACAAGCCCGTCCTCTACTATCCGCTCGACTCTTGGTTCATCCGCTCGTCGGCAGCCAAGGAGCGCATGATGGAGCTCAACAAGACGATTCTCTGGAAGCCCGAGAGCACGGGTACGGGCCGCTTCGGCAAGTGGTTGGAGAACCTCAACGACTGGAACCTCTCGCGTTCGCGCTACTGGGGCACTCCGCTTCCCATCTGGCGCAACAAGGAGACGCGCGAAGAGATTTGCATCGGCTCCGTCGAGGAACTGTACAACGAGATAGAGAAGGCTGTTGCCGCAGGCGTGATGCCCAGCAATCCGCTGAAGGAGAAGGGCTTCGTGCCTGGCGATATGAGTCAGGAGAACTATGACCGCATCGACCTGCACCGTCCCTACGTTGACCAGATTTGGCTCGTGGGCAAGAGTGGCGCCGTCCTGAAGCGCGAGCTCGACCTCATCGACGTCTGGTTCGACTCCGGCGCAATGCCCTACGCACAGTTCCACTATCCCTTTGAGGGCACCTCTATTGCCTTCCCGGCTGACTTCATCGCTGAGGGCGTTGACCAGACGCGCGGCTGGTTCTACACCTTGCACGCTATCGCCACGATGGTCTTCGACAGTGTCTCCTACAAGGCAGTCATCAGCAACGGACTCGTCTTGGACAAGAACGGCATGAAGATGTCGAAGCGTCTGGGTAATGCCGTGGACCCCTTCGGTGCCATCGAGCAGTATGGCAGCGACGCTGTGCGCTGGTACATGCTGACGAACAGTGCGCCTTGGGACAACCTGAAGTTCGACGTGGAGGGAGTGCAGGAGGTGAGCCGTACGTTCTTCGGCAAGCTCTTCCAGACCTACTCCTTCCTGACGATGTATGCCAACGTGGACGGTTGGTGCTACGAAGAGCCCGACGTGCCGATGAACGAGCGTCCCGAGATGGACCGCTGGATTCTCTCGTGCCTGAACAGCCTCGTCCGAGAGGTGGACCAGTGCTACGAGGACTACGAGCCCACACGCGCCGGACGTCTCATCCAGACCTTCGTGGTCGATAACGTCAGCAACTGGTTCGTGCGCCTCTCGAAGAAGCGCTTCTGGGGCTCCGCCATGAGTATCGACAAGCTCAGCGCCTACCAGACACTCTATACCTGCCTCGAGACAGTTGCACGCCTGATGGCTCCCATCGCTCCCTTCTATGCTGACCGTCTCTGGCGCGACCTCTGTGAGGCAACGGGACGTGGCGACGCCAAGAGCGTACACCTGGCCAAGTTCCCCACCTACGACGATGCCAAGATAGACCAGGAGCAGGAACAGCGTATGGCTCTCGCTCAGCAGGTGACGAGCATGATTCTATCGCTCCGTAAGAAGGAGCAGATTGTCGTGAAGCAGCCCCTGCAGCGCATCGCCATCCCTGCCACCAGCGCAGAGCAGCAGCAGCGCATCCAGGCCATGCAGCAGCTCATCCTGGACGAGGTGAACGTCAAGGAACTGGAGTTCGTCGAGGCTCAGGGTATGCTCGTCAAGCAGGTGAAGTGTAACTTCCGCACGATGGGCAAGAAGTTCGGTAAGCTGATGAAGAGCGTCAATGCCGCTGTCCTGGCTATGAGTCAGGAGCAGATTGCAGAGCTGGAAGCCAAGGAGCACCTGCCCCTCACGCTCGACACGGGCGAACAGGTGACCGTTGACCTGGAGGACATCGAGATCTTCAGCCAGGACATCCCGGGATGGAGCGTCGCCAACGAAGGCACGCTGACCGTTGCGCTCAACCTGACCATCACCGAGGACCTGCGTCTGGAAGGTGTGGCACGCGAACTCATCCGCAGCATCCAGACACTCCGCAAGGACAGCGGCTTCGAGATTACCGACCGCATCCGCGTCACCCTGCCCGACAGTGAGGACAACCGCGCTTGCCTCGGCAAGTTCAGCGACTACATAGCATCACAGGTTCTGGCCGACAGCATCACCCTCGGTACGGAACTTTCCGTCAGCAAAATCTAATAAATATCTCAACTTTCGCAAGCTCCAGTTTTGTTAGGTTATAAGGTTATAAGGTCGCTTTGCTTTCAGGTTATAAGGTTAAAAATGTCAAGAAACTCATCTGTCTGATACATATCTCACCTCAAAACCTGAAACCTCAAAACCTCAAAACCAAGAAGTTGAGCACTTGCGAAACTTAAATAAATATATATAAATATGGAAGAAAACAAAGTAAGGTACTCCGATGAAGAGCTCGAGGAGTTCCGTCAGCTAATCAACGAGAAACTCGCCGTAGCGAAGAGCGATTACGAGATCCTTATGGAGAAGATTAACGGCGACGGCGTGAACGATGATGAGACCCACTCCACCTACCACACACTCGAGGAAGGCTCGGAGACACTATCGAAGGAATCGCTCATGAACGAGTGCCAGCGTGCCCAGAAGTTCATCGCTGGCCTGCAGGCTGCCCTGGTACGCATCCAGAACAAGACCTACGGCATCTGCCGCGAGACGGGCAAGCTGATTCCGAAGGAACGCCTGCGCGCTGTGCCGCACGCCACGCTTTCCATCGAGGCCAAGCAGGCTCGCGACCAGAGGAAGTAAGAGACCCTTTCCACCTCCCCGTTAATGAGGAGGCTTTTGAATTTATAAATCTTGAATTTTGAATTCTAAATACAAGCAGTCTATTGCCTCCGTAGCTCTTGCGGTTGGCATCGTCGCAATTGACCAGGCCATCAAGGTGGCCGTCAAGACCGGCATGTACCTGCATCAGAGCATACACGTCACCGACTGGTTCCAGATTCTCTTCACCGAGAACGACGGAATGGCATTCGGTATGGAGGTCATTCCCAAGTGGTTCCTCACCTCGTTCCGCATCGCGCTGTCGTTTGTCCTTATCTGGTACATCGGGCGGAGCATCAAGAGGGGCATCAGTTGGGGCTATCTCGTCTGTCTGACAATGATTGTAGCGGGAGCGGCAGGCAACATCTTCGACTGTTTGTTCTATGGCATGATATTCAACAATCCGCCCGCGCCCCTTGTTGCAGAGTTCGTACCTTGGGGCACTGGTTACGGACAGTTTATGCTGGGGCGTGTGGTGGATATGTTTTATTTCCCGCTTGTCGAGTGGGACTGGCCGCAAGGCATGCCCTTCTGGGGCGGCGAACACTTCATCTTCTTCAGCCCCATCTTCAATTTTGCTGACGCCAGCATCTCCTGCGGCGTCACCGCCCTCATCCTCTTCTTCAATCAGAAATTGTTCAAATGAAGACCCTCTCTAACTCTTCCTTAGAGGGGGAGAAACAGATACATAAGGCCTCCCCGTTAAGAGGAGGTTTGTTAGGGTCTCTTCTTATACTTATCCTGTCAGCTTGCTCCCCCTCTCTGCCCAGCGGCATCCTGGACGAGGAGGAGATGACGGACATACTGGTTGACATCCATTTGTCGCAGGGTATGGCCGAGGCGCAAGGCGAGAATCCTGACATCGGCCGCTACAAGTACGCCCAGGCTGTCTTCCGCAAACACCACATCACGGAGGCGCAGTTCGACTCCTCGATGGTGTATTGGAGCGGAGAGGACGACGACTTCACGCGCATCTACGAGAATGTCGTGACACGTATAAAGGCTCAGGCCGAGCGTTTGGGAATGGAGGCAGCCGCCACACAGGACCGCTTTGCCTCCCTCACTAACGAGGGCGACACAGCCAACATCTGGCTCGGCAAGGACTTCGCCTGCGTCGTTCCCAATCAGGTCGGCTGCGTCTATTCTTTCCAGATGAAGGCCGATTCTACGTTCCGGCCCGGAGACAGCTTCATTTGGTGCTTCAAGACGCAGTTCGTGGCACGCTCCATGAACAACGAAGCCATTGCCCTGCTCAATTTCTACTACGACACGGACACTGTCGCTTCCGTGAACATGCTTCTCCGCAACGACCCCAAGAACGAGCTGCGGCACAAACCAGGCAGAGACCTTGACAGCCTGAACCTCCGTTCCATTGCCGGATTCATTTATCTACCCATCGTCAGGAGTGCCGACCCGCCAAGACCTTTACTCGTCAGCGAGATGAAGCTCATCAGGATGCACAAGCCGGAAGAAATTAAGAAAGAAGAATTAAAAGTTGAAAGTGACTCGCTTGCTGCCGATACGCTCGCTGTTGATACCCTGCCGCAGCAGAAGGCTGAGCGTCTCTCTCCGTTCCAAATGCGTGAGAACCAGCCTCGTGAGCGCAAAATTAAAGTCACGAAGGAGAACCCGAACCCCCTCCATCCCGACCGCGGCATACCGCAGCGCATCAACCGAAGAAAACGTTAATAGTTTAAGTTTAAAAGGTGAAAAGGGCTTATCACGATATTCTCCTGCCCGACGGCACCCGGCATCGCGGTCCTGTTGTTGTAGAGACCGACGATGAGGACCGTCTCCTCAGTTGGCACTTGCTCGACGGTGAGGAGCCTTTCACCGAATGGGTCGGAGGCATATACAAAAGGTGAAAAGTTGAAAGGTTGAAAAGGTAAACTTTTTCCCCCAAGATATTATAGAATTGTGAACTATGAACTATAATTTTCACTTTTCACTTTTCATTTTTCACTTTTTGTTGTATCTTTGCAGCATCTAAACGACCAAACGACTAAACCACTAAACGACTAAAATAAGATGAACAGCGTACAATTAATGAATCATGCAGCCGACAATATCCGTATCCTGGCTGCCAGTGCCGTAGAAAAGGCAAAGAGTGGACATCCTGGTGGCGCCATGGGCGGTGCCGACTTCATCAACGTGCTCTACAGCGAGTATCTGCAGTACGACCCAGAGAACCCCGCTTGGGTGGGCCGCGACCGCTTCTATCTCGACCCGGGCCACATGGCTCCCATGCTCTATAGCCAGCTGTGCCTCATCGGCAAGTACAGCCTCGATGAGCTGGCTAACCTGCGTCAGTGGGGCTCTCCCACTACGGGTCATCCCGAGTTTGACATTACGCGTGGCGTGGAGAACACCAGCGGTCCCCTCGGCCAGGGTCATGCCTTTGCTGTAGGTGCTGCTATCGCCGCCAAGTTCCTGGCAGCCCACACAGGTAACCCCACTTTCGCGAAGGAGACCATCTATGCCTACATCAGCGACGGTGGTGTGCAGGAGGAAATCTCGCAGGGTGCAGCCCGCATAGCCGGCACTCTGGGTCTGGACAACCTCGTGATGTTCTACGACTCGAACGACATCCAGCTCTCCACCGAGACCAAGGAGGTGATGAACGAGGACACCGCCATGAAGTATCGCGCCCTGGGCTGGGACGTGCAGGAAATCAACGGCAATGACGTTGCACAGATTCGCCAGGCCATCGAGAAGGCCAAGGCCGTGAAGGGCAAGCCCGCCCTCATCATCGGTAAGTGCATCATGGGAAAGGGTGCCTTGAAGGACGACGGTTCGAGCTATGAGCGCAACTGCAAGACCCACGGAGCTCCCCTTGGTGGCGACGCCTACAAGAATACAGTAAAGAACCTTGGCGGCGACCCCGAAAATCCATTCCAGATATTCGACGACGTGAAGGAACTGTATGCAAAGCGTGCCGAAGAGCTGAAGAAGCTGGCTGCAGAGCGCTATGCAGAGGAAAATGCATGGGCCGCTGCCAATCCCGAAAAGGCCGCTCAGCAAGCTGAATGGTTTGCAGGCAAGGCTCCGAAGATTGACTGGAGTAAGTGTGTGCAGAAAGATAACGACGCTACGCGTTCTGCCTCTGCCGCCTGCCTCTCTATACTGGCCGAGCAAGTACCCAATATGGTTTGTGCCAGTGCTGACCTCTCGAACAGCGACAAGACTGACGGCTTCCTGAAGAAGACTCATGCTTTCCAGGCTGGCGACTTCTCCGGCGCTTTCTTCCAGGCCGGTGTGGCCGAGCTGACGATGGCATGTTGCTGCATCGGTATGGCTCTGCACGGCGGTGTCATCCCCGCTTGCGGTACCTTCTTCGTATTCTCGGATTACATGAAGCCTGCCGTTCGTATGGCTGCCCTCATGGAGCTGCCCGTGAAGTTCATTTGGACGCACGATGCTTTCCGCGTTGGTGAGGATGGTCCTACCCACGAGCCCGTGGAGCAGGAGGCACAAATACGTCTGATGGAGAAGCTGAAGAACCACCACGGCGCAAACTCTTGCCTCGTGCTGCGTCCTGCTGATGCCAAGGAAACTACTACGGCATGGGCGATGGCGATGGAGAATACGAAGACTCCTACGGCCCTCATTCTCAGCCGTCAGAATATCCAGAACCTGCCTGAGGGGAACGACTACGAACAGGCTCGCAAGGGCGGTTACGTGGTGGCCGGTTCAGACGCAAATCCAGATGTTGTTCTGGTAGCTACAGGTTCTGAGGTATCGACCCTTGTTGCAGGTGCCGAGTTGCTACGCAAGGATGGCGTGAAGGTTCGCATCGTCAGCGTTCCCTCCGAAGGCGTTTTCCGTTGCCAGCCTCAGGTATATCAGCAGAGCGTAGTTCCAGCTGGAGCCAAGGTGTTCGGTCTGACTGCCGGTCTGCCCGTCAACCTACAGCGCTTCCTCATCGGTGCAGCTCCCGAGAGCAAGATTTGGGGTCTCGAAAGCTTCGGTTTCTCTGCTCCCTACAAGGTGCTCGATGAGAAACTCGGATACACTGCCGACAATGTGTATAAGCAAGTTAAGGCAATGCTTTAATTCATAATTCATAATTCACAATTCATAATTATGGATGTTAAGACAATAGGCATAGCCAGCGATCACGCTGGCTTTGCTTTAAAGCAATTTGTAAAGCAGTACCTCGAAGAGAAAGGCTTGGAGTATAAGGACTACGGGACTTATACGGAGGAGAGTTGCGACTACTCGGACTTCGGTCATGCATTGGCCCGTGGCATTGAGGCGGGCGAGGTATTCCCTGGTATCGCCATTTGCGGAAGTGGCGAGGGCATTGCGATGACCCTCAACAAGCACCAAGGCATCCGCGCCGGGCTTTGCTGGATTCCCGAGATTGCCCACCTCATCCGTCAGCACAACGATGCCAACGTCCTTGTGATGCCTGGTCGCTTTATTGATACCGATATGGCCCGCAAG
Source organism: Bacteroidaceae bacterium (assembly GCA_024697945.1). Lineage (GTDB taxonomy): Bacteria > Bacteroidota > Bacteroidia > Bacteroidales > Bacteroidaceae > Physcousia. The sequence goes on from JAILRU010000036.1 coordinate 9,282, forward strand.
ATTATGGACGAGTTCTTTGCCACCGAGTTTGAAGGCGGCCGCCACCAACGTCGCGTAGAAAAGATACCTGTTACCTCGCGCTTGTAAATTCGTCGAGGAAGCGGATGTCGTTCTCGGAGAACATGCGGAGGTCCTTCACCTGGTACTTCAGGTTGGTGATGCGCTCGATGCCCATGCCGAAGGCATAGCCCGTATAAATGCTGCTGTCGATGCCGTTTGCTTCGAGCACAGCGGGGTCCACCATTCCGCAACCAAGTATCTCGAGCCAACCGCTTCCCTTACACATCGAGCAGCCCTTGCCGCCGCAAATCGAGCAGCTGACGTCCATCTCGGCACTTGGTTCCGTGAAGGGGAAATAGCTGGGACGAAGGCGAATCTTCGTCTCGGGGCCGAAGAGTTCTTGGGCGAAGAGGAGGAGCACTTGCTTGAGGTCCGTGAAGCTGACATTCTTGTCAACATACAGTCCTTCAATCTGATGGAAGAAGCAATGAGCACGTGCGCTCACGGCTTCGTTGCGGTAAACGCGGCCCGGGCAAAGGATGCGGATGGGCGGTTGCGTCTTCTCCATCACACGCGACTGCACGCTGCTGGTATGCGAGCGAAGGATGATGTCGGGATGCGACTCCACGAAGAACGTGTCCTGCATGTCGCGGGCTGGATGGTCGTCGGCAAAGTTCAGGCTGCTATAGACGTGCCAGTCGTCCTCCACCTCCGGGCCTTCTGCAAGGGTGAAACCAAGGCGGCTGAAGATGTCGACGATTTCATTCTTTACAATCGTCAAGGGATGGCGCGAGCCCAGAGCGATGGGGTACGGCGTGCGTGTCAGGTCAATGGCAGCGGCCCCCGTGGCAGCGGCTTCTCCTGCACCTTCCTTCAGGGCGTTTATCTTCTCCTGGGCGAAGTTCTTTAGCTCGTTGATTTTCATGCCCACCTCTTTCTTCAGCTCAGCAGGCACGTTTCTGAAGTCGTTCATCAATAGCGAAATCTCGCCTTTCTTGCTCAAATACTTGATGCGCAGGGCTTCTGCCTCCTGGGCATTCTTAGCATGAAGGGCAGCGATTTCCTGAATCAGTTGTTCTATTCTTTGTATCATCTTTGTGATTTACTATTTAACCTAAGCTTCCTCATTTTTCATTTCGCGTGCAAAATTACGAAATAATTCTTAATTCTTGACTTTTAATTCTTAATTTCTTTGTAATTTTGCAAACGATTTGGAATCCATAATGCAGAATGAGCATTAAGTGTAAAGTATTTTGGCTTGCTGTGGTGGTAGGTGCCGTGCTTTCCTGTGGAAGAAAGCAGGCAGCCCTCTTCCCAAACTCCTCTGATGACGAGGAGGAGAGTTTAGATAGTCTCCCTTTTCAAGGGGAGGATGAGGGGGAGTTGGAGCTTGGTCTGGATGATGAGAGTTCCTCTGCCTTGGATGGCGTTTTCAATGACTTCCTTTTTGCCTATCTTCACAGCCGCACACTTCGCCGCGAACGCACAGTTCATCCTCTGCGTCTGGAACACACAACGCGCCCTGCTGAGATGCTCGAGGATTTCGACCCTGAGTTCGAACTTAGCTTCCTTTCCGGCGAATACTTCACCACGCTCTATGGCAATGCTTTGCAGATGCAGGCCGAGGACGACGAAGAGGTGGAGGAAGACTCCATCGTCAGCCTGCAGCGCATCAACCTCAACGACGGCACCATCCGCAACTTCCAGTTCATACGAGAAGAGGGACATTGGCAACTTGCTGCCATCCGCGAAGAGATATTCGAGGACGATGACCTCGGCAACTTCCTCACCTTCTATGCACAATTTTGCACTGACAGCCTTTTCCAGATGCAATCCGTTTCCGACCCGCTCCACATCGTCATCCAAGACTTCGAAGACGAGGAAGGGAGCATCGACGGCATTATCGATGCAGACCAGTGGTCGTCGTTCTGTCCCGAGGTTCCCAGCGGCATCATCTCTAACATTCGCATGGGGCAGGAATACGGTCCGAACAGAATCGTGATGCGCAAAAGCGGCCTGTCGAACGGCTTGCAGGAAATCTTCACCTTCACCAAAGAAAGAGGTAATTGGCGACTTACGAAATATGAGAATTGAGAATACCTTTGGCATAGAGGCAGAGGCCCGTGCCCTCATCACCTACAATACAGAGCAGGCGCTTCGCGAAGCGCTCTACATCATACGAGCCAGATATGACGGACTACCTGTCCTGCATATCGGCTGTGGCAGCAATCTCCTCTTCCTCAGCGACTACCCTGGTGTTGTCCTTAAGTCAGAGATAAAGGGAATACGCATAAAAGACGAGACTATTGACGAGGTTTTGGTCGAAGCGGGAGCCGGCGAGATATGCGACGACTTCATTGCTCAGGCTATCCGTCGCGGCTGGTACGGCATGGAGAACCTCTCGCTCATCCCAGGACAGATAGGTGCTGCGGCAGTACAGAACATCGGAGCCTACGGCGTGGAGGTCCGCGATGTCATCGAAGAAGTGCAGGGCATCTCCTTGACTGATGGAAAAGGTCGTCGGTGGGCGTGTGACGAATGCGGGTACGACTATCGTCGGAGCATCTTCAAGGAGGAGCTTTGGGGCAAGTATGCCATCACCCGCGTCATTTTCCGCCTCAGCAAACATTTCTTGCCGAAGCTTCACTACGGCGGACTCGCCCATGCTGTCACTCAGGCAGGACTCTCGGAAAGTACACTCACGGCAGAGCAGTTGCGCCAGATTATCATCGACATACGCCGTGCCAAGCTTCCCGACCCCAAGGTACAAGGCAACGCGGGCAGCTTCTTCAAGAATCCCGTCGTATCTGAGGAGAAGGCAGAACGTCTTCTCCGGGAATATCCCGATATGCCGCACTATCCGGCGAGCGAAGGCGTCAAACTGGCGGCGGGATGGCTCATCGAGCAGGCAGGCTGGAAGGGACGGAGTCTCGGACCTGCTGCCGTGCATGACCGTCAAGCCCTCATACTCGTAAACAAAGGCGGTGCAACAGGACGTGACATACAGAAACTCTGCGAAGCCATAAAGAAAGATGTTGCCCAAAAGTTTGGCATAGAATTGGAACCGGAAGTCAATATAATATGAGAATCACTTTCCTTGGAACAGGCACCAGCATTGGCGTTCCACAGATAGGATGCCAGTGTGAAGTATGCACCAGCAGCGATCCGCGCGACCGTCGCCAGCGTGCTTCGGCTCTCTTCGAGGAGGGCGACACACGGCTCCTGCTTGACTGCGGTCCTGACTTCCGCGAGCAGATGCTGCGTATCAAGATGCAGAAACCCCTCGATGCAGTCCTCATCACCCATGAGCACTACGACCATGTGGGCGGCATCGACGATCTGCGTCCCTTTACCTTCGACCGCAACTTGCCTCTCTATGCCGACGACTATGCTTGCCGCCATCTGCGCGAGCGACTTCCCTATTGCCTGGTGCGGCACAGTTATCCGGGCGTTCCGCAGTTGGAATTGCATGAGATAAAGGAGGGCGACCGCTTGCAGTTCGGTCCACTCACGGTCACAGCCCTACGTGTTATGCACGGCAAACTGCCCATTCTGGGCTATCGCATCGGTGACGTGGCCTATCTCACTGACATGACCGCTCTTTTCGATTCCTCACTGCCTTTGCTCGATGGCATTCGCTTGCTCATCATTGGAGCGTTGCGCCATACGCCGCATCTCACTCACCAGACCGTGGAGCAAGCCATTGCCTTCAGTCGAAGCCTCGGCACTGTGCCAACCTACCTCATCCACATGAGCCATCAGGTCGGCCTTCATGCCGTCGAGGAAGAGAAACTTCCCCCAGGCTTCCATTACGCCTACGACGGATTAGTCCTCAATTTTTAATTTTTAATTTTTAAGTTTTTAAGTTTTTAAGTTTATGAGTTTTTGAGTTTATGAGTTAATAAGCATCCCAGACTATCGTCCTTTAACTCCTTTAACTTCTTTAACTCCTTTAACTTCCAGTTTTTTCACTTTTCACTTTTCACTATCTCCACGTCAGAGTAGTAGTACTTCAATATCTCCTTGTAGCTGTACCCTTGTTCTCCCATCACGGCGGCACCGATTTGGCAAAGTCCTACACCATGCCCCCATCCGTGTCCGTGCAGGATGAAGCGCTCCGGGATGCCGTCCTGGACATCTTCCGTCTCGACGGTGAATGCACTGCTCTTCAAGGTTGAGTCGCTCAACATACGGCGTATCTCCAGCTCCTTGCCTACGACGAATTCCTTTTCCTTGCCCACGATGCGCAGCTTACTGATGTGTCCGCCTGGGCCCTTCTCCACAATCTCCAAGTCGAGAATCGGTCCCAGCTCCATCTTCAGGTGCTTGCAGATGCGGTCGTGAATCTCTTCCTGCGACAGCTTTTCCGTCCATTCGTAGAAGTTGCGTGTCTCCAGGTCGTAGTCGTTGAGCACCTGACGCAGAATCATGCGGTCGTTCGTGTTGCAGAAGGGGTCTTGTACCGAGCGCAGATAGGGCACCTCGATATTCTCCCAACAGTACTGGAACTCGTTGGTACGTCCGCCGCAACACTTGCCGAAGCGCGTGTCGCAAATCTTTCCGTCGTACATCAGCACTTGTCCCTGCGTGGCGTTCACCGCTTCTGCCACCTGCGGATTGCTGGCACGGGTGATGCCCTGATAGCGCTGGCAGTGGTCGTCGGCACAGACGTCGAAGATGGTGTGGTCCTCACGGTCGTACCAGCGAATGCTCTCGCCCTCGCCCTTGACGAAGCTGAAGAACGGAGCGCCCCCGTCGGCATGTTCCTGGCGGCGTTGCATCTGGGCGTATAGCCAGCTGCGGGAGATAACGGCAGCCGCCTTCAGGAACTCCAGCGAGCAACTGTCCTTCATCTCACTGCTGATGACACTCGTCAGGTAGTCCTCCACAGGCAGGATGTTGATGGCGACAATCTTGTCCTCATCAACCACCAGCTTCAGGATGCCCTGGAAAGTCTGCGACTCCTGGCGTTCCCAATGGAATTTCTGTCCGATGGTGACACCATGTAGGGTAAAGGAAGCCTCCTCTCCCTCAGCCCTGAACGTCAGTTTCTGATAGACATTGTCTCCCCAGCGGATGCCGCCGTCCGTATATTCTGCGACCTGTTCGCCTACCACCTCGTTGCCTTTCGCCTCGTAGGGGCTGTTCATGCAGAAACGGATGACTGTGTCCTTCATGATGCCGACAGAGACAAGCTCCTCTTCAACCTCTCCCTTGGAAGAGAGGCTTTCCTTTCCTCCCTCCTCATTTTGGGAGGAGTCAGTGGAGGGGGCTTTGTCTGTAAGGCTTTCTATCACAGGCTTCAGCTCCTCCTCGCTCAGCGTCACTTCCTGGAGGATGGCCGTTGCGCGCTCAGCTGTCATCGCCTTGAAGTCCTGTTCCCTTGGCGTGATGAACAGACCGCACATATCCAGTGCTCCCGGACTGATCATCAACTGCTCCGTACCCTTGGCGTAGTAGCAGTCCGGACGGTGCTTGCTGCGGGGGAAGATGAGCGTCACGATTTCGTCCGGACGGCTTGACGTGCCTTCCTGTCGCCAGCAGACAATGTTCAGTCGCGGTTCCGTCTCGTCGCCCACGATGGGCAACGCCTTATAGACACGTTGGCAAAGCAGGCTGTCGCTTTCGGTTGGCAGACTGCGTATGACGAACACCGGACAGGCATAGCCTTCCAACAAGTAGAGCCCTGGACGGCTGCCCACATTGCCCGCCTCCTCCATCGTTGCCATCTGTTCGCCTGTCAGGGGATAGAGCTTCTTCAGCCCTTTCTCGTACATCGTCCAGTCGCGTTCCAGCGGCACAATGCCGCGGCTGCCAGCCTGCAGGTGCATGTGGTCTGGACACGAGGCGCCGCACAGAGGACCGTTGTAGAAGAACATGTGGCGCGGCATACCCCATGCCATGCGACGCAGGGTGTCAAACGAGCTGTAGATGCTCTGCAGACGGTGCCGTCGCATCGGAATCGTGAAGTGCTGTGGCAAGATGGGGTAGGGGTTGACCAGAATTTGATAGTGCTTCTCCGTCATCAGCTTGTGCTGTTCCTTCGGGCGGTTGTTGTCGCAGAGGAAGCACGGCCGTTCGCTGATGCTCTTCTTGTCGATGGCAGCACCCGTCGAGACGATGCGGGCCGGGTTCCATTGGCAAATAAATGAAGACTCTTCACTCCTAACTCCTGATTCTTCACTTTCATTTTTAACTTTTGATTTTTCACTTTTCACTTCAAGTTCCCTCGTTTGCACATCTTCCAGCGCTTTGTAGCGCTCGGCAGCCTCCTGCCATTCCTCCAGCTCCTTTTGGAAGAATGCCTCCACCTCCTCGTCCGTCACCTCGTGCTGCCAAAGCAGGTTGAGCTGCTGGCGGGCTTTGATTTCCAAGGAGCGCAAGTGGTCCTTGTAGGTATTGTTCTTGTTGATTTTCTCCTGACTGAGCGCAGCGTCGCTGTTACCCTCCCAACGGCGGCAGAGATACATCTCGTCGTAGATGCGGCCGATGCGGTAGCGGCGGCTAATCATCAGTCCCAGTGCATAGTCCTCTCCATAGCTCGTGTTCGGAATCTGCAACTCCTGAAGGACAGGCGTGAAGAAAGCTCTCGGAGCACCCAGGCCGTTGATGCGGAGTGCGTTGTTGCGTCCGTTCTGGGGCGTCCACTCGCGGTGGTCGATGAGCCCTGGGGGCAGCGTGTTCAACTCGAAGTCGCACATCCTGTACGAGCCGATTACCATCGCTGCACCCTCCGCATAGAAAGCATCCACCATCCGTTGCAGCGTATGGGGCGAACTGTAGAGGTCGTCGCTGTCCAACTGCACCACGAAGCGTCCCACCATCGGGTGGTGCACCGCCAAGTTCCAGCATCCCCCAATGCCCAGGTCCTCCCGGTCCGGAATGAGGTGAATGAGAGAATTTTGAATTTTGAATTTTGAATTTTGAATTTTCTCAATCTTCTCCGTTGTTCCGTCCGTACTGTGGTTATCCACCACAATGACGTTGAAGGGGAACGATGTCTCTTGCGTGAGGGCAGAGCGAATGGCATCCTCAATTGTGCGTTCGCGGTTGCGGACTGGAATCACCACCGAAGCCTCCACGGCAAACTCGCCCTCGCTCAGGTTCACCTCGTCGAACTCGTCGCCGTGCAGGTAGGCGTTCAGGGCACGCAGATGGCGCGTGCAGGCCCGTTCCATCTCCACCTGGCGGGCGCGGTTCTTCGGGTCAACGTAGTCGAATTGCTTCTGCCCGCTCAGTCGCGTATCGTGCTCCACTTCCGTGTAGAGGAACTCATCCACGTGGAGCGGCAGCTGTTTCCGGCTGATGAAGAGCCGTAGGTCATAGAGCGCCGCGAACTCATAGTTGTGCAGGTTCTCCTGACCCACATATTCCTTCAGCACCTCCGTGCGGAACAGCAGAACGCTGCCCATCTGGAAGTCATCGCGAACACTGCCCAGTTGATAGTCAATGAGCCTCATAGGCTCAAGCGATGAGTGTTCAGCTAAGCCGTTGAAGTCATTTTGAATTTTTACTTTTTCACCTTTTATTTGGTAGTGGTCACTATAAATCATCAACGCCTGGCTGTCCTCGGCGATGGTGAGCAGTCGCGACAAGGCGTGATAGCCCAGACGGAGCGTGTCGAACTTCGTGTATATCAGCGTATAGGGGGCCGTGGCCTTCTCTGCGATACGCTTGATGACCTGTGTATTTCCCGGACCGTCCTCGCGCATCAGGTTAACGCTCTGCACGTTCGGGTCAGCCTGCAGGTTCTCCATAGTTCCCCTGACCTGTTCGTCGCTCTGCCAGGGAATAAAGCAATCGATGCAATTTACCATCTCACTATTTGACTTTTTTACAATTTTACAGCAGCAAAGTTAAGAAGTTTTCTCGAAACTCCGCCAGCCTTCGAGGTCGGCTTCAGGGAAGAGGTCGGGATTGAAGACGGGCTCCTTCCCCTGGCGGCGCTGCTCCTTGAAATCTCTCAGCAGGCGAAAGGCGTAGCGGCTCAGCAGCAGGACGGCGATGAGGTTGAGGATGGTCATAAAGGCCATCGCGAGGTCCACAATGCTCCAGGCCTGCTGCAACGTCATGAAGCCGCCCAGCAGTACTACGACACCACTCACGCATCTGAACACGGCGACTGCCCAGGGTTTGTCTATGATGTAGCGGATATTGGTCTCGCCATAGAAGTAGTTGGCTATGATGGTGCTGTAGGCAAAGAGGAAGATGGCTGCCACGAGGAACCAGCCACCGAAGCTGCCCAGGTGGTGCTCCATGGCATGACCGGTGAGGATGATGCCGTCATCGCCGCCCGTGTAGAGTCCGCTCAGCAGGATGATGAAGGCGGTGCAGCTGCAGATGAGAAGTGTGTCGGCGAAAACGCCCAGGCTCTGCAACAGGCCCTGCATGACGGGATGGGGGATGGTGGCTGTGGCTGCGGCATTGGGGGCGCTGCCCTCGCCTGCCTCGTTCGAGAAGAGTCCGCGCTTCACGCCCTGCATGATGGCTATGCCTACGGCTCCGCCTGCTGCCTGCTCGAAGCCGAAGGCGCTGCGAACGATGAGCGCGAACATGGCGGGTATCTCCGTGATGTTGACGACGAGAATGTAGAGCGCCAGCAGGATGTAGCCTATGGCCATGAAGGGTACTACCATTGCGCAGAAGTGGGCTATGCGCTGTATGCCGCCAAAGATGATGAGGAGGGTGAGCAGTGCCAGTCCGACGGCTACATGGTGCATGGGGAGGTGGAACGCGGTGGAGAGGGCATCGCAGAGGGTGTTGCTCTGCACGAGCTGGTTGGCAAGGCCGAAGCCGTAGATGATGAAGCAGGCGAAGAGGATGCCCATCCAGGGTCGCTTCAGACCGTACTTCATGTAGTAGGCTGGTCCGCCGTAGAAGCTGTCCTTGCCCTTCCGCTTGAAGAGTTGCGCGAGTGTGGCTTCCATGAAGGCGGTGGCTGCTCCCAACAGGGCCATTACCCACATCCAGAACACGGCGCCAGGGCCTCCGACGAATATGGCGCTTGCCACACCTGCCAGGTTGCCTGTCCCCACGCGGCTGCTGAGGCTGATGGCAAAGGCTTGGAAGGAGGAGATGCGACGCTTCCCGATACTCTCAATGGGTTGGTCGCTTGGACGGAACAGGTTCCTGAGCATTGTCGGCAGCATGGTGAACTGCACGGCTCGGAGGTTCCAGGTGAAATAGACGGCACAACCTACGAGCATCGTGATGACGACGTAGGTCCAAAGCCAGTCACTTAATGTATTGAAGAATTCCATGCAATGGTTATAGGTTATTGTTTATAGGTTATTGAAGCCTGGACGATGGCTTCTTTCTTGCAGCCATCGACTTTTATGGTCAGGGGCGCATCGAGGCGGACGTGGCGGACGTGTTCTGTCTCCTGGACTGCGGGCAGCTTGTCCAGTATGTCCTGGCGGTAGATGCCGTCGCCACGGAAGGCGTTGATGGTGAGGTAGCAGACGCCCAGCGACGTGAGGTTCTGGAAGAAGTGCGTGCCTTGGCTGGGGTCAACTTGGAAGCTGTCCAACCCTGCCTCCACGATGATTTGGGCTGCGCTGATATTGGACCATTTGACGGGGATGCCGAGCCAGGGGTCGCTGCTTCCCCAACGGCCCGGGCCGATGAGAAGGTAGGAGGGGGAGTTGGAGGGGGTCTGTAGGAAGCCTCTGTTTATCTTCTCTATCTCCTCCGCGATGGCAGGGTTGTTGGCGGGTGTGTAGTCATTGGTCTTGACATAGACGATGTCCTGTATGTCGCTAAAGATGCCGTGACCGATGGCGCTGTGAGAGCGCAGGAGGCAATCGTCGTCTGCTATGGCGGAAAGGTCCTCGTCGAGCTCCATGCGGTTATCTACCATCGGCCTGATTTGCAGCAGGCAGAACTCACCCATGCGGTTGCTGTGCAGGTTGACGGCGAACTCTATCTCGACGGGGCGCTTCATTTCGTCCTGTCCATACTGCAGGACTTTCCGCATCAGTTCCGCGAGGGGGAAGGTGTCGTTCTGCAGGACGCCTGCGAAGGAGATGATTTTGCGGTTGCGCCCTTCGTAGTAGCCGTCGTAGATACACTGGTCCACGGGGTCGTAGGTGGAGCATATCCATTGCAACGTGCCGTCACTTTCTGCCTGTCGGACTGGTACCTTGATGAGGTTGAAGCCGTCGTTGACGCTCATCTCGCCTGCTTCCTTGGAACTCTGGGCACGAAGGGCGAGGAAGTAGGTCTGCGTGTCGCGCAGGGCAATCTCCATCTCGCTCATCTGCAATATCTGATGTGGATGTGCTGGGCAGACGCGCAGGCTTGTGCCGCCATCCACGATGTATTTGCCAAGACCCATTGCCAGCGACACGGTGCCCTCTTCGGCTTTCTCGTCGCCGATGGGGTAGTAGTTGATGCTGCGTGCCACACCACTGATGACGGGATAGAAGCGTCCGTTGTGTTCCTCGCCTACCACTTCTTGCAGGATGACTGCCATCTTCTCCTGGTCGATGACATTGCTGGTGGCAGTCATGTAGTCCTTGCTGTTCTGGTAGAAGACGCTGGCATAGACGGCTTTGATGGCTTCAGAGAGCATCGAGAGGCGTTCGTAGCGGTCGGGGGCAGCAGGTATCATGTAGGTGCTATAGACGCCGGCAAAGGGCTGGTAGTGCGAGTCCTCGAGAAGGCTTGAGGAGCGAATGGCGATGGGGCCTGCCACGACGTCGAGGAAGGCTTCCATGTCGCCCACCAGTCGCATCGGAAGGCGAGCCCGTAGGAAGTGTTGGAGTATCTCTTCGTCGGGTATGTCGCTGAGTGCCAGCTGGTAGAGGTCGTTTGTGTCCATGAACTCGTCGAAGATGTCCGTACAGAGCACGACGGTCTTGGGGATGCAGACGGTGACGCCTTCCCTCTCGTTGAGGTCGCTGTGGCGCCCCAACAGGTGGTCGATAAAAGCGAGGCCGCGCCCTTTGCCGCCAAGGCTGCCCTCACCAATGCGGGCGAAGTTGCTGTACTGGTCGAATCGCTCTCTCTGGAAGACAGCCACCACGCCCCGGTTCTTCATGCGGCGGTAAGCGACGATGGCGTCCAGGATGATGGCACGGTGTGCATCGACGTCCTGTAGGCTCTCCCATGTGATGCCCTTCAGGAACTCCGAGATGGGGAAGAGGGCACGACTGGCGAGCCAGCGGCTCACGTTGTTGTGGGAGATATGGTAAAGCAGGCTGCGGGTGGGCAGCGTCATGATGTTGTTCTGCAGGTCTTTCAGGTTGTGCAGGCGTGCCACCTCCTCCTTCGTTTCGGGGTCGCGGAAGATGAAGTCTCCGAAGCCGAAATAGTCGCGCAGATGGTCGCGAAGGTCCACGTCTATCTTCTTCGAGTTCTTGTCGATGAAGCTTGCTTTACACCGACGAGCCAGCTCCGCTTTGTCCGACTCGCTGGAATCAAGGATGAGGGGGATGTAGGGGTCACGGTCGCGTATGGCGCTGAGCAGCCTGAAGCCAGCATCTTCCTCCTTCTCACCACCTGCGGAGATGGGGAAGCGGCAGTCGCTGATGACACCCAAAGTGTTGTCGGCAAAGCGGTTGTAGAGCAGCCACGCCTCCTCGTAGTTGCGGGCCAGCACAATCTTCGGACGGCCACGCATTCGCAGCATCTCAAGGCTTGAGTTCAGAGCCTCGGTGGCAAATTCCAGACTCTGCTGCAGCACGAACTTGTAGAGCGAGGGCAGAATGCTGCTGTAGAAGCGGATGCTGTCCTCCACGACCAGAATCATCTGAACTCCGGCAGACCGTATGTCGTGCTCCAGGTTCATGCGGTCTTCCATCAGTTTGATGATGGACAGCAGGAGTTCCGTGTTTCCCAACCAGCAGAAGACGTACTCGAAGATGCTCAGGTCCTCGTTCTGCATACGACGTGTGATGCCGTGACTGAAGGGCGTCAGGACCACGATGGGGATTGTGGGGTAGTGTTGCTTGATGTTGCGTGCGATGTCGAACACGCTGTTGTCCTCGGCTGCTGGCATACAGATAACCAGGTCAATGGACCCTCCTGCCATCTTCTCTTCCGCCTCCTCGCTGCCCGCCACCTGTATGAATCGTGGTGGGAAGCGTAGGCCCAGTTTGGCGTATTCCGAGAAGATCTTCTCATCCACTCGCCCGTCGTCCTCAAGCATGAAGGCATCGTAGGGATTGGCAATGAGCAGCACATTGCACACGCGGTTGAGCATGAGGTCAACAAAGGAAGTATCTTTCAGTGTCACGGTTTAAACGATTTTTTCACAACTTTTCCCTGCAAAGGTACGAAAAAGAATTAAAAGTTAAGAGTCATGAGCTAAGAATTAAGGGTTAAAAGTGAAGGAATGTACTTCGCGCGTATATATATAAGATGTAAAGATGATATTGAATTGCTAAATAATGTTAAATTATAGTACCTTGCGATACAAGGTATTATAATTATATATACCTTTGCAGCGTGAAAACATCATAAATCCGTAGAGAATGAATACAGATAACACAAAATCACAGATGCGCAAGGGTATGCTCGAGTATTGCATTATGCTCCTGCTGCATCGGCAGTCGTGCTATGCCAACGACATCATCCAGCGCTTGCGCGAGGCGGAGATGATCGTGATGGAAGGGACGCTCTATCCGCTGCTTTCCAGACTCAAGAACGACGGACTCCTGGGCTATGAATGGCGGGAGAGCACGCAGGGACCGCCCCGCAAGTACTACACCCTGACAGCCGACGGCGAAGAGGCGCTCAGACAGTTGGATGCCAGTTGGGAGGAAATCTCAAGGACAGTCAATTTCCTGAAACAATGAAAAGAGAGATGATTAATTCAAAATTCAAAATTAAAAAAATACAAAAGCAATGAAAAAGAACATCAGCATCAACCTTTTTGGTACATTATATAATATAGACGAGGACGCATATAACCTCTTGGAGAATTATCTGCAGAGTATGCAACGCTATTTCGGTCGCCAGGAGGGCGGCGAGGAAGTTGCCGACGACATCGAGCATCGTGTGGCCGAACTCCTTTGGCAGCGTCGCGAGGCTGGAATGACCGCCATTAACATCGAAACCGTGAAAGAGATTATCGACACCATCGGTAATGCCGAACAGATAGCCGGTGAAGATAAGCAGGAATCAGGGAGCAAGGAGCAAGGGCAGTATGAGAGAAGCGACGGACAATATTCGAGGAGTCAGGGGCAGGAAACCAGCTTCAAGGAGGAGTTCAATCAGTTTGCCAATGATGCAGGCAAGCTCGCCCGCGATGCTTACGACAAGGGTTACAACCATGTGAAGACACATCGCTACTATCGTTGTGCCAACGACAAGATACTTGGTGGCATTTGTTCGGGCTTGGCAGTCTATACCAATACGGGCGACCCCTTGGTGTGGCGGCTCGGAGCTATTGCACTCACACTTCTTGGCATAGGCCTTCCCCTTCCCATCATCTATATCGTGATGTGGCTTGTGGTGCCTGCAGCGCTTACCCCTGAGGACCGCCTACGCCAGCAGGGAAAACAAATCACGCCTGAGAACCTGACCCAACAGGTCAAGGAGGATTCTCAGCAGATGATTATGCCCGCCAGGGAAACGCATAGAGGATGCCTCATCGCAATCATCGTCGTCCTTGCCATCATATTCGTGGTGCCATTTATTGCAGTGCTGTCCACGTTTTTCAAGATGTGGATGAATATGATTTTCTAAGGTGGATTACTGCTTCTTGCTGAATCGTTTGCTAAGTCCGATGGCACTGACGGGGCAGACGAGGCGGCAGAGGTGGCAGCCAACACACTTCTGGCCAATTAGACGAGGCTTTCGGGTCTCCACGTCGAACTCGATAGCCTGATGTCCACCATCCTGACAAGAGATATAGCAACGGCCGCATCCGATGCACTTCTCGCGCTCGAATTTCGGATAGACCATGGTGTCGCGGTCCAAGTCGGAGGGCAGGTGGAACTTGGGCAGAAGTTCGCCCACGAGGTCTTCTACTCTCTCTACTCCGCGCTCAGCCATATAGGTCTGCAAGCCTAAAATGAGGTCGTCGATGATGCGATAGCCATACTGCATCACAGCCGTACATACCTGTACATTCTTGCAGCCCAATTGGATGAACTCCAGCGCATCTCGCCAAGTCTCGATTCCGCCTATACCGCTGTACTGGATTTTTTTCATCATGGGATTCTTCACCATAGCGAGGATGTGACGCAAGGCGAGGGGTTTGATGGCTTTGCCAGAGTAGCCCGATCCTGTCTGGCATCCATTTACCTCCGAGCCTTCGCCCAGGGTCACACTCTTGATGGTGTTGATGGCAGAGATAGATCAGCGCCAGCAAAATAGGCACCCATAGCGGGTAGTGAGATATGGGCAATGTTGGGTGTCATCTTTGGAATGACGGGAATCTTCACGTTGTGCTTCACGTAAGCCGTGAAGAAGGTCACCAGCTCGGGGTCTTGTCCAACATCGCTACCCATACCGCTTTCGCGCATTTGAGGGCAGGAGAAGTTGAGTTCCACTGCATCACAGCCGGCATTCTCAGCCATTTTAGCCAGTTCTATCCAATCCTCCTCACTCTGTCCCATGATGCTGGCAATGACCACCTTGGAAGGGTAGTCCTGCTTGAGGCGATGGAGTATGTCGAAGTCAACATCGTAGGGATTCTCGCTCAACTGCTCCATGTTGCGGAAGCCGATGAACGAAGTGCCCTCCTTGACAGCATCGAATCGGGGTGAAACTTCATTGATGGGCTGCTTGCAGATGGTCTTGTAGAAGACACCAGCCCAGCCCATTTCGAAGGCCCGTGCTACCATCTCATAGTTGGTACAGATGGCTGACGATGCGAGGAAGAACGGATTCTCGCAGGGAATGCCACAAAATGTAATGGCAAGAGAGGGAAACGACTTGTCTGTTGCAACTGAATCGCAACTAACGGAATGGAGCATTTCCCTGATGCGGAGGGGCTTATCATAATGGATACAGGCTTGTTCGGCACGTTCCAGATCATCATCGTTGCAGCCTTCTGTCCATCGCCAGGCATTCTTCTCGTTGTTAAACCTGATGGCACGTATGGCCCTTGCTGGATCTCCTGTCTTGCACACTTTGGTGCAGGGAGCATCCTGGCACAACAGGCAGCGTACAGCCTCTTCGTGAATGTGTAGCATAATGGTGGTATTTTTGTTTCCCGCTTGGGCGGAGTTATTGGTCGGGATTGGAGATGAAACCCTGATAGCAGGGGGGCAGGTCCTGCATGATGGTGTCGTAACTTTGTTCCAGAATGCGCTGCACCTCTTCTGGACCTTGTCCTTCCGGCAGGATTGGCTGATGAATGGCAAGACGTAGCCTGTGCCAGGTGACAAAGTTGATGCCTTTCTGACGAGGCAGGACATCAAAGCTGCCGTCAATTGTCACAGGAACGACGGGCAACTGCAATTCATCGGCCAATTGGAATGCACCGCGACGGAATTTCGCCATGTGACCGGTGAAACTTCTTGCTCCTTCAGGAAAAACCACCAGAGAAACTCCGTGTTTCAGTACGGCTCGTCCCTGTTCATAGGTATGTTGAACCGCTTTCGGTCCCCTCTTGTCAACAAAGATGTGTCCGGCACTTTCGCAGGCTTTGCCTATAAGGGGAATGTTGCGCAGGGACTTCTTCATCATCCAGCGGAAACTGCGTCCCAGAAAACCATAGATGAGGAAGATATCGTAAGACCCTTGATGGTTGGCCACAAAGACATACGACTGGTGCTTCTTCAACAATTGCCTTCCCTCCACCTTGACAGGCAGTAGCATAATCCAGCACATCAGGCGACTCCACACCATAGCGGGATAGTAGCCCCACGTCCTGGCTTTGCCCAGGGTGCAGCCGATAATGGTGACGATGGCCGTCGTGGCTGTTGCCACAAGAATCAGCGGCAAAGCAATGAAGAGCTGGTATAGGCAGTACAGGATTCTAATCATTCCTCATTCCTCTTTTCTGCCTCCTCAATATACTTCTTGACGTAAGGATGCCCCAGGAAGTAAGGCGTGGCATTGGTGATGATTTCCTCAATCTGCGGGGTCAGTATGGGGTAGGGCAGGCTACTGGTCAGAATCATGAAGATGCCAGGTCCCAACACATTATTATAATTATTGCGGATGAAGTGCACAATCAGGCGGTCGTTCTCGGTGGTCAGTTGCTTCGACTGCTTCCTCAACTCGTACAAAATCTCATCTTCGTCGATGCCGTCCATTATCATTTGTGACTCCAAATGAGGCAGCTCGGCCATCTGAGCGTCAAGCTGGGTCTTGCGCTGAATAAAGCCCGACAATGTGTCGTTGAGCGGCGTACCGGTGGCGGTTTGCTGAGTCTCGCCGATGCTAAGGTTCACTTCGCCCTCTTCCAGCACGATAGGTCTCAGGCTGATATTGCCCATGAAGACATTCGCCAGCATCGTGGAATCCATACTGCCTCCGAAGCTGAACCGCCCATGCACGACCCGTGTCGAGTCAATGCTGCGCATCTCGCCATCGACATAAACCTTCAGGGTCAGCATCTTGCCCTCCAACTCATCCACGTTGGAGGAACCCTTCACCATGTACTGACTCTTGCAGGCAATCAACGTCAAAACGCATGCCAAAAGCAGCCATTTACCTTTTGCCATCTATTTTTTTACTGTTTTTGCACGACAAAGATATATAATCTTCCGCAAACAGCAAAATCAATTAAGACTAATTAACCTATTTACTATTTTTGATTAATTATTTAACTTTTGTAAATTCTGCTTTACATTTTTTCCATTGCCTGTTCCAGGTCGGCAATAATGTCGTCGATGTTCTCAAGACCAACGCTGAGGCGGACGAGGTCTGGTGCAATGCCTGCCTCGCGGAGCTGTTCGTCGCTAAGCTGGCGATGGGTGTGGCTTGCAGGGTGCAGCACACAGGTACGGGCGTCGGCAACGTGCGTCACGATGCTGATGAAGTCCAGGTTGTCCATGAAGCGGATAGCCTCCTCCTTCGTGCCTTTCAGACCGAACGCAATCACACCGCACGTTCCTTTCGGTAAGTATTTTTGAGCCAGGGGATAGTACTTGTTGGATGGCAGTCCGGCATAGTTCACCCATCCCACCTTCGGGTTCTTCTCCAACCACTCGGCCACCTTCTGCGCATTTTCGCAGTGACGGGGCATACGCAGGTGCAGGGTTTCCAGTCCCAGGTTGAGCAGGAAAGCGTTCTGCGGAGAGGGAATGCTGCCCAGGTCGCGCATCAACTGAGCCACAAGCTTGGTGGTGAAAGCCATCTTGCCGAAAGCCTTGGTGTAGGTCAGGCCGTGATAGGACTCGTCTGGCGTACAGAGGCAGGGGAACTTGTCGGCATAGTCCTCCCAGGGGAAGTTGCCGCTATCCACTACTACGCCGCCCACCTGAGTGGCGTGTCCGTCCATATACTTCGTTGTGGAGTGCGTCACGATGTCGCAGCCCCATTCGAAGGGACGGCAGTTGATGGGCGTGGCGAACGTGTTGTCCACGATGAGAGGCACGCCGTGCTTGTGAGCCATCTTTGCGAAGCGCTCTATGTCGAAGACGTTGCAGCCCGGATTGGAGATAGTCTCGCCGAAGAAGCACTTCGTGTTGGGACGGAAAGCAGCCTCAATGCGCTCGTCGTCCCAATCGGGGTCGATGAAGGTACACTCGATACCCAGCTTCTTCAGCGTCACGCCAAACAGGTTGAACGTGCCGCCATAGATGGTGTTGGCAGTAATGAAGTGGTCGCCAGCCTGACAGATATTGAAGATAGCATAGAAGTTGGCAGCCTGTCCGCTACTGGTAAGCACGGCGCCGACGCCACCCTCCAGGGCCGCAATCTTCTGTGCTACGGCATCGTTGGTGGGATTGGCCAGGCGGGTATAGAAGTAACCGCTGTCCTTGAGGTCGAAGAGGCGTGCCATCTGGTCGCTCGTCTCATAGCGGAATGTAGTACTCTGGTAAATGGGCAGCTGCTGTGGCTCGCCCTTTTTGGGCTTCCATCCGCCGTGAATGCAGATGGTTTCGAGATTCTTTTTCATATGTCTTTTTTCCTATTTAACTTCCTGTTTAACTTCCTATTTAACTTCCGAAAGCTCCGTAAGTGACTATTTCGACCTGCAAAAATACGAATAAATTCCCACATTTTATTATAATTTTGAATTTTTCATTCTTTCATTCTTTCATTTTTCATTTTTTTGTCGTACCTTTGCACCGCATTTCGGAGCAGACCCCTCCTTGATGCCGTACTTTCAGTATGTTTCGGAGAGATGGTAGAGTGGTCGATTACACCGGTCTTGAAAACCGGCGTGCCGAGAGGCACCGGGGGTTCGAATCCCTCTCTCTCCGCAGGACAAGGCAACCAAAAGGTTGCCTTTTTTGCTTGAGTTCCACCATGGGTCCCTGAATTAGGGACCCCTTTTTAAATGAGTGCAATGATGCTTGCATCAATTGCCGAGCGAGGACAATGCAAAATTTCGGGTAATTGTAACAGTTACATGTTACATTTTGTATTAAAGATAAATTTATAGGAAAAAATCCGGACAAATCCAGAAGGATACGGACACAGGCGGACATTGGTCTTGAGGATTGTCGTAACTTTGCATCGTCAATCCAGAAATGACACCCAGCTGAACAAAATTATCTCCTCGGCGGAGGAAAATTTTCTCTTCAGCCGAAGAGGAACATTAAATGAAAAATGAAAAGTGAAAAATGAAAAATAATGGTTATAGGTTCTTTGACGCTTTAGCGCAAAGGCGCGATTGTAGTCGCGGAGTCTTGAGTTTTCCTAAACCATCAAACGACTAAAAAAACGAAATATTTTAACAGATTTGACAAAATGGAAAAGAACTTCCCTTCAATTCCTTTCAATTCAAAGAACTCCTAAACAACCAAACAACTAATGTATATTTGCATTTTACTTTTAATTTTTAATTAAATCTTTTGAGTTTTGAATTATTTGTTGTATTTTTGCGGTGAAAAAGAATTCAATTCACCAACAACTTAAAAAATTAAAAACTCAATAACTAAATCACTAATTATTACTATGAAAAAACCATTACTTATGATGTTCCTGCTTGTCCTGATGGGGATGGTTGGAACGAGTGTGACGGCTGTGGCTCAGACTCTTGAGGAGCCTGAGGTCATGGAGATTGCTACAGCTGAAGATTACCATGCTTTCGCTGACCTCGTTAAAGCGGGTATGCTGGTGGATGGCGTGCTGACGGCTGATATCGACTTGAGTGTCAGCGACTATCCCAACGAGATGATTGGTACTGCTGAAAACCCGTTCAAGGGTACTTTCGACGGCCAGGGCCATACCATCACCTACAGCTATGACTGCAGCAGCAACTACTGCGGCCTCTTCAGCTACATTACCGATGCCACCATCCGCAACCTGCACGTGTTTGGCGATGTTGTGACGCGCGGCATCCACTATGGTGCCCTCATCGGTTATGGTGACGGTACGATGCTGGTGGAAAATGTGGTGACAGATGTCACCATTACGGGTGAGCATAGCGGTGTGACTGGCAACGGCGGTATGATTGGTGCGCTTTACGGTAACATCACCTTCAACAACTGTGCCACTCTGGGCGAGATGGGCTACGAAGGCAGCTCGATGTACTGCGGCTTCGTGGCATTTGCTACCAGTGGTGTGACCTCGACCCTGAACAACTGCTACACGACCTGCAAATTGACGGAAGGAACGGGAACGGATTACTGCTTTACCTTCTGTCGCGGCACGTACAAGGCCAACAACTGCTACTACGTCAACGCTATTGGCGATGCGCAGGGTGTTCAGATTACGGAGGAACAAGTGAGAACCGGCTCTCTCTGCTATAAGCTGAACGGTGACCAGAGCGCCATCACATGGACGCAAGCCCTCGATGGTTCTGCAGCTCCTTACCCGATTCCCAACCCGAACGGCCCGCGTGTGTATGCTTCTGGCGTGATGCGTTGCGACGGTGTTGAAGACCCTCGCAACCCCCTGACATACAGCAATAGCGAGTGCTATCCCACGGTTCCCGACCATCAGTTCGGCGACGATGGCATTTGCACCGTTTGCGGCACAGCCGACCCGGATGCGGTAAAGCAGAACGAGGAGGGCTACTACCTGATTGGCAGTCCTAAGCAGCTAAACTGGCTTACTATGAAGATTGAACAGGGTGAGACGAAAGCGAAGGTGCTCCTGACGGACGATATCGACCTGAGCGAGAGTGACTACCCCGACCTGATGATAGCAACGGAGAGCAGGCCGTTCGAGGGTGTCTTCGACGGCGGCGGCCATACTATTACTTATTTATACCAGTATGTCGGTGAGAAGTGGCGCGGCTTCTTCCGCTTTGTTAACAATGCCACCATACGCAACCTTCGCTTGGAGGGTAGCGTCTATGTGACGCAGATTCACTACGGTGCCCTTATCGGACGTGCAGACGGCGATGTGCTGGTGGAGAATGTGGTGACTGACGTGGATATCACGGGTGCAATGAACCAGGTGACCGGCGACGCAGGCATGGTGGGTGCCAACTATGCCCAAATGACTTTCAACAACTGTGCTACGCTGGGTGAGATGGGTTATGCCGAGGACGGCAAGCAAAGCTCGATGTACAGCAGCTTCTCGGGCTGGTCGGACAGTAAGAGCTCGACTGTCCTGAACAACTGCTATACGACCTGCAGACTGACCGAAGGCACGGGTACAGGCAACTGCTTCACCATGACACACTCGGGCGGCACCGTCACCCTGAACAACTGCTACTACCTATACTCAGTGGGCAGAGTGCAAGGCACTGCCATTGAGGAGGGACAGATGGAAAGCGGTGAACTCTGTTACAAGCTTAACGGCGACCAGAGCGAGATTGGCTGGTACCAGACTCTTGGCGACGACGAGATGCCAGTGCCTGACGACAGCCACCTGAGAGTCTTTGGCGCAGGCGCAACCTACATGAACATAAACGACGAAGCCAGCTTCCGCGAATTTGTTTCCCTCGTTGTTGAGGAGGAGACAGAACGCTATAGTGAAATGATTGTCCAGAAGAGCCTTGTGGAGACTTATCTCGAAGCCCTCAACACCCTGAGCTCAGCAGCCAGCATAGAGGCTTTCCTGGCTGGTTATGACGAGCTTGCCGGACAGCGTGAGAGCATCCAGAGCTGTGCCGATGCCTACGCTGCCTACATGGCCAAGGTGGAGGAGACGAAACGCTACATGGAGGAGCATTCCGAGCTGGACAACGAGAAAGCCCAACAGCTGGCAGACTACCTCAACGAGTACGCCGTGCCCAGCGAGGACTATCCTAACGGTTCGGCTGAATACATCATCGAGAGCCGCGAACTGAGCGAGGAGGAGATTATTGCCGAGACTGCACTCATCGACGAGAAACTGGTTGAGGCCATTACCTCCACACCGGCTGTAGGAACGGAGATAACGATGCTCTTCACGAATGCCGACCTGAGCGACAAGTTCAACGGATGGGAAGGCCAGCTCCCCACAGGCTGGGGCGGTTCGGAGACCAGTCCGCTGTATGCAGCCGAATGTCTTGCTGCGAAGATGGATATGTACCAGACGCTGACGGGACTGCCCAACGGCATCTACGAGCTGCGTGTGAACGGTGCCTTCCGTCCGACTCCCTACGACGATTTCTACAATGTCAACTATGCAGCTACGCTTTATGCCAATGACATCCACAACTACTTCATGACCAACATTGAGGACATGATCAGTCCGGAAGATGCCATCGACGGCGTGAACTGCAACATCACCGGTCCTGTTGCCGACTTCGCTGTGCCTGACGAAGAAGGCGAACTGGCAGGCTATACGATGCAGGGCATTGTGAGCTGCTGCAACGCCTTCCAGGCAGGACGCTATCCCAACAGCGTGCTTTGCAAGGTGACGGACGGTACCCTGACGATTGGTATCCGTCAGCCCGGAACGGGTCTCTCACGCGACTGGCTCGGCTTCGGCAACATCAGGGTGTTCTACTACGGACAGTTGAACGAAGCAGCCGAAAGCCTCGACCGCGTGCTGGCTTCGCAGGCAGACCGTGCATACACCCTCCTCAACATCTATGAGTGCGACTACACGGACAACTATAGGGTATATCCCAACTTCAGCCAGGCCCTCAGGGACGAGCTCCAGAAGACGCTCAAAGCTGTAGGCACCGCTGCTAACCCAGAGGCCAAGTTCCAGCTCATCGAGAAGTTCTCGCAGCTCTTCCTGGAAATCTACGAGTGCAAGCAAGCATACGTCACCCTGATGGACAAGGCAGAAGAGCTGAACGGCATACTGACGGCATTTGCCAGCCTCCTCAGCGATGAGGAGTTCAACCGGCTGGAGGACCTCTATGCCCTGCTGACCAATGGCTATATGGACGGCACTTTGTCAACCGAAGAGGCATTGGCTATCGACCTCAAGAAAGAAATCACTTTCTACCCCGACGAAGAGGATGGCTACTACCTGCTTCGCAGCGACAGGGACTACTTCGTCTTTGCAAGCCTGGTCAATGCCGGACAAACCGATATTAATGCAAAGCTGTTGACAGACATCGACCTGCGCGAGACAGACTTTGCCAACGTCATGATTGGCAATTCCGAAGCACAGTTCGCAGGCATCTTCGACGGACAGGGCCATAGTGTAACCTACAGCTATGATTTGGAAGACAACTACTGCGGTCTCTTCAGCTATACGAACGGAGCCACCATCCGCAACCTTCGTGTGGAAGGCGAAGTCGTTACGAGAGGCATCCACTTCGGTGCTCTGGCAGGTTATGTGAATGGTACCACACTCATCGAGAACGTGATAACCAATGTTAACATCACGGGTGAGCATAGTGGTGTGACTGGTAATGGAGGTATGTTCGGACGCCTTGAAGGTGAAGCTACTTTCAACAACTGTGCTACTATGGGCGAGATGGGATTTGAAGGTAGCTCTATGTACTGCGGCTTCGTGGCATACGCTGGCAGCGGCTCTTCCACTTTGAACAACTGCTATACCACCTGCTCCCTCACCGAAGGCACAGGCACGGACTACTGCTACACCTTCTGTCGCGGCACGTACAAGGCCAACAACTGCTACTACCTGAATGCAATCGGATCGGCACAGGGCACTCAGATGAGCCTTGAGCAGTTCCAGAACGGTGAGGTTTGTTACAAGCTGAACGGCAATCAGAGCGTCATCAACTGGTATCAGACCATTGGCGAGGATGCCTTCCCCGTTCTTGATGAAAGCCATGGCATCGTGACTCGCAATGAAGATGGCACTTACACGGGCATTAAGACAATTGATAATGGACAATTGGTAATTGATAATGAGGGAGCTATCTACAACCTGGCTGGTCAGCGCCTGAACAAGATGCAGAAGGGCATCAACATCGTTAATGGAAAGAAAATACTTTTCTAATTCAAAATTTATAAATTCAAAATTCAAAATTGGATATTAATATGGAAAAGAAAGTATATTTAACTGTTATTCTCTGTGCCATAGCCTCTGTCGCTATGGCGCAGAGCTTTACCGTCTATGAGGGAGAGAAGACCCACGGATACAATAATGAGAATGTGGATAGTATCGTTTTCAGTCCTGACAAAGCAGCAGCCTCAAGTGATGAGCCGCGTCAGATAAAAGGTAGGTGGTGCTCGCTTGGCACTTCCATTTCGTGGCTCAACGAAAACACGGCTTCGTACCCCCTCACGAAAGGCTACCAGACACGTGTCATGGAGAAACTGGCTTTCTCCAATTTCAGCAACAAGGCTGTCAATGGCGGAGTCCTGTCTTCGGCAATATCTTCTGTTGTCCTTGCCGACTACTATACCATCGAGCACGGCATCAACGACTGGGGACACTCTACACCTGTTGGTACCATCGATGACTATATCAAGAATACGAAGAACGGTACCTTTGCTGCCACGTATAGGCAGGTTATCGACCGCATTTTCACCCGTAACAAGAAGGCACGCGTCATCCTCTGCACCCCACGCAAGGCGTACGGATTCAATGGCTATCTGCCCGACCACTGGTACGACCCCTTGAACGGTATCTACCTTCAGGAGTATGCCGACATCATTCGCCAGATTGCTGCCTATGAGTCGTTCCCTGTTGCCGATTTCTTTGCCGAAGCCGGCGGACAGCGCCAACTCGACCACTGGAGCTACGATACAGCCCTGCACCCCAACGACGATGGTATGCAGATAATGGCAAACATCCTGATACAGGCCTTTGAGAAGATATTGGCCGATGAATGACATTGAAAGGGTGAAAAAAGTGAAAAGGTGAAAGGGTGAAGAACGATAGTTTTATTATAGAGGATGTAATCGTTGTCAATGAGGGCGAATGCTACCAAGCATCCGTCCTTATTGAAGATGGACGAATCAAAAAAGTTGAAAAAACGAAAGGTTTAAAAGTTGAATCTTCTCACTTTTTCATTTTTTCACCTTTTCAATGTTTCTTGTTTCCTGGCATCATCGATGGGCACGTCCACATGCGAGAGCCTGGGCTGACGCACAAGGCGACGATGGAGAGTGAGACGCGGGCTGCTGCACGAGGAGGTGTAACGACGGTGCTTGATATGCCAAACGTCGTGCCGCAGACCACAACGCTCCAACTGCTGAAGGAGCGCTATGCTATAGCCGAAGGGCAGTGCCATGTGAACTATGGGTTCTATCTTGGTGCCACAAACGACAATCTGGAGGAAATCAAACGGCTCGACCCGACGCTCTGCCCTGGCGTGAAACTCTTCATGGGCAGCAGTACGGGAGGTATGCTTGTTGACCGCGAGGAGAAACTGCGGCAAATCTTTCGCCATTCTCCCACACTCGTGATGACCCATTGCGAGGACACGGAGCGCATCAAGGAGAACCTTGATAGAATTCAAAATCCAAAATTCAAAATTAAA
The DNA here is from genome assembly GCA_024697945.1 of Bacteroidaceae bacterium. Taxonomy (GTDB): domain Bacteria; phylum Bacteroidota; class Bacteroidia; order Bacteroidales; family Bacteroidaceae; genus Physcousia. The sequence goes on from JAILRU010000036.1 coordinate 34,147, forward strand.
AATGACTCCCCTCTTTTGGAGAAGGGTGGGGTGAGCCTTCACCCTCTCATTCGCGACCACGAGGCTTGCTACAGAAGTACGGAGCTTGCCGTTCGTCTCGCAAAGGAGGAAGGAGCGCGGCTGCATGTGGCACATATCACAACGGCACAGGAACTGGAACTCTTTCAACCCAACGACGAACGCATCACAGCAGAGGCTTGCGTGCCGCACTTGCTCTTTACGGATGCCGACTATGAGACGCTTGGCGCTCGCATCAAATGCAATCCCGCCATCAAGACGGCTGCCGACAGAGATGCCCTTCGCAGAGCGCTTACCGATGGCCGCATCCGAACGATTGCTACAGACCATGCTCCCCATTTGCTCAGCGAGAAGGAGGGCGGCGTGCTCAGGGCCATGAGCGGTATGCCGATGGTGCAGTTCTCCCTGCCTGCTGTGCTCAGTCTCGTGGACGATGGCATCCTAAGCATAGAGCGGGCTGTAGAGCTAATGTGCCACAATCCTGCCCGCCTCTACCACATCAAAGAGCGCGGCTTCATCCGTGAAGGCTACTATGCAGACCTCGTCCTCGTGCGTCGGAAACCCTGCACGGTAACGAAGGACTGCATAGAGAGCCGTTGCGGCTGGAGTCCTTTGGAGGGTCGTACCCTCGGTTGGCAGGTCGAGAAGACCTGGGTGAATGGCAATCTTGTCTGGGACGGAGCCTCCTTCCCGCTCCCGCCAGGAGGAAAGAGAGTTTTTTTTGATAATGAATAAACCTTTTCGTCTTGCTGTTGTCTTATTGTTGTGAATCGCAAAATGCAAATTATCAATTATCAATTGTCAATAATTAATTACGAATGAATAGGTTTCTCTCCCTCCTCCTCTTTAGCCTTTGCTCCATTGTGGCTGTAGCACAGAAAGTTGCCGTTAGTGGTATTGTCATGGACGGCGCATTGAGCGAGCCCCTGCCAGGTGCAGCCGTCGTGTTGCTTCAGCCCAAGGACAGTACTTTGACTGCTGGTGTTGCCACCGATGCTGAAGGCAAGTTCAAGTTCCCTTCTGTCAAGACGGGCAACTACATCTTCCGTGTCAGCTATATGGGCTTCCAGACCTATACCCGCAACATCACCCTCTCGAAGAAAAACAAAGATGTCAATCTGGGCACCGTCACCCTTCAGGAGGATAGTAAGATACTGAAGGAGGCAGAGGTGACAGCCAAGCTGGCCCAGGTGGAGATGAAGGCCGACACATTTGTCTATAATGCAGAAGCCTATCGCTTGCCTGAAGGTTCAGCCCTGGAGGAACTTGTTAGGAAACTTCCTGGTGCAGAGGTGGATGACGAAGGCAACATCAAAATCAATGGCAAGAGCGTCACGAAAATTATGGTCGATGGCAAAGAGTATTTCCAGAACGACACCAAGATGGCGATGAAGAACCTGCCTTCCAAGCTCATCAAGAAGCTCAAGGCATACGATAAGAAGAGTGACTATTCCCGTATCACAGGCATTGAAGACGGCGAGGAGGAGACCGTGCTCGACCTCTCCGTCAAGAAGGGCATGAAGGAAGGCTGGGTCGGAAACTTCGACGGAGCATACGGCACAGAGGACCGCTACTCTGGCAAGTTCAACATCAACCGTTTCCTCGACAAGAGTTTCCTCTCCGTCGTAGGCAGCCGCAACAATGTCAACGACTTCGGAGGCCGATGGGGTGGGGGAGGCAATGGCATCACCACCAGTACGATGGGCGGTGCAACCTTTGCCTGGGAGAACGGCAAACCCGACTATTCGGCTGGTCTCTTGAAATTAGGCGGCAATGTGCGTTACAACAGCAGTGACAGCGAATCGGAGTCACGGACCAACAACGAGATGTTCCTCACCTCTGGAGGCAGCCAGTTCTCCAACTCCAAGAATAAGGGTACCAACTGGAACCAGAACATCAATGCCAATTTCCAATTAGAGTGGTTTCCCGATAGCATGACCAACATCATGTTCCGTCCCAACTTCAGCCATAGTAATGGCGATAATTCAACGGACAGCCGTAGCGTGACCTTCAACCAGAGTCCTTTCGAGGCAGGCCTGACCGACCCTGTCGAAGAATATAAGAGTATGGATGATCCGAACGGAATACGTGTCAACGGCAATGAACGTGTCAATAGCGGCGACAACTACAACAACAATGTCAATGGCAGGTTCCAGGTGAACCGTCGCCTCTTTGTTCCTGGACGCAACATCACCCTCAACCTCGACGGTTCATATAGCGAGAGCAATAACGAGTCCTACAGCCGATCGATGATACGCTACTATCAGCGCGATGGCGAGATAAAGGCCGACTACCAGAACACCACATCGCCCTCCAAGAACTACAGCTATCAGGGCCGAGTCAGCTACACCGAACCCATACTGAAGGGAACCGTCGTACAGCTCAGCTATCAGGCACAGTACCGTTTCCAAGACAGCGACCGCGAGATGATGGTCTATAACAAGTTGGAAGATGCTTTGCAGGAAAAGGGCCTTACTGACGTTACTGCCCGAGACTTTGCCAACGGCACCTACAATGGTATGGACTTCGCCAGCTATGGCATCGATTTCACCCAGCTTCAGAAGGATGTCGAGAACAGCCAGTATGCTACCTACAAGGAGGTAAACCAGAATGTCAACCTCATGCTGCGTCACAACAGCAAGCTGAGCGATGAATCGGAGCTGTTCTTCAACCTCGGACTCAATTTCCAGCCCCAACGTACCGATATGGAGTACGACAAGCGTGGCATTCACATTGACACCACCCGCCACATCCAGAATTGGGCACCTCGCTTCAATATGCGATGGAAACGCTCCAATACCAGCCAGCTCCGCATACGCTACAACGGCAGTATGTCACAACCCTCCATGACCAACCTCATCGAGGTCATGGACAACAGCAATCCCCTCTACGTCAGCACTGGTAATGCTGGATTGAAGAGCTCGTGGAACGACCGCTTCAACGTTGAGTACAACGACTATATCACTGAGAAACAGATGGGTTGGAATATCAACGCTTGGGGAAACATCAATCGCCGCTCTATCTCCAATGCCACCATCTACGACACCGAGTCCGGCATTAGTTACAGCCGTCCGATGAACATCAACGGCAATTGGAATGCTGGTGCTTGGATGGGCTTCAACTCAGCACTGGACCGCGACAAGCACATCAACCTTAGCTGGAACCAAAATATCAACTTCTCCAACAATGTCGGCTATATCAGTAGCGACCTTGATGAAGTAGCCAAGCAGTATGTCACAGGCAAGATAGACATGAACGGTCTCTTCTCATATATGGACCGGAATAATCTGCTCAAGAAATCTACCACCAAAAATACCAATCTCGGAGAGAATCTGCGCATCAACTATCGCAACGACATCTTAGAGGTTGGTGTCAATGGCGGCATGAACTACCAGCACGCCCGCAATAACATGCAGAAGAACGGCAATCGCGACACGTGGTTCTTCAGCTATGGCGGCAACGTGGTCTTCAACATGCCTTGGGACATGCAGTTCAGCAGTGACATCTTGCAACAGAGCCGTCGCGGCTATGACGATGCTTCGATGAATACCAACGAACTCATTTGGAACGCACAGCTCAGCCAGAATTTCCTCAAGTCAAAGAATGCAACTATCAGCGTTCAGTGGTATGATATCCTGCGCGAGCGCTCCAGCATTAGCCGCAACATCAGTGCTACGAACCGCAGCGACACCTGGACTAATGCTATCCACAGCTATGTGATGGTACACCTCATCTACCGTTTCAACCTCATAGGCAACAAAGAAGCCCGTGCAGCAGGTTTCAATGGAGGTCAGGGCGGCGGCCAAGGCGGACGTGGTGGCTGGGGCGGCGGCCAAGGCGGACGCGGCGGCTGGGGCGGCGGTGGTCGTTTCTGATTCTTCCGTGCTTTATTCCCCTTTCGATATATTCTCAGCGACGCGACTGTAGGCAGGAGCCGACATGGGGCAGAAGTCCTTGTCGAGATACTTGAAGTAGCCGGCGATAGTTATCATGGCGGCGTTGTCGGTGGTATAGCTGAAGCGAGGAATGAATATCTGCCATCCGTAGCGACGCGCATAGTCGTGGAAGGCATTTCTGAGGCCCGTGTTGGCCGAGACACCACCAGCCACGGCTACCTGCTTTATCTTCAGGTCACGGGCAGCAAGACGCAGTTTCTTCATCAGAACATCTACAATCGTCTTCTCGAGCGAGGCGGCAAGGTCGCACTTGTGATGCTCGATGAAGTCAGGGTCTTCCTTCAGCCAGTCGCGCAGGTTGTAGAGGAAGCTGGTCTTGAGTCCGCTGAAGCTGTAGTCATAGCCCGCGATGTTGGGCTTGGAGAAAGTAAAGGCATCGGGATTACCCTGCCGCGCCAATTTGTCGATGATGGGACCGCCAGGATAGCCCAGCCCCATCACTTTCGAGCATTTGTCGATGGCCTCGCCTGCAGCGTCATCGATAGTCTGACCGATAATCTCCATCTCCTTGTAGCTTTTCACCAGAACAATCTGACTGTTGCCACCGCTCACCAAGAGGCAGAGGAAGGGGAAAGAGGGAGAGACGTAGTCGTCGCCTTCTGAATGGATGAAGTGCGCCAGGACGTGCCCGTGTAAGTGGTTGACGTCTATCATGGGAATGCCGAGCGAAGTCGCCAGTCCCTTGGCAAAGGACACACCGACAAGCAGGGAGCCCATCAAGCCCGGACCTCGCGTAAAAGCAATGGCACTCAGCTGTTCGCGCTCTATGCCCGCCTGTTTCAGGGCAGCATCCACCACAGGTACGATGTTCTGCTGATGGGCACGGCTTGCCAGTTCCGGCACCACGCCGCCGTATGCCTCATGCACAGCCTGACTGGCCGTGACGTTGCTCAGCAGTATGCCATCCCTCAACACAGCTGCCGAAGTATCATCGCAGCTGCTCTCAATCCCTAATATATAAGTTGCCATTTCAATTATCAATTGTCTTCCGCGACTCCAATCGCGCCTTGGTGCTAGAGCATCCAAGAATTATCAATTATCAATTCTCAATTACTAATAACCTCCACTCCGTTTTCTGTCATCAGGAACGTATGCTCCCATTGTGCGCTGTCCTCACCGTCCTCGGTCAGGACAATCCACTCCGTCTCGTCGTCCACATCGCCGCATACGTAGAAATCTCCAGCGTTAATCATCGGTTCGATGGTAAAGGTCATCCCAGGCACGAGCAGCATGCCGCTACCCTTTTTGCCGTAGTGATCCACGTCGGGCTCCTCGTGAAAGGCCAGTCCCACGCCGTGTCCGCAGAGGTCGCGCACCACAGTGTAGCCGTTCTTGTGCGCGTGCTTGGCGATGGCATTCCCCAGGTCTCCCACGAAGACGTATGGCTCTGCGCAGACTTGCTCGCCTATTTTGAGGCACTCCCACGCCACATCCACCAGTCGTTGCCGCTCGGGTGTCGTCCTGCCGATGACGAACATGCGGCTGGCGTCGGCATAGTAGCCGTCCAGGATAGTCGTGCAATCCACATTAATGATATCGCCCTCCTCCAGGATGTCCTCTTCCGACGGGATACCGTGGCAGACCACATCGTTGATGCTGGTGCAGCAGCTGTTGGGGTAGCCCTCGAAGTTCAGGGGGGCAGGGATGCCGCCGTGAGAGGTTGTGTAGTCATAGACGATGCGGTCTATCTCGGCCGTACTCATGCCCTCGCGAATCTGGGCAGCCACAGCATCGAGCACAGCGGTATTGAGGACACCGGCCTTGCGGATGCCTTCTATCTGTTCCTTGGTTTTGATGAGGTCACGCGTCGGCACCAGTTTCCCTTTAGCCTCCCATTCCATTATCCGCAAGTCCATCTCCGTCGGTTCCAGTCCGGCAGGGACGAACCAATGCTGCTTCTGTTTTTTCTTCTTTTTCTTCATCTGTCTCGAAGTTTAGTCGTTCGGGGGAATCGAGCCTTAACGACTAATTCGGCTGCAAAATTACATAAAAAACTCGACTTACCAACCCATCTGATGAAGTTTTTTAGCTAATTCTATGGGGACGAGACATACTAATTTAGATTTATTTTCTACTTTTGCATAATATTTCCCGATGTTTGGGGAACAAAACTCACTTTTCTGCGTCTATATAGCAGATCCGCGACTATAATCGCGCCTTGGTTCTTCGCAATGCTCAGACGCAGGCGGAACTAAAGAATCCAAGAAGGAGTGCATAAGAAGAGAATGAGAGTATAATGGGTAAAGAAGAGTTCTGCATATTGACTCGCCAACTGAGAGCTGACATCATGGCTCTCAGCCGCCGGTTTCTTAGGAATGAGGCTGAGGCAGAAGACAATGTACAGGACACCCTGCTCAGACTCTGGACCGTCAGGGAACAACTTGATGAAGTTCGCTCTGTTCAGGCTCTGACATACGCCATCTGTAGGAATCTGTGCGTCTCCAAGCTCCGCAAGAGGAGAATCATTCCAATGGAGCTCAACGAAGAAATCAAGCTCATCAGTACTCACGATTCCCAGTGGATGTTGGAGGAAAAAGAGAATGCCCTTTGGCTTGAAGACAGTATATTGGAACTTCCCTCCTCACAGATGCAGATACTCAGAATGAGCCAGCAGGACGGACTCGAGAACAGCGAGATAGCTCAAATACTCGGAATCAGCGAGACCACCGTCCGCACAGCACTCTGCAAAGCCAGAAGAAGACTCCTGGAGAAACTCATGAAACGCAATCAAGACCAAAACATGATATCATGAATAAGGTAACACAAGAAAACGTACGCGAACTGCTCCGCCTCTATATGGAAGGCGTAGGCACACAGAAAGAGCTGAAGCTACTCAGAGAATACTTCAATACAGCCTCGGACTTGCCTGCCGATTTGGTATCTTACGCCCAGATGTTCGCCATCATAGACGAAGAGACGCCAGTGCCAAGTGTGGAAGCTCTGAATCGTTTCTCGGAAGAGCAAATGCCTGCACCCCGCCGGCATATCCTCCTGTGGCCCTTGTTGGCAGCCGCTTGCATTGCCGCTTTCGCATTCATCATTCTGACACCACCCAAGCAGAAGAACGATATGGCCATAGCATACGTTGATGGCAAAATGCTCAACGACAAAGCACTGGCTATGCAGATAGGGCAGGAAGCCCTGCAAGAGATATTCAGCAACGGAAACGAAGAACAACAACTCACAGATTTATTCAACGCAAAATGAAACGTTTATATGCAATAATGTTTATGCTTCTCGGCATCACCCTCTGTACCACGGCACAGGAAGGACTGCAAATCAATGAAGCATTCGAGGGAAAAGTCATCGACAAGCAATGCATGCAGGAGAGCCTCGTCAAAGGCGAGAACCTCAAACCCTACAAGCTGGAAATGCTCCACACCGTCAAGTTCGCTGCAGGCAGCAAGGATAGAGAAAAGTTAAATGCCCTCTTCACAAAGGACATGGAGGAACGTATCTCCGACGATGACAGCAACATGGAGTTCGAGAGCCGTGACGGTTACATCTACTACGCTATTGTGCAGCTCACAGACAATAAGAAAGGTCGTCACCGCTACATCTGCTATCAGTGCAAGAAAAAGTCTAGTTACTACGATATTACCTTGGTATATATGGAAGGCACGGCCTCTCTCGCTGACCTAAGGAAAACATTCAAGAAATAATTATTTAAACAATACACACATTATGAAGAAGTATTTTTTAGCCATCACTATGGCAGTTTTCACGTTAACAAATGTATCAGCAACTAACGATGACGACGACAACGAGAACCCTGGCGGTTGGGACTTCGAACTGCCGGGACTGAAAGTCACGAAAACCAAAACAGCCCAAGAGGTGACGATTTCGCTGAGCAGCAGCTTCTCCTTCGGCTTCATCGGAGGAGTGAATCAGGACAAAGACGTCAGCATCGACATGGGACAGTCCTACGAGATAGAATGGGGCGACGTCATCAGAGGCAAAGCACGCATCGGCAAGAAAGACCTTGTGAGCATCGGTATGGGCTTCGACTGGCGCAACTACAGAGTCACGAACCACAAGATGTTCGCCAAGGACGGACGCGGCATCATCACCATGCAAGACTATCCCGAGGGCGTGGAGCCCAAGTTCAGCCGCATCCACACCTTCAGCCTGTCCGTCCCCCTGAAGTACTACCACTACTTCAACAAGAATATATTCGTTGCCGTAGGCCCCGAACTCTACTTCACCCCTTACGGCTCGCTCAAGACCCGCTACTACGAGGATGGTGAGAAAAGGAAAATTACCGCCGGCAACGTCCACCAGAACAGCTTCTCTGTAGGCGTCGGAGCCGAGATTATCATACACAAAATAGGCATCTACTACAAGTACAATCCCTTCAAAGTACTGCAAAGCAGCTACGGCCCCAGCTTCAGCAGCATGACCACCGGCATCAAGGTGGCATTCTAAGAGCCTTATCTACAAGACTCCTGCAATCTCTCCCACGTCTCGGACGACAGAATCTGACGATAGGGGCCATTGTCGCTGAACTCCATCTTGCGGATTCTGTCGGCACGCTTCTTGCTGTCGTCATGGTCCGTCAGGTAGGAAAAGATGCCGTAGCTCTCAAACTTCTCAAGAGTTGTCGCCATCTCCAATGGGTCGAGGTGCATAGCATGCAGGTAGCGCGCTCCCTGGGCATCAGCCTCATTCTCCTTGGCACGTGTCAGGGAATTGCTCACCATGTCGCCTATGATTTCGTTCAGCTGACCTGAGCCATTGCCCGAGAGCAGTATCAGTATCACGTTTATTGCAGCCTGCCGACGTATGCCTGACTGTATGTGGCCGAGCTGCAGATGAGCCACTTCATGACCGATGACGGCGCACAGCTGAGCCTCGTTGTCCATCTGTCTGATGAGACCTGTATATATCACGAGGTGCCTTCCTACGGTAGCGAAGGCATTCACTTCGGAGGTCCTGTCCACCACGATGTGGACGCTGGCTGTGTCAATCCCGTTTGCCAGGCACATCTCGCGCATGAGGGTGTCGATGGGCAGGCACACATCGTCAGCCTCGACCTCTCTTATACTCTTGGACATCAGGTCCCACGCCCATTCCGACAGCTTGTCACCCACAATGGTAGGCGAAAGGTGCAGAACCCTCATCCAGTCCACCTGCAGCGTGGCATAGAAAATGCCGCAGAACACCGCCACCGAAAGTAAAAGTTCCCTGAATACCCTATTCATTTTTTACCTTTTCTTCCGCGACTACAATCGCGCCTTGGTGCTAAAGCATCCTAGAATTTTTCACCTTTTCACCTTTTACAAATCATGTCCGTTATCGTCCCGTATAGATACCATTCATGCACCTTCCCTTTGCGTGTGCTCACCGCAGAACGGACCGTCTCCACGAAGTCGTAGATGTTGTAGAGGTTCACGGTGATGAAGTAGGCGATATATACCGAGGACAGCTCCGTGAAGCAGAAGAGAATCCTGATGGTCCACCAAAACAGGATGTTGTTCATGACGAAGAGAGGCACCTGCGAGACGAGGGCCTGAATCGAGTTCCATCGGACGAAGTACGTACCCTTTCTGGACATCAGGTAGAAAATCCCCGTTGCCACAAGGTTTATGATGGGCATGGGCAGCCCTATCATCACAGCCACTAAGGACATGACGTAGCAGCCCGAGGCCCTCTCCTTCTCGTCCTCATGGATGACGCCAAATTCTTCACTTTTCATTTATCACTTTTTCACCCTTTAATTTTTCACTTTTCACTTTTCACTTTTCACTTCAAAAGGTTCCATATCCAGTTAGCCAATATCAGCAGAATGCCCAGGGCGGCATAGGGCCATTGCCCGAGTTTCCTTTCTGTAAAACGGTAGGCCCTGAGCAGGGAAGACGACCCTGTCACCGTGTCAGCCACAATCCATATCGGGACGACCACCATCGCCAGACTGACCACAAGCCCCAGGGGATTATAGTGGAGCGATGCCAGCCACTCCCCGTGGAAGATGGCACGGACGGCACGCGTCGTACCGCACGCTGGGCAGGGAATGCCCCAGATGAGTCTTGTCGGACAGCACACAAGACGACTCCCCCAATTGCCGTCGTCGCTGACATACAGCCACACATAGCCGCACACCGTCAACAACAGCAGCAGGGGGTACAGTCGTCCTTTGGTAAGGCACATTCCTTAGATGACACTCATCAGGCGTTCCAGGTTCTTCTCGCGGGTCGAGCCCATGATGAGGAACCAGTCGATGATAGCCCAGATGCCGAAGCCGCCACAAGTAATCAGCTTGCCGATACCCAGACCCGTGTCGCCGATGTAGAAGCGGTCAATGCCGAGAGCACCACACATAAGGCTCAGAATGAGTGAGATAGTGGGGTCCTTGAACTGGAGACTATGCAGCAAGCCCTCCCTGTTTTCGTCGCCTGCCAGGAGACGCTCGCGAATGTAGGGAATCTGAGATTCGGGGAAATACTTGTTGTTCATCATCATGAACATGTCAACTTTCTGCTGTTCCATCTTGAAAATAAGTTATGGTTAGTACTATTTTATCTTTCAAGATGCAAAATTACGGAGAAATGTTGAATTAAGCAAATTCTTCCACATAATATTATTATAATTTTTCATTTTTCATTTTTCATTTTTGACTTCGTCGAGACTGCTTCCATTGACTACGTCGACCTCGAACGCGACTCGGCCTAATTGATGCGAGCATCATTCGGCTCTCGCTGCTCTCTCGGTTCGGCAATGCTTAAGCAAGCTTATCATTGCTCTCGCTTAATCGCAGCCTTCATTTAGGGCAAAGCCCGCTGGGGGTTCGACCACCGAAAAAGTACAAAGTACAAAAGTACAAAATGCATTTCAAAACAGAAAAGCCCTGCTTCACAGCAGAGCTTTTCCGCAATTCAAAAGTACAATGAAAACTAAACTTATGCAATTTACCCAAACTCAAAAACTATTTATTATGAACAACTTTCGTTATTTTATCAACATAGTAGCTCAGGCCGAAGATGCTGCCTGCCAGCAGGAAAGCCTGCGCTACGTAGAACAGAAGCCCGTTGGCTACATCTTGAATTTCCACTACCTGATAAGCTACCATCGTTATGCTTGAGAATATCAGCGCCACTGCGCAGACATACTGAATGGTCTTTGGGGCATTCATTACAGCAACGTTTCGGCACCCCATCCACCAAGGATGGCGGCGATAACGTAGCTGATTACCTGGAGGATTGTTTTGATTGTCTTATTCATGATTGTTGGCCGTTAAGTTACACAGAAACAGAAAACTTAAATCTTCGGGTGCGCTTGGCACGGCCCTTGGGGATTCGTTATTTCCAAGCGTGCCGCACGCACACCGAAGCTTCATTTTTCACTTTTCACTTTTCACTTTTCACTTAAATTTAAGCAGGGCGTGTGCCCCGCTTAAATTTAGTCTGCATCGCCGTTGCCGCCACCGGCAATCACGTTGATGGTGAACCAAGGTTGAGCGTCGCCTGCATCCTTGTACACGCGCCAAGTCTCGCCTGCTACGCCACCGATAGCCGAGAAGGTGATGGCGGTTGCAGTCTTCGATGTTGGCTGTACAGGCTGAGACACGCCTGCCTTCATCAGGACACAACCCGAGTCGCTCAGGTTGGTACCTGAGATGACGATGCTGGTCAGGCTGCCGGTCACCTGAACGCTGCCACCTGCAACGCTCTGGTTGGCACCGTTGATGCTAACCGTGTTGTTGTAGGTCTCAGCAGCGGGCGTGTAGCTGCCGCCGCCAGTGTTGTCACCACTACCCTGAGAACCACCCTCACCAGCGTTGTTGAGGTAGGCCTCATTGTCGAGGTCG
>JAILRU010000071.1 GCA_024697945.1 Bacteroidaceae bacterium
CTGCACTGTGATTGTGTCAGTTTCTGAGTAGAGCGGCTCGCCGGCCACGTTGACCCGCCCATAGACCTTGCGGGCCAGCGAGGCGGGGATGATGGCACTGCGCTCGCCGTAGTCGTCCCACGACAGGCGGCCGTCGAGGCAGCGTGCACCGACAGCCCCGAAGGGCGTCAGGTTGGTGCCCATGCAGAACTGCACCACGGTGCTTTCGCCCACTAGTATATCCCTGCCGCCTCCCCATGTTGCCAGCTCCGACACGGCTTCCACCTGCGGCAGCTTGGCCACGAGGGCATGGATGGGGCGGTTGCAGTTGATGTCCCACTGTGCATCGGGGTTCATCTTCGTCTCCATTCGGAAGACGCGCTCGCCATCAGGGATGGAGGCATTGTAGGAGCGATTATAGACAACCTGCGTCATCAGCAGGTAGAAAGCTGCGATGGCTACAGTGAGTCCGATGAAGTTGAGCACCGTCGCCGTCTTGAAGCGACGTGCCATGTAAAGCATGTTTCTGAATACGTTCATATCGTTGTTTATTTCATTACTAATACTTCATTGTCCTTGAATGCCTCGTAGCCGCTGGTTACTACGCGCTCGCCTGGCTCCAGGCCTTCAAGCACTTCGTAGTGCTGAGGGTTCTGGCGGCCGATGCGGATGGGGCGTCGGTAGGCTTTGCTCCCGTCTGCAGAAAGCACGAAGATCCATTGTCCGCCCGTAGTCTGGAAGAACGTGCCGCGAGGAATGATGACGGCCTGCTCAGGCTGGCCCAGTTCGAGGTCGATGTAATAGGTCTGGCCTGTGCGGATATTCTCCGGGCGCTCACCTCGGAAGATGAAGTCGCAGCGGAACTTGCCCTCACGAACCTCTGGATATACCTTGCGGACTTGCAGCTGATATGTCTTGTCGCCACGGGTGAAGGTGGCAGTAAGCCCCTGGCGCACGCGGTCGATGTAGTGTTCGTCTATGCTGGCCTGCACTTTATAGTCACTGAGGTCATTCAGCTGTCCGATCTTCTGTCCGGGACTGATGCTCTGGCCCAGCTCCACATCGAGCAGCCCCAACTCGCCGTCAATGGCCGAGCGCACTTCGAGCTTATCCTTGCGCTGACGGATGAGTACCACATTCTTACGCATGTTCTGCAGGTTATCCTCCATCTGGTCCATCTGAACGGTGCGATAGATGCTGTCCTGCTTCAGGCGCTTTGAGACCAAGGTACGTTTCCTTTCTGAAAGCTGATAGTCCTCCTGCGACTGCAGGTAATCCTCCTTGCTGATAAGCTTCTCGCCGTAGAGTCGCTTGTTCTGTTCGAAGGTGCGTTGCTTGCGTTGGGTGTCCATGTCGAGCTGGGCCTGCTCCGTCTGGTTGTTCAGCCGGTCTTGCTGCATCGCCACCTGCGTGTTGCGCAGCAGATTCTGCTTCTCGGCCAGTTCGGCCTCGGCATTCAAGATTTGGAGGTCGAGGTTGCTGTTCGACAGACGCACGATGACGTCGCCCTTCTTCACCATCGTTCCTTCCTCGACAACCTTTTCCATCACGATGCCGCCCTCCTCGGGCGAGATCTGCACCACCTGAATGGGCAGCACACGTCCATTGGTACGTACATAGTCTTTGAACTCAGCGCACTGCACGTCGCTGATGGTCAGCTCGTCACGGCTTACTCTGAGCGTTGAGGCATGATTGCCGAAGACGAGCCACCCGATGATTGTCAGCACTCCGATAGCACCAGCCCCATACGGCCAATACTTCATCAGGCGCTGTGTGCGTGTTTTTTCTATTACTCTGTCCATATCTGTGCTCCTTTATAATATCTTACTAATGTTTCCTTTACCATCGCCATCAGCCGGCATTGCAGCAGCGTGGCTTTCGACTGCAGCAGCTGCACGGATGTAGAGCGCAGGTCGATAGCCGTACTCAGTCCTTCTTCAAATTGGCGTTTCGTCAGTTGATAGGCGATGCTGTCGGCCTCTACCTTGTGCACCATCTGAGCGGTTTGCGTCCGATAGGCGTGCCAGTCCTGCCATGCCTCGCGGCTTAGTTTCTCCAACTCCAGTTGTTTCTCCTTGTAGGTTTCGCAGGCGATACGGTAGTTGTTCCTTGCCCGTCGGATGCCATTGACGGACTGCAGACGGTTGAAAAGCGGGATGCTAAGCGTGGCTCCGATGTACTCGCCCCGGTTATTACGGAACTGTTCGCTGAACGGCGTTGCCGTGGACGAACGAAGCGTTTTGTAGTAGGTGGTACTCACCCCCACATTCAATGAGACGGAGGGATAGAGGGCGCTGCGGGCCTGATGCCATTCATGGCGCGCCACATCGGTCTGCAGTCGGGAGGCTTCTAATGAGGCATGCCGGGGCGAAAGGGAATAGTCCACAGAGTCGGTTGGCGGAAGCGCGGGCACGTCTGCATCAATCACCAAGTCGGATGCCAGAGGCCATGCCATCACCTTCTTCAGCTCCAGGGATGCCGATTCATAAAGATTCTGCTGCTGCGTCAGATGATATTCCGCCTCGGCCGCCTGTGATTCCACCTGTGCCACATCGGCTGCACTCTTGCGGCCCACCTCTTCAAGGAGCCTTGTCTGCTTCAGCAGCAGCGCGGTTTCTTCCACCTTCTCCCTGGCCATCGCTATCGTGCCCTGGTAGTACAGCGCGCTGGTGTAGGCTTGCAATACGGCCAGAGCCGTCTCGTCCTGCTGCTGCCGGAGTACCGACTGGCCCATTAGCACACTGGCCCTTGCAGCCCGGAGTGCATGCAGGCGGCTGAAGCCATCGAACACGGGCAGCGCGGCATACACCTGGTAACCGTTGTAGAAGGTGTTTACATTGGTATAGGTGTTTGTCTCGGGGTCAATGGCACGGCCGAAGTTGTACTGCCCGCCGATACTGGCTCCGGCTGAGGGCAAGAATGCGCCGACGGCCCGGACCCGGTCTGCGCGGAGATTGTCGAGCTGAAGGGCCTGAATATTCACTTCGTGGTTATGCTCCACGGCAAACTTCATGCAGCGCTCCACTGTCCACGCTTCCTGCCCGATAGCCGTCAGTGCGCTCATCAACAAGGGTAAAACAATTTGATATCTCATGTGCATTACGATGATTTCGGGTGCAAAGGTAGGTGCTTTTGGACACGCCCGCAAGCATTTTTATGCCCCGGAAGGCAGATTGTCTAATTTTTAGACACCCTTCCGTCTAATTATTAGACAGAAAAGCTATACCTTTGCAAAAAAATAAGCAAAATGAGCATGTACGGAACCATACTTATTGTTGATGATAATGTTGCTATTCTTACCGCGATGAAGTATCTTTTGGCTGATACTTTCGGCCAAGTGCTGACGACCACCCAACCGGACGATATCCTGAAGCTGATGGCTCAGCAGCCGACAGACATCGTGCTGCTCGACATGAACTTCTCACTCGGTGTAAACTCAGGGCAAGAAGGCCTCTTCTGGCTTCGCGCCATCAGGAAGCACCATCCCGATGTGCCAGTCGTCCTGCTGACGGCTTATGCCGATGTCAGCCTTGCCGTAAAGGGGCTTAAGAACGGAGCATCGGACTTCATCACCAAACCCTGGGACAACGATGAACTGCTGCATAAACTGAAGGATGTGCTCGACATGAGAAGCGAGATTGTGAGCCTCGATGAGATGGAGAAGGAACACATCCGCCGCACCATAGACCGCTGCCACGGAAATCTCTCACAGGCCGCGGAACTGCTGGGCATCACACGGCAGACGCTCTACAATAAGATGAGAAGACTATGACATGGCTATATATTATAATAAGTATAGGCATTGTGCTCTTCGCAGCCTGGTTCATCCGTCACCAGCGGAAGCTGATCCTCAGGGCCCACCTGATGCAGGAGGCCATGCGCAATCGCGACTTCACCTTTCGCCTGCCTACAAAAGGCATGCTGCCAGGGGAACGGGCCATGCAGGAAACGCTGAACCAACTGGGGGAAACCATCCGCCAACAAGTGAACCAGAGCGAAGTGGATTCATGGGAACGGCTTACCCGAGTGCTGACCCACGAAATGATGAATGCCACCGCACCTATCACCAGCATCAGCCAGTCGCTACTCAATCATGCCGACGTAAAAGGGACATCAATAGAGGATGGCATCCGTGCCATCCACGATACATCGCAGCACATGAGCCGCTTCGTCAGCAACTATCGCAAGATGACAGAACTGGAAAAGCCTATAATGGCCAAGGTAAACCTGCGCACCATTCTCGATGACATCAGCAAGGCATACCCCCAATTGGCATGGGATTTCAGTATCTCCTCTGACACGGAAGTCTATGCTGACGAGGGAATGCTCCGACAGGTGTTGATGAATCTGACAAAGAATGCCATTGAGGCAGGAGCACACAACATGACTGTTGAGATTTCTGCCGACGAATCTTCCAATAGCAGAGACAATCAGATAAGCCTTTATCTGGGCAACGACGGACTGCCAATTCCCGCAGAGGCCCGACAATCCATCTTCATACCATTCTTCACCACCAAACGAAGTGGAAGCGGCATCGGCCTTGCGCTGAGCCGTCGTATGATGATTCAGCAGGGAGGAATGCTGGATTTGGCAACAAGGAATCATCCCATGTGCCATGTGACCTTCATTCTCACTCTTCAACGCGCACCAAATCCAAGTCTCTTATAAATTTGCAGTAGCCTATTCTAGGTTTCGGGAGTTCTTGATATGCGGTAATGAGTGTCACTTTGTGACAGAAATCTCACAAATCTTTCCAGATCTTTCAAAATTGATTTGTTTGATTTGTGCTGATTTGAACGATTTCTCGCCGTAGGCGACTAAGCATAAATGAATTCAAAATTTATAAATTTAAAATTCAAAATTAAGCTGGCGCCCTTGCTCGCTTCTCCATGAGTTCATGGGCCGTAGATACAGGATTTTCCGGATAATCCGGAGATTACGGAAATTCCGGAGGTTCCGGAGAGGACGGATTTTCGCGGAGATTATCAAACAAGACCCACTAACTTGACATTACGACCCGAGGTTGGTGGGATTCATCGGTGCAAAGTAAATGCTTTTCAGGACAAATCAAATTATTTGAGAAGATTTTAATGAAATATAGGGCTTGTTTGCACAAGATTTTGTAATTTTGTTGTCTGTTAAGCAGAGTATATATAAACAGCATCCTTACAGATATGGAAGAAAAAGAACTGAAAGCGAAAGACATACCAGCGGGGTATCCCTTGTGTTTCAACAGGGAGTGTGCAGATAAAGACAAGTGCATGCATTATCAGGCCATGCTGCTGATGCCCAAAGAACGGTATTATGGTTCGGCCGTCTTTCCTACAGCCTGGGAGGACGGCAAGTGCCGGTGTTTCCGCGAGAAAAGGCTGGTGAAGAAAGCATGGGGCTTCTCGAAGCTCTATGAAAATGTTCCTCACTGGCAGAAAGCTGAGGCACGGCGTTGTGTACATGCTTTATTCGGAAGGGGAAACGGCCCATATTATCGCGTTCACAACGGCGAGAACACGCTCTCGCCCAAAGAACAGGAGGAGATCATGAAGGTTCTCGCCAGGTTTGGCAGCACCGATGGCATCAAGTTTGACCATTACGTTACGGATTGGGACTTCTCCTAAGGGATAAAATCGCCGTCTACCTCTACTGAAAGCCAGCAAATTGCTGCTTTTCAAGTATTTATCCGCTATTTTACCTCTATTCAACATCTACTTATCCTCTACTTATCCTCTACCTAACCTCTACCGTTCTTCTACCTGACGGAAGGAAGGAGCGGCATTGTTTTCTCCTTTTGAACTCACAATTTCCTTTAGGGGGCGCAATTATTCCCAGCCTGGGAATGCAGGATTCCCACCCTGGGAACGAAACATTCCCAGCCTGGGAATAAATAATGGGGCAGGGTGTAATGGACAAAAAGTGTAGTGTACTGATTTTGGTTGACAGTTTTGTTCGTTATTCCTAACTTGGTTTACACTTTTCTTTTTTTATTCCTATACAGGTTGCCAGTTTGAGATTTTATTCCTGCTTCGGTTTACACTTTTGTCTTTATTCCTAAGATGGTTGTCACTCCAGAATCTTTGTCCTAAGACGGTTGACAGTCATGCTGCATGACAGAATCAGAGCATATTCTGTCAACCGTCTTCTTTGCGGTGCAAAGATAGGGCTTTTTCCTGGACTATGCAAGCTTATTCCTGATTTTGTTGTCAGAAGGGCAGTTTGTCATCTTGTTCCTGCTTATCTCCCAGGAGCAGTCCAATGTGGTCTCTCAGGCTGTATTCCGCACGGCTATGTGCTGCATGGAGATTGTCTTCCCATTCTTCGTCACCTTTCTCTCTTGCTTGGCTGACTAAGGTGTCAAACTCCTCCATAAAGTCAAGGATGCTTCTGATTTCTGTAATCAGTCTCTGTTTCATATCCGTTGATATTTAAATTGTTATACGATTTGTTTTGATTCATTGTGTTTGTCTGTTCCAGCCTGCGGCAGTTCGTATTTCAGCAATGGGTTATCGGGGCTGCCAGTCAGCATCTCCAGCGGCGTCTTCATGTCAAGAGCCTGATGCGGCCTTGCCGTATTGTACATATAGATGGAGCTGGCGATGGAGCCGCCTGTGGCTATGAAGTCCAGTTCACCGTTGTTGAAGAGCCAGGAGTTCTTCACGGTGTTGTTCATCCTCTCGGCCATTGCATTGTGCAGCGGGTCGCCCGTCTGTGTCATGCTTATCTGTGCCTTGACGGAAAGGAGCATCTCCACATATGCCTGTGATGTGTACTGGACGCCGCGGTCTGAGTGGTGCACCATCCCGACGATGTCGATATCCAGGCCGGCATAGCACTCGATGGCCATCGTCAGGGCCTGGGCAGGACCGTCCGTCCCAAGCGTCTCATGGAAGCACCAGCCCATGATATAGCGGCTGTAGGCATCCGTCAGCAGCGACAGATATCCGAAGCCCTCACTGCAATAGACATAGGTAATGTCTGCCACCACCAGCTGCCCGGCATACTTGGCCACAAGCTTTGGCGTGGTGTTCAGCAGGTCGGGCCAGATGCGGTTGCTGTGGTTGGAGTCCGTCGTCCTGGGCCTGTAGCGCTTCCTGCGCAGCATCAGGCCGTTGGCACGCAGCACGTCGTAGAAACGGTCGCGCCCAAATGTAAACTTCACGCCGAAATACTGCCTGCAGAGTTCCAGAAGCTCACGGCAGCCGGCCTTCGGCAGGTTGTCCGGTGCACGGATGTAGTTGCAGTAGAGCACTACGCTCGTGATGAGGACCGACTCCTCGTTCTCCTTCTCGTCATGCTTGTAGTAGCCCCATCTGGATATGCCAAGTAATTCGCAGAGGGGGGCGATCTTGTAGACCTTCACCTCCACCGCGAGGGCTGTAATTACTTGGCACCGGATTTTTTTCTGATGGGGATGCCGTAGCGTTCCTCGGCCAGTACAATCATGCGCTCGTAGGCATCACGAGCCATCTCGGTGCGCTTCAGGTCAATCGACTTGAGGCGCAACTCCTGATTCAGACGGTCTATCTCCTGAAGCAGCTCTTCCTTGTCTGGATCATTCTTCATATCCGTTACAGCTAACTGTGAGGACAATACGCGCTTGTCTTCGACTGCAAAGATACGAAGCCAGTTTGAAATTGTACAATGGCTTAGACCTTTTTCTTTCTGAAAACTCCATTTTGACTTGCCAGAGGACAGATACTCATTCAATAATGCCAGTCTTTTTTCATCTGTCATTCCACGATTTTGTCGCATACTGATACACTTTTTGAACTTTAAAAGTGTCAACTTATTCAGTACACGTCATTTTTCATCAAAAAAGACACTTTTAGCGAAAGAAACGGCACATTTTTGGCAGAATGTGCAGCCAATTTTCGTTACAAAGTCTTTTGCAGTGTTAAAGGGTAGCTGTTTTATCCTGCCAAAGTGACCCTCATTCGCGCTAGAATGGCATGTTTCAGAGAACCTGTTTTTAGTAAAAAAACTTGACATTTCCGTCCTTCTGCCACCCCATCTATGTCAATGCCATCAGCCTGGTTATGGCATAGAAAATACCCTCTCTTTGCCCAGCGCCGAATGAGGCCTTTTTTCATTGTCATGTTTCAATTTTTAAGATAATGATAAAGTTGCTTTGTCGATGTGCATTAATACTTCATAAGTAGGCTTAACAGCCTTTAAATCAGTGAGAACACTTGAATTGACATGCTCAACAGATGCTATAAAGGATTGTATCTCGCTGAAGTAACCTTGGGAATAGACTTGGTTGTTTGGCAGGACGGGAGTAAAATTCTTCGACTGGCGAAGCGGCATGGCCAAGCGGTTGCGGGAACAAAGATATTCCACAGCTCTATGGTGAGTGCAGACTTTCTCGCATGGAACACCAAGGATGACAGAAGGTTTTGGCTCGAAGGTCAATTCCTCCATTTGCAAGAGGCGGTAGATGCCTTTTGACGTGCAGACTTTGAGAGATTCTTCGGCAGCGGTCCAGGTATAGGCGGTTGAGAGTTCGAGGGTGCCTACGACGTGGGGATGCCGGAGCATGAGGAGATAGGACGCTGGAGCGACATGCTGGCAGGCAATGATTTCAGGCTTGCCAAAGAGAGCAGTCACGAGGTCAAGAGGATGGATGTAAAGATCGAGCAAGGCATTACCTTCGGGATAGTTGCCAGTGAGATAATGGAGATCGTAGCTGATAAGATGCTCTTTGCGCAAGCACTTCTGAAGAGTCTGAACGGCGGGGGCATAGCGTTTCTGCAAGCCGACCATTGCAATAGGTGAGCCATAAAGCCGCTGCAGGTCTATGAGGGCATCAAGTTCCTGTAGTGACTGACACGGTGGCTTCTCAATGAACAATGACTTACCACTTTTCAATATCTGCGAGGCGATGGAGAAGTGAGCAGAGGGTGAAGCAGAAACAAAAATACCTTTCACTTCTTCATCGTTCAATATCATGTCAAGCGAGGTCGTGGCTTTCACATGGGGAAACTTCTGTTCTATCAGTCTGGCTTTCCTTTCCGATGTGACGCAAATGTATTTCAGAGGCACGCCGAGGTAGTGGAGCACGGGATAGAGGTTGGTAAGCGAGTGCTGGCCCATGCCCACGAAGGCATAAGAATATTGGTACGTTTGGGCGAGGAAACGCTCTGTACGGAGGCGTTTGTATCGGTCAATCAATTGCTGAATCATTACTCTTTGAAGTATCGGTGATAGGTTGTGCGCGGGTCTTCCGTCCACTGGTATGGGCCGTAAAACTTCTCAATAAGGCGCTTGGGCAGAAGGCGCTCCAAGTTTCGCATGAGGATGATGTCGTACTTACGGTGGAAGTTAATCCAGCAACCGTTGCAGTCCTTCGAATAGTGGCACTGCCTCTGGCAGGATGTAGCGCCGTTGAAAATCTCGTCGAGAGATTGGCGGTGGATGTTGCCAAGAATCACGTCGAGGTTCTGGCAGAGTGGCACGTCACCGTTGCTGTGGATAACAAGGCTGCTCATGATGCTTTGGCAGCGCAATCGCAGATGTCCGTTGCGCCATTGGTCGTAGAGTGCCACAAAGTCGAAGTTCTCTTGCGTCTGGTGGATGCTCGCAGGAATCTGACCGATGAAGTCCGAAGCCGCCAGCAGTTCGCTCGTCGTATCGAAGAAAGCCATTGTGCCGTAGATGCCGATGCGGATGTCCACATCGTAATGCTTGGCAATGTCGATGACGAAGGCCATATCATCGAATGAGTTCCAAGGCGACAGGCAGAACATCAGCGACAGCGGCACCTCGTCTTTCAATGTCTCCACCACCTGAATCACGCGGTCGTAACCGTCACACCCACGCATCCGCTGGTAAGACTCGCGATCTCCGTCGAGAGAGACATACAGATGACGGGGCTGATAGTGGCGGACGGCATCGATGACCCGACGGGTCGCAAGACAATTAGAGAGCAATGTGTAGTTGGGGTGATGGTCATGAAACCACGCCATGATTTCCGCAGCCTGCGGGTGGAGGATAAACTCGCCACCCTCCAATCCTACGGTTGTCCGTTTGGTCACGCATCGGCTCTGCATGACTCGCTTGATGTCGTCGAGCGACAGATGCTCCACCCGTTTCTGCCAGATATTACAATGCTTACATCGCGACTGGCAGGCGGTGGTGGAGTAGATCATCAGCTGCGACAGCCGCTTGTGGTGCGGTCGCAGGATGTTGTCCAGATAGAGGAGCCCGTTGTAGGCATAATCGTAAAGCGTGGACATAAAAATTCGTTGCAGTTTCTACTTATAAAGTCCGAAACTGCAACGAATGACTGCATGGGAGGCAGACTATTTTCTCAGCTTGCCCTTGCTTTCCAGGT
>JAILRU010000101.1 GCA_024697945.1 Bacteroidaceae bacterium
TAATGGACATTATGTTTATTATTGGTTATACTTTATCCCTCTTTTAGCCCACTTTTGAACGCAAAATAAAATTTTTAGAAAAAATCTTGCGCAAAATTTGCTTAGAGTAAATAAATAGTGTACCTTTGCATCACTTTTTCGTGAGATACATCATATAAACATATAAAAACCAAACAAATATGACAAAGATTGAATTAGTCAAGATGGTTGCCGAGAAGACAGGCATCGACCAGTCCACAGCGATGGTTGCAGTAGAAGGAGTTATTGATACCCTCAAGGAGTCTCTTATTAAGAAAGAGAATGTTTACATCCGCGGTTGGGGTACTTGGACACTCAAGCACCGTGCAAAGAAGACTGCACGTAACATCTCCAAGAACACCACTATGGTTATTCCTGCTCACGACATCCCCTACTTCAAGCCTTGCAAGGACTTTTTGGAGGCTGTTGCTAAAGCTTAAAAGACAGACTCACACCCAAACCTCCCCCTTTATGGGGAGGCTTTTCAGGCTTCCTCATAACAGGAAGCCTTTTTTATGTAAATAATATAATGTATTATGAAGAATTATCTCTTATCCTTCATCCTGATTCTTTTTTCTTCGCTCATTCTTAACGCGCAGAGCCCTCTCTCCTATGTCAATCCCATTATAGGCACCAATGGCATGGGACACACTTTCCCTGGAGCCTGCGTACCGTTTGGCATCGTACAGCTCAGTCCCGAGACGGACACTATTCCCCACAATGTGGACGGCCGTTACCAGGGCAAAGTCTATGAGTACTGTGCCGGATATCAGCATCGCGACAAAACGATTGTGGGCTTCAGCCATACACACCTGAGCGGTACAGGACATTCCGACCTCGGTGATATCCTCATCATGCCTATGACAGGCCAAATCCGTACCAATCCAGGTACAGCGGACAATCCTGAAAGCGGATACCGTTCCCGTTTCTCGCACGAGACAGAAAGCTGCACTCCTGGCTACTACGAAGTTAAACTGCAGGACTATGACATACTTGCACAGCTGACTGCGACACAACGTGTTGGCGTTCATCGTTACACCTTTCCTTTAGATCAAGCACAGTTCGTCCTCGACCTCGGACACGGCATCTACAATTATCAGGGAAAGACACTCTGGACCTACCTTCGTGTTGAGAACGACACCCTGCTGACGGGCTATCGTATCACCAATGGTTGGGCGCGTCAGAACTACACCTATTTCGCCATCTCGCTCTCCGAACCCATCCAACAGTACGGCTACAAAGACCATCAGCGGATGAAGTACAGCGGCTTCTGGCGCAAGAACGACATATACCATAACTTCCCCGATATGGCGGGTCGCGAGATTGCTGCCTACTTCAGCTGCAACCTGCCAGCCAGTCGTCAGCTCACCATCAAGGTCGCTCTCTCTGCTGTCAGTCAAAGCGGAGCCCTTGCCAATCTGCGTGCTGAAGCGGGAGGTCTCACCTTCGACCAGATACGCCAACGTGCCACGGACCAATGGACGAAAGAGCTGACGGGACTGGAGATTGAAGGCACCGACGACCAGAAGGCGCTCTTCTACACCTCGCTCTATCACACCATGATTAACCCGTCGGTCTATATGGATGTCGATGGCAAATATCGCGGCAACGACATGGAGATTCACGAGGCTACGGACTTTACCAACTACACCATCTTTTCCCTTTGGGACACCTATCGTGCCGAGCATCCGTTGCTCAACCTCATCAAGCCCAAGCAGGGAAAAGATATGGCTGAGAGCATGATTCGCATCCAGCAGCAAAGCGCCCTTCACCTGCTGCCTGTCTGGTATCTGATGGCCAACGAGGGATGGTGCATGAGCGGCTATCATGCTGTGGCTGTCCTCTCGGATGTGGCCAAGAAGCTTGGCATCAAAGACCGTAAGGCTATGCTCGAAGCGATGAAATCCACTGCCAACTCCAAGTGGATGGAAGGCCTCACAGACTACATTCAGTATGGCTATGTTCCCTACGACCATTGTGGAACGAGTGCCAGCAATACCCTGGAGTATGCCTACGATGACTGGACCATCTATCAGGCTGCGCTCGATGCCGGTGACCAGGAGATGGCGGAGACGTTCAAGAAGCGTGCACTCAATTACCGTAATGTGTTCAATCCTGCCCTTGGACTGGCATGTCCGAAGTATAAGGATGGCAGTTGGAAGAAGGATTTCTCTCCCCTGCAGACCTATGGAGAAGGGTTTATTGAGGGCAACAGCGCCAACTATTCCTTCCATGTTCCTCACGATGTGAAGGGAATGATTGAGTGTTTCGGAGGCGACAAGAAGTTCATCGAGCGTCTTGACGACCTCTTTGCCAACGATCTCGACAAGAAATACTACGAGGACAACGAGGACATAGAAGAGGAATGCCTACTTGGCGGCTATGTCCACGGAAACGAGCCGAGTCACCATGTCCCCTACCTCTATGCATGGACCTCCCAACCCTGGAAGAGCCAGTACTGGTTGCGTGAGATAATGAACCGCATGTACGTCAACAATATTGACGGTCTGCATGGCAACGACGACTGCGGACAGATGTCGGCTTGGTATATCTTCACGGCAATGGGTTTCTATCCCGTCTGCCCAGGTTCCGACCAGTATGTGCTCGGAGCACCATACGTGCCTTCCTGTAAGCTCTCTTTGCCCAACGGCAAGCAGTTCTTCATCAAGGCTCCGGGTGTGAGCGACAAGAACCGCTACGTCAAGGAAGTGCGACTTAACGGCAAGCCATACGACAAGCTCTACATCACGCACCAGGACATCATGGCTGGCGGCGTGTTGAGTTTCGTCATGAGCAGCACCCCCAACCGCAAGCGCTGCATCACCACCGGAAAGCCCTACTCGCTCAGCGATTAAAAGACATACCTTTAATCCTTTTCGATAGTCGCATGTCTAAGTATTTATATAAAATATAAATATGTATTAGCATGAAAAAAGATTGTAAGAAACTACACGAGATGAATCGCCGCCAGTTCCTGGAGCGATTGGGTATGGGTTCCGCCACAGCGCTGACGTTGATAACTTTCGGACCGGTAGGAGCAGCTGCCTCCAAGACACCCCGAGGTTCCATTTCCTCCCCATTGGGGGCTGCAGGGGATGGCCCTGAGTGTTCAATGACCTATCGCACCCAGAACGGTACGGGCGAGAAAATCTCCCTGCTGGGCTTCGGCATGATGCGTCTGCCGAGAGAGCAAGAGGCTGTGAACGAGCTGGTTGACTATGCGCTGGCTCATGGCATAAACTACTTCGACACAGCACCTATGTACGGCGGTGGTTCGAACGAGACGGCAACAGGCTTGGCGCTGAGCCGCCATCCGCGCGACAAATACTATGTGGCAACCAAGATGTCCAACCAGAACGAGGCCCTGTGGCCCTTCGAGAAGTCGAAGGAGATGTACGAGAACTCGTTCCGCAAACTGCAGGTGGACTACATTGACTACTACCTGCTGCACAGCGTCGGAGGCGGCGGACTGGACAACCTCAAGGGCCGCTTCATCGACAACGGACTTCTGGACTTCCTCCTCGAGGAGCGCAAGGCAGGTCGCATCCGTCACCTCGGCTTCAGCTATCACGGCGACGTGAAGGTGTTCGACTGGTTGCTCGACAACAACGACAAGTACCATTGGGACTTCGTACAGATTCAGATGAACTACCTCGACTGGAACCATGCCCAGAGGCGCGGAGGCAGACGCAGAGGCGATGCCAATGCCGAATATCTCTATGGCAGGCTCGAGAAGTTGGGAATCCAGTGCGTCATTATGGAACCCCTCCGTGGCGGCTCCCTTTCCAATGTCTCGGACGATATCCGCGAACAGTTGGCACGTGCCCGCAAAGACGATACACCTGCCCGTTGGGGATTCCGTTGGGTTGGCTCGCACCCTGGTGTGCTGACCGCTCTGAGCGGCATGAACCGCATGGAGCACCTGAAAGAGAACGTGGAAACCTTCTCGCCCCTCGAACCCTGTACGACGGTAGAGAACGAGCTCTTGGCACGCATTGCCGACAAGATGTCGGGTCTCGACACCATTGGCTGCACCACCTGCGCCTATTGCATGCCCTGCAAGTACGGAGTGGATATCCCGGGCAACTTCGCCTTCTACAACAAGGCTGTGGTCGAAGGGCGTCTTCCCCTACCCGACAGCTCGGCACCCGACTACGAAGAGAAGCGCAAGGCATACCTTGAGGCCTACCGTGCCGCCATCCCCGACAAGGCCAGGGCCAACAGATGCCAGGACTGCGGCGAATGCCTGAAGAAGTGTCCACAACAACTGCCCATCCCCACACACATGAGCAGACTGGTAGAAATGACAAGAAAGAAAAGCTAAACAATATGAAATATAGAAAATTATTCCTCCTCATAGGAGCATTTCTCTTTCTGACAAGTCAGACGGTGGAAGAGCCGGTCATGACGAAGGAGAAAGACGTGACGGTCATCAACACTACCACCCTCGCTACGGACATCGAGGGCTATGTGGGCTGCACACCCATGAAGGTCTATATCAAGGGCGACAAGGTGCTGCGCGTCGAGGCACTCGAGAACGAAGAGACGCCCAAGTACTTCGACCTGATGGTCTCGAAGGGACTGTTGAAGAAGTGGAACGGGATGCCCGTCAAGACAGCCGAGAAGTGCAAGGTGGACGCTGTGACTGGAGCCACCGTCTCCTCTGAAGCCGTCATCGAAAACGTCCGCCGCGGTATCAGCTATTACATTTACGCAAATAAAAAGAAGTAGATAGGACATGTCTCGCTCCAGATACGACATTCTCGACGGCTTGCGCGGTGTGGCGGCCTTGATGGTACTTCTGTACCATGTCTTCAACGATGCCAAGAGTTTCTTAGTATGGCCAACTGTGGTGAACGAGTTCTACCATAGCTTCCTGGGCGTGGACTTCTTCTTCATCCTATCCGGCTTCGTCATGGGCTATGCCTACGACAAGCAATGGGGAAGTTCATTGACCCTTGGGTCATTCATCAAGCGTCGTCTCATCCGTCTGCATCCCATGGTGGTGATGGGTGTCGTGCTGGGAGTTGTGGCTTTCCTGATTCAGGGCTGCACCCGTTGGGACGGTACTGAGGTGACCATCCAGGCCCTTATGCTGTCCACCCTGCTGGCGCTGTTCCTCATACCCTCCCCTACCCCTTTGGATGTGCGCGGCAACACTGAAGCCTTTCCCCTGAACGGTCCCCATTGGTCGCTGTTCTTCGAGTACATCGGCAGCCTGCTCTACGGCCTTATATTGCATCGTCTTTCCACCAAATGGCTCCGTGTGTGGGTGGCATGTGGCATACTATCCATAGCCGCCTATGCTTTGCTGAACGAAGATGGCGGGATAGCAGTCGGATGGTCCTCCGAGCCAGCGAATCTCATGGGCGGTGCCTTGCGTATGCTCTACGCCTACCCTATGGGTCTGCTCATGGCACGTATGTTCCGCGAGCGCAGTCCCAAGCCCCTGCGTGGTCATATCTTCCTGCTTAGCAGCATAGCGTTGGTCGTATTGCTCGGAATGCCTACGTTGGGCGACAAGGATGCCGACACCATCTACCAGCTCATCTGTCTGCTGTCCCTCTTCCCTGCCATCATCTGGTTTGCGGCTCGCGGCACCGTGTCGGGCTGGCGTCAGAGAGCCGTCTCTTTCCTGGGCCGCCTGTCCTATCCCCTCTATGCAGTCCATTTCCCACTCATCTACCTGTACATCACCTGGGTAGGCCGCGACGGACACCCCTACGAAGGCTACATCCATCCCTGGTTCCTTGCCGCCGGCACCATTGTAGCCGCTATCCTCATCGCCATCCTTTGCCTCCTCTTCTACGACGAACCCTTGCGTAAAAGACTAAGCCGGAGAGATAATTAATTCATAATTCAAAATTCATAATTCATAATTATCAGAGCGGCAGCAAATTCTTCATTCTTCATTCTTCACTTTTCCAATGACAGACATTATCTTCGACCTTGGTGGTGTGCTCCTCGACCTCAATATGCAGGGGATTGGACAAGCCTGTAAACGTTTGGGAATCAACTCTGAACTCTTCTTTGTCAGAACTGATACCAAGAACACTTCGACCGTCTGTCAAGGCATATCGGCAAGCAAAGCCATCTCAGACTATCAGGTAGGTATGATGACAACTGAGCAGTTCCTCTCGCTTGTCCTGAGTCATTGTGCCGAAGGCATTACACGCGAGAACGTGATGGAGGCTTGGGATGCCTGCATCGGACCGATGCCTAAAGAGCGACTGGACTTGATAAAGGAGCTGCGTCGCAAAGGCTACCATACCCATCTGCTCTCCAACACCAACGACCTGCATTGGGAAGAGATCAAGCGTCGCTACCTTTCCGACGAGGGCTACACCTGTGCTGACCTCTTCGACCACATCTTTGTCTCCCACGAAGTGCATCTTGCCAAGCCCGCCCCTGAGATATATCAATACGCATTACGTCAGATAGGAAGGCCAGCCGCAGGGTGTCTCTTCATCGACGACACATTGATTAATGTAGAAGCTGCCAAACGCGAAGGCCTCCAAGGAGCCTGGCTCGACATCAGTGACCCCAACGCCCTGAAATCTATTATCTGTAACTACACAAACCAATAAGGACTGTAAGTCCGACACATACTGACGTGAGTGTTTTTATGGTTTTTGTGTATATCTTAACATAGTGTTTTTGCCTCAAAAGTCATAAAATATTAGGAGATAATTTACAATTTACCTTCATTTGCTTTTGACGTATTATATTTTTTTGTACTTTTGTGGCGTGTTTCCATAAGAGACACAACATTTTAAATGTTATAAATAGAGAAATGGCTGAATTATGCAGATTCTGTGGTATTCAAGAAGTGATGAACGATTTAGAACTTATTAGAATTACAGATGTGGACTACATTAAAGACCACATTATGAAACTGACGTTCAGCAATGGAGATGAAAGGATAGTGGACTTCCTGCCATTGTTGACCAAGAAGATTCATGAGCCGCTGAAAGACTTAGGCAATTTCATTCAGTTTGGTTTGAACCATTGGACGTTGGAATGGTACAATGGTGCGGAATTTGCCCCAGACTATCTTTACTCTAAAGGCAAAAGCCTACAAGCAGCCTGAGAAAAAATAATCGACAAGTAAAATAACTACAAGACAGAGCAGGATATGGAGGAACTCCGTCTGGATGAGGATTTCATGCAAAACGAGTTTAACACAGAACGCCTCTCTGATTACCTCTCAAGAATCGGCAGCAAAGCTTTGACTCAAAGAGTCAAGCGCCTGCTAAAAGTCTATGACCTTAAACTCTTGAACCTACCAACTCATGATAGACCTTGAATTCTACAATTCGAAACACTTCTTCTTTAGCCAGTATGATGTGCTGGGCGTATGGTGTCAGGAGATGTAGCTGAGGAGATAGGTGACGAGGACGTAGAGCCAGTGGGTGATGATGCCGGCTGAAATGCCGCCGATGAAGGTGCAGGTGAAGCTGCGAGAGATGAAGTGACGGTAGCCGAGGGAGTCGAGCGTTGCTGCATCGGCACTGAGGAATCCACTCCAACACATGCCCATTGCAGTAAAGACAGCTATGGCGTTGCTGTCGATGATGCCCTTGCTCATCATCTCAGGTATGAGGCCAAGGGCGGCGCCGACGGTACCGAGAGCCGTGATGGGGAAGGCGACGAGCTCGCTGGCGTTGAAGCCGAAGAGCCAACGGAAGACGAAGTCTGCCTTGCCTGCCAAATAGGGCAGCAGCTCGGTTCCCTGATAGGCCTCGCCGGTATAGGTTCCTGTCTCTGGATTGCTGCCAAAAGTGAGCGTCATGACGAGGGTGGAGATGATGAGTACGCCAGGGATGATGGTCAGGCCGACCTCCACACCGCTCTTGCCACCGTCGAGCAAAGCATCGAGGATACGGATGAAGAGCGTCTGACGTGGGTCATCGGGAACAGTTTCGTATTTACCATTCACCCATTTGCCATTCACAAACTTTTGCTCTCTGTCCTCTATCACATCTTCCTCGCGATACTCAGGATATTCCTTGAGCACAAGCCGCTGCATGAGTCTCGTGGCGATGATGCTGCCGATGATGGCTCCAAAGACACCGTAGAGCGGTTCGGTATAGAAGCCGTGACCCATCATGAAGATAATGACAAGCAGACCCATCGCATAGCTGCCTGCGAAGTTCACGAGGCTGATGTGCTGATAGCGCTTGAAGTAACGGGCGAAGAGCGGGTTCTTTGCGACGGAGATGATGGTTGGCTTGTCGCTGAGGAATGTCATCAGGGCTCCTGCGGAGGAGACGCCAGGAAGGTTGAACAGGGGCCTGAGCACAGGCTTCAGCATCCTTTGCAGCAAATCGACGACGCCAAAGACACTGAAGATGCGACTTAGGGCTCCCGTCAGCACACACATCGCCATGAGGTAGAAGACGGTGTTGAGCAGCAGGTCGTGGGCTGTCCGCATGATGGTGTTGAGCATGTTGGTGAAGCCCATCACCGAGGACAGATAGCCGAAGAGGGCAATGATGACTATCAGGCAGGGTATGCCACGAGGAATCTTAGTCATTGATTTCGAAATAGTTTTCGAGGATGCTCAGTGCTTGTTTCTCGCTGTTTTCGATGTCGTGGATGAGTTTGCCGTGCTCGAGGAGTACGATGCGTTTGCAGATATCGACAGTATGTTGCAGGTTATGGCTGCTAATCAGAATCGTGGCACCTGTCTCCTCGTTGTACTTCTGCAGCAGATGCTTGATGGCATTCTGGCTGCTTGGGTCGAGAAAGTTGAATGGTTCGTCGAGGATGAGCACCTGCGGACGGAGCAGCATGGCAGCCATGATGCCCACTTTCTGCTTGTTGCCTGCACTGAGAGTACGAATGAGCTTCTTCTGACCAGCCAGCTCGTCTGCCATGAAGTGTTGGAACTTTGCCAGGAACTCCTGCAGCTGTTCGTCGGTGGTGTCGGTGAGGCGGGCAATGAACTGGAAGTACTCGTCGGGAGTGAGATAGTCGATGAGGAAGCTCTCATCCACGAAGGCTCCGGTCCAGTCCTTCCAAACTTCGGTCTCGGCAACGTTGATATCAATGTTTAAACCATACATTCTTACCGTTCCTGTGTCTGCCTTGATGAGGTCGAGGATGAGGCGGAAGAGTGTACTCTTGCCTGCTCCGTTATTACCTACCAGTCCTAGCATCTCGCCACTGTGGATAGTGAGGTTGGCTATATCGACGGCAACTTTCTCGCCGAAGGTCTTCTTGAGGTCTTTAATGATTATTTCCATAACTATGAACTATGAATTATGAATTATGAATTGCGTGAGGCTCTGAATCCTTCCATGTTCTTGTATCTACGTGCCATGAAGCGCTGATAGACATTGCGGAGCCAGAGCTGATGGGTGGCGATGCCTGCTATGCCAAGCACGGCAAGGAATATATAGCCCCAGGGATTGCCCAACAAGGCTGTGGCGGCTTTCTCCAGTCCGATGGGCAGGAAGAGAATGAGCATGGCGACAATTTGTTGGGCGGTATTTCCTTGTTTGCTTGTTATCTTCGTGTTCATGGGCAGGGTGTTGTTGTTATAGACTGCCATCTGGAAGAGGAGCGGATAGAGCACACCAGCCGTGAAGAAGAAGTAGCCAACGTTCATCCAGACAGACATCTTGCCAACTATCATCAGCGGTAGCAGGATGATGGGCGGAATGAAGAGTAGCAGGATGTTGAAGTAGTACTTGGCCTTCAGCAGTTGCAGGATGCTCTCGCGGCGGCTCATCAGACCGTCGATGTAGTTGCCCTCGTAGCACATAATGGTTACGAGCGTCATCATGCCAAGCACGATATAGTTGTAGAGGCAGATGAAGGAGCGCATGAAACCGGTATCATAGGCTGGGGTGAAGTACGAAAGGGCACTCAGTACTATCATGAAGCCGAGGCCTACGAAGAAGCTCATCTTTACCGTCTTGTTGCGCATCCGCTGCTTGACTTCGAGCTTGAGGTATTCACCGATTCGGCCATAACGGTTCAGGAAGTTGAACTGTGTGGCATGCTTGATTTCCTTTTCCTCCTTCTTGCCAACCTCGTCGTGAACCATACTCATCTGCAACTTGTAGTTCGCCCAATAGAGGAAAGCTATCAGGGCAGCAACGCAGAGGAAGGGCATGAGCTTCCATTTCAGGAACCCGTACATCAAGAGGGTGCAAGGCATGTCGAGAGGATTCTTGTCGGGCAAGAGCATAATGGCAATCAAGGCTCCGTGAATGGCTGCGGGCAGCAGCGTCCAAGCCAGATGCTTTAAGATAAGTGCTCTGCAAAAGAGGTAGGCATAGCCATTGGCAACCAGAAGCAGCCACCAGCCGAGCAACCATCCGATTAGTGCTCCCCATCCCACAGGAAAGGCTATGGCGATGAGTCCGAACGGAACGAGCAGGAAGCCCCAGTAGAGATTGCCCAAGGCTAGGCCTGAACGAGTGAGATATACGTTCATCAGGAAACTGCGACGAATAGGCAGCAGGGCATAGGGCTGTGCCTGTTGTGCCGGCGTTTCTTGAAGGACAAAGCGGAACCAAAAGTCCAGAATCAGCAGCCAGAGCATTCCGCCATCGAAGACATGGAAGGCTGCGACACCATTGTAGCTGTCCTTCATGCCGAGAGCCATCACAACGCCCATGAAAATCAGGATAGCTGCATAGTAGAGCCACATGAAAGCCATCAGGAACTTCATGAAGCGGTTCTTGTCGAGCATCGGATGCCGATTCTCCTTGAGGTCGGCATTCTTGCAAATCAGTTTATAGAGACGATATGAGTTCATTGTGCAAGATATTTCTCTGCTTCCATTGCTGCTTTGGCACCGCTTCCGGCAGCAATGACAGCCTGACGATAATGCGGGTCTGCCACATCTCCGGCAGCAAAGACACCTGGAACGGAAGTACGGGGAGAGTCTCCCTCGGTGATGATGAAGCCGTTCTCGTCGGTCTGGAGCCAGGGAGTGAAGAGTTCGCTGTTGGGATGATGCCCGATGGCAAGGAAGAAGCCGTCGATGGGCAGGTCGTACTTCCTTTCGTCGCTTTCGCCTTTCCTATAAACGAGATGTGCTCCCTCCACCCCACTCTCGCCATACAGACCGAGCGTGTTTGTCTCGAAGAGTACTTCAATCTTCTCGTTGCTGAAGACACGTTCCTGCATGATCTTGCTGGCACGAAGGTAGGGCTTACGGACAATGAGATAGACCTTCGAGGCGAGTCCGGCAAGATAGGATGCCTCTTCGCAAGCCGTATCGCCACCTCCTACGACAGCAACGATTTTCTTGCGATAGAAGAAACCGTCGCAAGTGGCACAGGCACTCACACCCTGTCCCATATACTTCTGCTCGTCGCTCAGTCCCAGATACTTGGCACTCGCGCCTGTGGCAATGATGATGCTGTCGGCTGTCCATTCGGCACCGTCGTCAAGGGTAATGTGGAAGGGACGAATGCCAAGGTCAACCTTAGTGGCCACGTTCGGCAGCATCTGAGTGCCGAAACGCTCGGCCTGCTGACGCATATTGTCCATCAATTCGTTTGCATCAACACCATCCGGCCATCCGGGGAAGTTCTCCACTTCGGTTGTGATGGTCAGTTGTCCGCCTGGCTGCAAGCCTTCGAGCAGGATGGGGTTGAGGTTCGCACGGCCGGCATAGATGGCTGCAGTATAGCCTGCCGGTCCGCTGCCTATGATAAGAAGCTTAGTTGAATTCATAATTCATAATTTTTAATTCATAATTAAGGGCGGCGACAAATTCTTAATTACCTCATGTCATTCTTTAACACATCAGGATAATCTTTCTCTGGGAAGGAGAAGAAGTTGTCGTCGAGCTGCAGATTGCCCTTGAAACTGAGGACACTGACGCGTTGCCAGTCCTTATCTTCGCGAACACGGATGCATAGTGGCTGATAGTCGCTCTTGCGGACATCGACATACACCTCCTTGACATCCATCTTGGCATATCGAGCCTTCAGATAGACTTCATAGACCGCTTCGCCTCGCAACACGGTCTCCTTGACTGTCATCTTGAAACCTTTCTTGTAGATGTTCATGAAGGTGTAGGGATTCATCGCAGCCATTTCCTTCTTGGAAGGCTCGTCGATACTGACCTCATTTGCGCTTGGCACGTAGCACCAGCGGGTCTTACCGTTGTACCAGGTCGTCATGTCTTCTGTTTCCAACTTCATTTTGCTCTCCTGCAGCCACATCGTACCTTTGGTGGAAGCCTTTTCCGTAGCACCGGCAAAGATAGCTGCCTTATATTCAATCTGCACATTGCCTGCATTCCGAATACGTTCGGCAGCAATGTCGAGCACCTTCATGGCATCCTGGGCCATTAAAAGATTAAAAGGTGAAAAGGCGAAAAGGTGAAAAAGAAGGAGAAAAGCAATATGTTTCATAATAATTCTTTTACTTTTTAACTTTTTAATTCTTTAACTTTTCAACTATTATCTCAGGTTGTCTATTATCATCATCAGCTGTTCCTCGCTGACGCAGAGTACTTCACGGGGCTTACTACCCTTGGCAGGACCTACGATACCGGCCTTCTCGAGCTGGTCCATCAGACGACCGGCGCGGTTATAGCCGATGCTAAACTTGCGCTGTATCATGCTAGTACTGCCATTCTGCTCGCTAACTATCATGCGTGCAGCATCCTCGAACATCGGGTCGAGATGTGTCATATCTACATCCACATTGCCTCCTTCATCGTCACCTTCAAGCGGAACTTCAGGAAGCAGATAGGGCGACGGGTAGCTTTGCTGGGTAGCGATATGGTGCACCACAGCCTCCACCTCGGGTGTATCAACGAAGGCACATTGTATACGGACAGGCTCTGTTCCGCTCATCAGGAGCATGTCACCCTTGCCGACCAACTGGTTTGCACCTGTACGGTCCAAAATGGTCTTACTATCCACGCCGGTTGTAACCTTGAAAGCCATACGGGCAGGGAAGTTGGCCTTGATGGTGCCGGTAATGATGTTGGTCGTGGGACGCTGAGTGGCGATAATCATGTGGATGCCTACGGCTCGTGCCAATTGTGCGATACGGGCTATGGGCAACTCTATCTCTTTGCCGGCCGTCATGATGAGGTCACCATACTCGTCGATAACCACTACTATATAAGGCATATAGCGATGACCATTGTTCGGATTAAGCTGACGGTCGCGGAACTTCTGGTTGTATTCCTTGACATTCTTGGCGTGAGCCTTCTTCAGAAGGTCGTATCGATTGTCCATCTCCATACAGAGACTCTTGAGCGTCTGGATGACCTTGTTGACGTCTGTGATGATAGGCTCTTCGCGGTCTTCGTTACCCTCTACCTGTGCCAGGAAGTGATTGACGATGGGACTGTAGAGGTTGAACTCCACCTTCTTCGGGTCAACCATCACCAGTTTCAGCTCGGCAGGATGTTTCTTGTATAGGAGCGAAGTGATGATGGCATTCAGGCCGACGGACTTACCTTGTCCTGTTGCTCCGGCAACCAGCAGATGCGGCATCTTGGTCAAATCAGCCATAAAGACTTCGTTGGTGATGGTCTTGCCGAGCGCCATAGGCAGTTCGTAGTCAGTCTCCTGGAACTTGCGGCTGTTCAGTATGCTTTCCATCGATACCATCTGCGGCTTTGCGTTGGGGACTTCAATGCCAATGGTACCCTTGCCTGGTATGGGGGCAATGATACGGATTCCCAAAGCACTGAGGCTCAATGCGATGTCGTCTTCCAGATTACGTATGGTGCTGATGCGGATGCCAGGAGCCGGCGTGATTTCATAGAGTGTGATTGTGGGACCAATGGTTGCTTTGATGCTTGATATCTCCACGCGGAAGTTCCGAAGTATCCTAATGATACGCTCCTTGTTGCGGTTTTGCTCCTCCATATCGATAGCACTGACCGTGTCGTCGTAGTGTTTGAGCAGGTCGATGGTGGGATACTTGTAGTTCTCTAAATCGAGCTTCGGGTCGTATGGCTCAAGGGTGCGTCCGTCGGTAAGGTCTGCCTTCTCCGGATCCTGTCCCATAATAACAGTCATTTCTTCTTCTGGATAATCAAGCGGCAGCGTCTGTTCACCTTTTTTCAGGATGATTTCATTGGAACCCGTTGAGTTGCCAAAGTCAATCGTTGTGGCAGTGGTTGATGCCTCGTCGGAAAAAGGCTTACGGCCTTCTCCTGTCTTGCTTTCTTCCTCGCTGTCAGGCATCAAGGGATATTGTATCTCGTTCTCCTCCTCCTCTTCTTCTTCTGGATTCAGAGTGTCGGATTTCGCATTACGAGTCACCAGATGTCTTATCCACGTAATTGCTTCGTCGCTAAGATAGAACAAATAGAGAAGGGCTGAGAGGATGAAGATGAGCAATGTGCCGACACCGCCAACCTTGTTTATCACGAAGTCCAGTTCGTTCTGCCCAATCATGCCGCCCCAGATGATATAAGTGTCCTGAGCACTGGGGAAGATACGGACTACGTAGGCAGCGAATGCAGAAGCCCACACCATGATAATCATGCAGTTAAGGAACCACAGGTGAAGTCGCACTTTAGCCAGTCCCATGATGCGGATACTGGTGGCAAGCATCAGGACAGGAATCAAGATAGAGGAAACGCCAAAGGTGTTGTCCATAAGCCAATGTGCCACCTCATAGCCCCAGCGACCAAGCCAATTGGCAGCCGTATAGGACTCGCTGGTGACATACTTCTGGTCTTCAGCTCCTGTGAAGACATGCGAGATGAGTGCAATGAGGATGGCCAGTGAGAGGATGGCAAACACTGCTCCCCATACGAAACGCAGGTTGTCTCCGTGTTCTCCGCGTTTCTCAGGAGCAACCTCTTCCTGGTCCGAGATGTTGGAGCGGAACCATTTCAGGGACTTAATCCAGGAAGACTGCTTTTTCTTGCCTCTCTTCGTGCTCCCATTGGCACTTTGGCGAGCATCTCCCGGCCCCTTGCTCTTCGGTTTGTATTGTTTTACGCTTTTCTTTGCGTCCATATTGTACAGCCTACATTATTAATATACGCGAATTTTGGGCCACAAAGGTACGAATAAGCAAGCAAAATACAAAAAGAAAACAAATGATTTTCTTCTTATTTTTGAGCGGGAGTACTTTTAGCGCTGTCCTTGGGGGGGTCCTGCTCCTTATTGTTCGGGTCTGGGAAGAACTTGTCACCATTACTTACTGCCTCTTCCCAAGGCTTGAGGGTCTTTGCTTCGCCCGTCTGGTCATCTTTCCTGACCCAGTAACTTCCTAATCCCATGTTTCTGTCTTTTTTAGTTTCTGTATGCAAAAGTACGAAATTATTTTGAATTTTGAATTAAACATCGTACCTTTGCACCTGATAAATGATAAAAATATATGAAATCTATCGTTAAACCCATATTTGTCTGCTTCTTTTTGCAGACTTTAATGCTCTTGTCTGGAAACAGTTTTGTCTCGGCTCAGGCGCTTTACAATAATCCCGATACCATTCAGCAGTATCTGAAGGATCGTATTAAGGAGGTCAAGGACGAACAACGCGAAACACGTGCCAAACTCAAGGAAGAGGAAAAGACCCTTCGGACGCTTAATCGCGACCTTGCCAAATCTCGTGCCCAGGCACAAAAAGATAAGGTTAAACTCAAGGAAGCAAAACGCAACGGAAAGTTCTATCAGGTGAAGCCTTATATACCCGAAGAGCTCCAGGGCGATGTAGAGGCTAAGATTAAAGCAGCGAAGGAAGCAAAAGCTGCTAAGGAAAAGGAAATCAAGCAGAAAGAAGCTGAGAAGAAAGCAGAAGAAAAGGCTGCAAAAGCTGAGAAAAAGCAGCAGGCTAAGGATGCAAAATCTCAGGAAAAAGAACAGCTGAAAGCATCGGCCAAGAAGCAGGCAAAACGTGCGAAGGAGAAGAAGGCAGAACAGAAGGCTGAGCAGAAAGCAGTTCCTGACTCTCTCCAAATAGATGAGAAAGAGAAAGCGGTTGAAAAGAAATCAGACAAAGCACCTGAGAAAGCTGAGAAAGCTGATAAAGCAGATAAATCGTCCGATAAGTCGTCAGATAAAGCATCAGAAAAAGCATCTGATAAGACCAAGGAGAAGGCATCGACTGATGCAAAATCCAAGTCCAAAGTAAAGACAGCCGAAGATTTGGAAAAGGAGGCTGAGCAGAAAGAAAAAGAAGCTGAGGAAAAAGAGAAAGAGAAACAGGCTGCTGTGAAGGCCGCTGTGAAGGATGCCGAAACGAAGGCAAAGGAAGCAGAGCAACGAGCCAAGGAGTCGGAAGCCAAAGCGAAAGCCAAGGTAAAAGATATGGAAAAGGAGGAGACAGCCGAACCATCGGAAGGTGAGGAGGAAACCTCTGAAGAAACTGAGGCTGAGGAAGAAGAGACAAAGCCAAAACGTAAATACTCTGTCCGCACTCAGCGCCAAAAGACTGAGAAAAAGGCAGAAGAAGCTGAAAAAAAGTCAGAAGAAGATAAATCAGAATCAGATAAAAAATCAGATTAACTCTTCTTTCTTCACAATTACTTTTTTTACTTTTTAATTTTTCAACTTTTCAATTATATAGCTCCATATGTTCATTCCCAAATTGAATCAGAAGGCCGCCAATGCAGCCGATATTCCTGCTGCCATTCAGGGTGCAGGCATTGCCTATACTTCTATCGATAACGTTAACTGGCCGGATGCTTATCCCTACAAACCCAGAGTGGAGTTCGCTGCTGCTCACACAGGTGATGCCCTGCTGTTGCACTATCGCGTTGAGGAACAGAGCGTTCGTGCTATAGCCCGTCAGGACCACGAACATATCTGGGAGGATTCCTGCGTCGAGTTTTTCTGTATGCCTGCAGGCGACGGTATATATTATAATGTAGAGTGCAATTGTACAGGCAAGCTGCTTGTGGCTGTCGGCAAGGACCGTAATGAACGTTTGGCCGCTCCTGCTGAAATCATGCAGAGCATTGACCGCTGGGCTTCGCTTGGAACAACGCCTTTCGATACCTGCCTGGAATCCACGAAATGGGAGCTTGCCCTTCGTCTGCCTATCGCTGCATTTTTCAAGCACAAGTTTGATAGCTTCGATGGCTTGACAGCTTCGGGCAACTTCTATAAATGCGGTGATTGTCTGCCAGTTCCGCACTTCATCAGTTGGAATCCCATCACGACTGAGAACCCCGACTTCCATCGTCCTGAGTTCTTCGGTCAAATAATATTTGCATGAACGGTATCAACCTCAAGCAGCGTGTGCTTGCCACAATGAAGTCCCGAGACATAGAGGGCAACTTCGAACTCTATGTCACACGCACCCCTGGCTATCTGTGGGCGCTGCTCTTCCGTCGTCTGCATGTTCATCCCATCGCCGTGACGTTGATGAGCATCGTCATCGGCTCCTCTTCTGCGATTTTCTTTACATACGACGACCTCCGTTACAATATCATCGGTATGCTGTTGCTGATATGGGCGAACTGGTATGACTGCGCCGACGGGCAGCTGGCACGTATGACAGGACAGAAGACACTTATTGGCCGTGTGCTCGATGGCTTTGGCGGAGAGTTCTGGTTCATCTGCATCTACATTGGCATAGCTATTCGCCTCTATCCCGTTTGGGGCATTAGCATCTTCCTTATAATCCTTTGGGCAGGCTTCTTCTGCCATTCGCGTCAATGTGGTATCGCCGACTACTACCGAAACATCCATCTATGGGTGACACTGGGTCAGGAAGGTAGTGAACTGGATACCAGCACAGAACAGCTGCAGCGAATGAAGAGTCTCCATTGGAACAAGAAGGAGTGGTTCGAGAAGTTCTACCTCTTCTTCTATGTCAGATATATGCGTACTCAGGAACGTCAGACTCCAGAGTTCCAGTTGCTTCGGCCTTTGATAGAAAAGTCGCCAATCGATGCCCCTATCCGTCAGGAGTTCCGCCAGGAAAGCCTGCCGCTCATGCCGCTTTGCAACATTCTTACTTTTGACACCCGAGTAGGCGTACTCTTCCTCTCTATCTTAGTCGGGCATCCCTGGATATATTTTCTCTTCGAAATGACTGTGCTCGAAGCCCTGCGTTTCTACACACGCTATCGTCACGAGGCTTTCTGTTTCAAATTAAGAACTAAGAATGAAAAAGAGTCATAATATAGCTTTGATTCTGGCAGGAGGTACAGGCGGACGAATGCATGCTGTGGTGCCTAAGCAGTTTATGGAGATAGACGGCGAATCGGTATTGCTGCACACCCTAAAAAGTTTTCAAGGGCATCCACTTATCCATGAAATCTACATTGTCTGTATGCCTGAGTGGAATGCTCACGTACTGGGCGAAGCGAAGAAAGGCAAGATTGACAAGTTGAAGGGTCTTGTTGAAGCAGGAAAGACCAGCTACGAGTCTGCCTGTAACGGCATCGCTCTTTTGGCGAAGAAGGTGACAGATCCAGAAACAATAGTCCTCGTCCACGATGCTGTCCGTCCGCTCATCACTCAGGACATCATAAGCCGTAATATTGCCGTCTGTCTGACTCACGGCAATGCCATTACTGCCCTGACCAGTCATGAAGCCTACCTTGTGACTGCCGACGGCAATTCAGCCGATAGTTTCATGCCACGCGAAGGCTTGATGCGAGCCCAAACGCCTCATACCTTCCCACTTTCTACGCTTTGCAAAATGATGGAACTCGCCAAGGAACGCGGCATCAAGGACTCGCAGTCTATCTTCACCTTGGCTGGTGAGCTTGGCATACTACCTTTGTACATCGCCCAAGGCGATTTGCGCAACTTCAAAATAACGGAACAGCCCGACATCCTCATCTACCGCGCCCTAAAGACTTTGGAGGAATAAGGGCAACGCCCAGCACACGGAACAAGATAATTTGTGGAAACAGCTTTACTCTGCGTATGGAATCTTCACACAGACTTTGCGGACAGGTTGCGGACAGCCATCCACAGCCATACAGGGCTTGTGAGCATCTGAAGGGTAGAACACTTGATAGCTGTCGGGACTTACAACCACTTGGCGTGCATTATCTGCATCGACATAAAGGATGAAGTCACCTTCCACGTTGAAATCGCCCTGAGCTTCGTTTGCATGTTCCTTGTCGGCAACAAAGACCACTTCGCTGCCACGTGTCAGCAGCTGCACATCGATATATTTCTGGTGCAGTTCATACATGTTCTGCAACTTCGTTTCGTACTCGGCGACATTGGCAAAAGCTCCTTCGCCAATCTCGTTGCGTCCCAAAGGCAATGCATTCAAGTCTTGTTCCATCAGGAATATAGCAACTGCTTCCCACACCGCAGGATTCCGTTCTATTTGAGCATCCAACTTGCTTAAATCATTGTCCTTGGCTAATGGCAGCGTGCGCCACAAGGTCTTTACTTCTTTCTCAGTCATAATTCATTTTTCATTTATAGAGCCACGTAGCAGGCAGGCAACTTCCATCATTCCTGGCAGGACGATATTGGCTCCAGCATCTTTTAGGAGGTGGTCTTCAAGGGGGCCAGTATTAGCGGCAATGGTGAAGATGCCTGCTTTGTGAGCCGCCTCTACTCCAAGTGGGGCATTCTCCACTACGATGGCTTCTTCTGCTTTGATGCTTGCTTTCTGCAATCCCATCAGGTATGGCTCTGGGTCAGGCTTTCCGCGCTTGACATCGAAACCCGTTACCATCAAATCCTCGCGGAAGAAGCCCGGATAATGCTCCTCCAAACGCTCGAGAAGCGAGGTTTGAGCACTACCCGTCACAAGGACAATCATGCAACCAAGTTCCTTTGCTGCTGTCAATGCCTCGAAGGCACCTGGCATGGGCATGGGCTCAGGAAGGGTATTGAACACCTCCGACTTTGCGGCATAGATGCATTCAATTTCCTCCTCTGTTGCATCACGTCCCCAATAACGCTGAGTCAGGATGTTGATGGTACCGCTGCCAGTCCGTCCTTCGTGGAGGTAGGCTTCGTATGCTGTCATCTCCAGTCCGAACTGCGTCATCGCATGTGACCAGGCATAAGCATGGTTCGGCATACTGTCGAACAGCACGCCGTCCATGTCAAACAGCACGGCACGTACCTTTAATTCAAAATTATTAAATTCAAAAATCAAAATTATTCCTTTACTTTTTTACCGGAGTTCATGTTGCGTTTCGTTGAGCTGATGATAGAACCTATCAATTTACGCAGTTCTTGGCAATCAGTCATAATTGACTTAAATTCTTCTTCTGTTATAAAATGAGTGCGATGAATCAATAGAATCCAATACTTCGTCTCATTTGCTTCCTTCAAGGAAATCGTGAGCTTGTGGATGAAGTCTTCTGTGGATTCTGCCGCTATCGCTTCGCTGGCATTTGCGCCGATGGATGTGCCGCTTCGAAGGATTTGTTTGCTCATCACGGTTTCATGACGTTCCTCTCGCATACATTTGTAGAGATTCACGATACGAACCGAGAAATCAAGAGCTCTCGCGACAAGAGGATTCTCCTCCATGTCGCGATACTCCTGATTTTATTTATTCATCGTTTCACTCACAGCGTAGCTTTAGCTCACGGCGTAACCTAATTTGAATTTTAAATTTATAAATTTTGAATTAAGCCAGACGTTTGCGAATAGCAAGCGTCTCGGCTTCGTAGCCTGGCTTTCCGAGGAGGGCGAACATGTTCTTCTTGTAAGCCTCTACGCCGGGTTGGTTAAAGGGATTGACACCGAGGATGAGACCGCTGACGCCACATGCCTTCTCGAAGAAGTAGATGATCTGACCGATGTAGTACTCGTTCAAACGAGGCACGATGAGACGCATGTTGGGAACGCCACCATCGACGTGAGCCAGCTGAGTGCCAAGCTCTGCCATCTTGTTCACCTCATCCACACGCTTACCAGCCAGGAAGTTCAGGCCGTCGAGATTCTCATCGTCGCTTGGGAAAAGCAGCTTGTGCTCTGTCTCTTCGACGCTGACAACGGTTTCGAAGATGCTGCGCTCGCCTTCCTGAATCCATTGTCCCATGGAGTGCAGGTCGGTACTGAAGTCAACAGCAGCCGTGAAGATGCCCTTGTTGTCCTTGCCTTCGCTCTCGCCGTAGAGCTGCTTCCACCATTCGTTCATGTAGTGGAGCTTTGGCTGGAAGTTGACAAGAATCTCAATCTTCTTGCCCTGTGCATAGAGCGCATTACGAACAGCAGCATATTGCAGGCAGATGTTCTTCTCGAAAGGCACGTCGGCAGATACTGCGGCTTCCATATCGGCAGCACCCTGAACGAGCTTGGCAATGTCGAAGCCTGCTACTGCGATGGGCAGCAGACCAACGGGAGTGAGGACGCTGAAACGTCCGCCTACATTGTCAGGAATGACGAAGGAAGTGTAGCCTTCCTTGTCGGCACAAGTACGGGCAGCACCCTTCTTGGCATCGGTAACGGCGACGATAACCTTGCGAGCCATCTCCTTACCGCGCTGCTGCTCACATTGCTTCTTCAGCAGACGGAAAGCCAGAGCCGTCTCGGTCGTCGTGCCGCTCTTGGAGATGTTGATGACGCCGAAGCGACGGTCCTTCAGATACTCGGTAAGTTCGTAAAGGTAGTCCTCGCCAATGTTGTTGCCTGCAAAGAGGATATTGGGATTCTCACCTTTGTTGGTTAGCCACTGAAAGCTGTTTCCAAGCGCCTCGATAACGGCACGGGCACCGAGATAGGAGCCACCGATGCCAGCCACAACCACTGTGTCGCAGTTGTCGCGAAGGGTCTGGACGCAGCCTTGGAGCTTCGTCATGAACTCAGCCGTGATACTGCTGGGCAAGTGGAGCCAGCCAAGGAAATCATTACCTGCACATGTTCCGGTCTCGAGAGCCTTCTGTGCCTCCTCTGCCTTCGGAGCGAAGGCTGCAATCTGCTCCGCACTCAGCAGAGCCTTAGAATAATCAAGTTTAAGCATCTTTTCTATTTACTATTTGACGATTTACTATTTACGATTTATTTTCGCGTGCAAAGGTACGAATAAGCGAGCACAATAC
Organism: Bacteroidaceae bacterium; assembly: GCA_024697945.1. Lineage (GTDB taxonomy): Bacteria > Bacteroidota > Bacteroidia > Bacteroidales > Bacteroidaceae > Physcousia. The sequence continues at coordinate 21,945 of JAILRU010000101.1, forward strand.
AAAAGAAGAACCTAAGTTTTTCTTTTTATTGTCGAGCGGAAGTATTTTCGACGCATGTCAAAGGTACGACATTTAAATCAAAAACAAAATTAATAAATTCAAAAAACAAAAAAGCAGGCTCCTGTTGGGGGAGTCTGCTTTTTGTACATGTGTTGGAAGGATTTATCCGCCGAAGTTGTCGAAACGAATCATGTCGTCCTCTACTCCGAGTGAGTGCAAGAGGTCGAGCACGGTCTTTGCCATCATTGGAGGTCCACAGAGGTAGTACTCGCAGTCTTCGGGTGCCTCGTGTGCCTTGAGGTAGGTGTCGCCCATGACGGGTGCCACGAAGCCCGGAGTATATTTGATGCCTGCTGCGTCTGCCTTCGGGTCGGGACGGTCCAAAGCCAAGTGGAAGTGGAAGTTGGGGAAATCCTTCTCAAGCTGCAGGAAGTCGTCGAGGAAAGGAATCTCCTCCAAAGCGCGGGCACCATAGAAGTAGTGCATTGGGCGCTGACGGTCTTCGTCCTTCACTCCGTGACCCTTCAGCATGTGCATGATCTGAGCACGTAGGGGAGCCATACCTGCACCACCGCCTACCCAAATCATCTCTCTGCCTGAGCCATAGACGGGACGGAACTCTCCGTAAGGACCGCTCATAATCACCTTGTCGCCGGGCTTCAGAGAGAAGATGTAAGAAGATGCGATTCCCGGGTTGACGTCCATGAAGCCTGGGCCTTGGTCCTTGGGCTTCATCGGAGGTGTGGCGATGCGGACATTGAGCGTGATGATGTCGCCCTCGTCGGGATAGTTCGCCATAGAGTAGGCACGGATGGTCTCCGACGGATTCTTGCACTTGAGCGGGAAGAGTCCGAACTTCTCCCAAGCAGGCAAATAGGTGTCGCCGATGAGGGACTTGTCGAAGTCCTTGTCGTAGTCGATGCAATCGAATGCAGGAATCTTGATCTGTGCGTAGGAGCCGGGTTCGAAGTCCATGTGCTCGCCTGGAGGCAGAGCCACTTTGTACTCCTTGATAAAGGTTGCCACGTTCTTGTTGCCAATCACGGTGCACTCCCATTCCTTTACACCCATTACCGAGTCGTCCACCTTGACCTCGAGGTCGCCCTTGACCTTGCATTGGCAACCCAAACGCCAATGGTCCTTGATTTGCTTACGGGTGAAGTGGCCCTTCTCTGAGTCGAGAATTTCGCCACCACCGGCAGGAACCTGCAGCTTGCATTGTCCGCAGGAGCCTTTACCACCGCAGGCACTGGGCAAGAAGATGCCCTCCTGGCTCAACGTGCTCAAGAGAGAGCCGCCCTGAGGTACGGAGAGGGTGTCCTTGCCGTTAATCGTTACATTCACATTGCCGCTCGGAGAGAGGTAAGCCTTCGCAACAAGCAGAATTGTTACCACAATCAGTATGATGCCCAGGAAGACAGCAATACTGGTTAAAACCAAATTCATATCCATATTCTGTTTCCTCCTATCTTTAAATGTTCAAACCTGAGAAGCACATAAAGGCAAGTGCCATCAGACCTACTGTGATGAATGTAATGCCGAGTCCCTGCAAAGGTTTGGGTACATCGGTGTAAGCCATCTTCTCTCTGATGGCAGCCAGACCTACGATAGCCAGCAACCAACCGATACCGGAGCCAAGAGCGTATGCGATTGCATCACCAAAGCCACCGATGAACTGAGCATTGGTAGGCTCCATTGTAACGCGCTGCTGCATGAACAGGCTGGCACCCATGATGGCGCAGTTTACGGCAATCAGAGGCAGGAAGATGCCGAGAGAGGCATAGAGCGAGGGACTGAAGCGTTCCACTATCATCTCCACCAGCTGAACCATACCGGCAATGACGGCAATGAACAGGATGAAGGCGAGGAACGTCAGGTCAACGCCTGCAACAATGGCATCAGGGCCGAGGACGTAAGTCTGCAGAGCATAATCCACAGGCACGGTGACAAGCAGCACGAAGGTTACTGCGATGCCAAGGCCGAGAGCTGTCTTCACATTCTTGGATACTGCCAAGTAAGAGCACATACCCAGGAAGAAGGCGAATATCATGTTGTCCACAAAAATGCTGCGGACAAAGAGACTTATCATGTGATCCATATTACTTTACCTCCTCTTTATTATAAGCACGATGTGCCCAGATTACACAACCTACGATAATCAAACTCATGGCTGGCATCACCATCATGCCATTGTTCTGATAACCTGCGTCATACATGAACTGAGGGATGACGTTGTAGCCGAAGAGTGTGCCGAAGCCGAAGAGCTCGCGGAAGAAGCCCACGATAATCAGGATGGCAGCATAGCCCAGACCATTGCCGATACCATCGAGGAACGAGGGCCAGGGGCCGTTCTGCATGGCGAAAGCTTCGAGGCGGCCCATCAGGATACAGTTCGTGATAATCAAGCCAACATATACGCTCAGCTGGACGCTCACGTCATAGACATATGCCTTGAGCAGCTGGCTCACGATAGTTACAAGCGCAGCCACAACAACCAACTGCACGATGATACGGATGCGGTTGGGGATGGTCTTGCGCAACAGGGATATAATCACGTTGGAGAATGCCGTAATGACCGTCACGCTAAGTCCCATCACGATGGCGGGCTTCAGCTGACTGGTGACAGCCAATGCCGAACAGATACCGAGCACCTGTACGGCGACGGGGTTGTTCACGTTAAGGGGGTTGGTGAATGCGGCTTTATTCTCGTCAGAAAACAATTTACTCATATTCTTTTCCTCCTTTTCTTTTATTGTTCAACATCGGTTTGTTCACTCTCTTCAATAGTGCTCTCGAACTCTTCTTCAATTTGCTCAAACTGTTCTTCGATGCGCTCGAACATATCCTTTGCTGTGCATCCGGCACCGCCAAGGAATTCCTTGTAAGCAGTCAGACCGTCCTTGACCATTGCAGCCACGCCATTGCTGGTGAGGGTTGCACCAGTGACGCCGTCAACTTCGTTCTCAGCCTGAGCAGCACCAGCCTTCACAACAGTGAGAGCCACTTCACCATCAGTACCGAAGATGGGCTTGCCGATGAACTGGTCCTGGAACCACTTCTCACTTATGCGGGCACCAAGTCCGGCTGTTTCGCTCTCATGATAGAAGTAAGTGCCGAGCACCTTGTCCTTCGTCTCGCTCACTGCGATGTAACCCCAAAGGCCGCCCCAAAGGCCACGACCTACGACAGGAATCACGTAAGCAGGTTCGCCTTGAGCCGTTGTGGCTGTGAAGACGTGAAGCTCGCCATTCTTGATGAGAGAGCCGTAAGTGGTGTTAAAATTGCCTTCGAAAGGCTTGAGTTCGCCGTCAGCGAAGACATTGTCCTGTACCTTCTCTGCATAGACAGCACCCACGTCGATGGCTGCCTTGTCGTAGCCGAGGGCGGAGAGAATCTGTCCCTTCGTATCGTTTGCCACATTGGCCTCCTGAGTCTTCTTCAATGCTGAAGCCACGAAAGCCAGAAGGAAGGCAACGATGATAACCATTACTGCCGCATAGCAGATGGTATAAACATTACTATTAGTATTCAGTTTCATATCGTCGACCTCCTTACTTTATTGTGGCGCGCTTAGCACGCATGTTAATGTTGCTCTGTACGAAGCAGTAGTCGATAAGGCTTGCAAAGAGGTTCATCAGCAGGATAGCAAGCATCATGCCCTCGGGATAACCCGGATTGAGGACACGTACCATAACTGCGATGAAGCCGATGATCAGACCGTAGATGTACTTGCCACCCTCTGTGCGGCAGCTCGTGACGGGGTCGGTTGCCATGAAGACAGCACCGAAAGCAAAGCCGCCAAGAACAAGCTGCTCATACCACTGAATCTCTGTCAGGCCGAGAGCCTGCATCAGGTAACCTGTAGCAGCACCGCCCACGAAGACGCTCAGCATGGTCTTCCAGCTGGCAATGCCCGTCCAAAGCAGCAGCAAACCGCCAAGAGCGATGGCAATCACGCTGGTCTCGCCAATACAACCGGGGATGAGACCCGTAATGGCATTCTGGATGGTCTCTGGAGTAAAGCCTGTGAAACCTGCCTGAGCAGCATCGCCAAGAGGAGTGGCAGCTGTGAAGGCATCAGTTGCTTTGTAGCCGAGGCCGAAAATGGTGTCCTGAGCCACCCAAACCGTAGCATCGCCTGTCATAGCTGAAGGATAGCTGAAGAACAGGAAAGCACGGGTGATGAGGGCAGGGTTGAAGATGTTCATGCCTGTGCCGCCGAAGATTTCCTTTGCCAGGATAACGCTAAAGGCAACGGCAATGGCAAGCATCCAAAGAGGACACGTGACAGGAATAATCATCGGAATGAGAATACCCGATACAAGGAAGCCTTCCTGAATCTCCTCGTTCTTCCACTGGGCAACGACGAACTCGATGCCAAGACCTACAACGTAGCTGACAATAATCTTAGGCAGAACGGCCAGGAAGCCGTACCAGAACATGCCCCAGAACGTAGCCTCTGCCAGCTTGCCGCAAGCCAGAGCGTTCTGGTAACCCACGTTGTACATACCGAAGAGCAAGGCGGGAATCAAAGCAATCACGACGAAGCTCATGATGCGCTTGCTGTCGATAGCATCGTGGATATTCACGCTACCTACGCGACTCGTTGTGTTCGGGACGAAAGCAAACGTCTCGAAACCATCGACGAGCGAACGGAAGGCATGGAACTTGCCACCCTCCTCGACGTAGGGATGTATGTTATCGAATAGTTTTTTTATTGGATTCATAAGTATAATTAATAATGTGCAATTATAAATTCAAAATTATTAAATACAAATTTCAAAATTATTTCCTTTTAACTAAGTTGAGGGCGTAGCCTCATTTTGAATTTTGATTTTATAAAATTTGAATTGGAATTATGAGTTTTCCTTTCTGAGGATATCCAACCCTTCGCGAACGATGCGCTGCAACTCGAGCTTCGAGCTGTCCACGAACTCTGCGATGGCGAAGTCCTCGGGAGCAACCTCGTAGATGCCAAGAGCCTCCTGACGGTCGATGTCACCAGCAATGATAGCCTTCACGAGGTAACCGGCATAGATGTCCATTGGGAACACCTTGTCGTACTCGCCGCTCATAATCATGTGACGCTCACCGCCCTTGATGCGGGCATCGATGACGTATTCTTTCTTCTTTCCAAAGAGCCAGCTGAAGTAGCTGCGATGAGTGGAGAAGGTGTTGAAGCGAGGCATGATCCAACCCAACATCTCGTCGGCGTGGTCGCCTTCGGGAATAACGTTCACTTCGGTTGCATGAGCTCCAAGGAAACCCTCGGCTGTGGTCTTGAGACCTGTCATCACGTTGCCGTTGATGATGCGAGCTCCCTCGGCATTGATTGTGCCGTCGAGCAGCGTCGTCAATTTCTGGCCGACCAGCACCTTGTAGTACTTGGGAGCCTTCACTTCACTGCCTGCAAGCGCGATGGTACGGGTGAAGTCCACCTTGCCGGTCTTCACGAGACGGCCCAGGAAGATAACCTCCTCTGCGCCCATCGTCCAGACAACCTCGCCTTTGTTGACGGGGCTGACGTGATTGATTTGAACACCGACGTTGCCAGCAGGAGCGGGACCGTCGAAGATAGTAACCTCGCAGTCCTTTGCCTCGGTCAGAGCCTTTGCAGTCTGCTTGACACTCACACCAAGATAAACCTTAGCAATCTTTGCCAAAGCAGAAAGACCAGCCTGGAACTCAGCCTCCTGACCTTCGAGGACATACTCGAAGTCCTGACTCAGAGGCATGCTGTTGAAAGCACTCACGAAGATAGCCTTGGGCGTGTCCTTAGGATTTGCCACAACGTCGTAGGGGCGTTGACGCAGGAAAGCAAACAAACCGCTCTCCAGCATGAGGGCCTTCACGTCCCCCTTAGTGTCGAATTGGCTTGCTTCCTGCTTACCGTCAGCCTTCACGCGGATGCTCAGCAGCTTGCGGCGGTCGCCTCGCTCCACCAAGCTGACTATTCCGCTGACAGGGCTCACGAATTTCACTTCGGGATGCAACTTGTCGACAAACAAGGCATCCCCGGCCTTCACGGCATCACCCTCCTTGACAACCACTTTTGGTTTCACGCCCGTAAAGTCGTCTGGCACGAGTGCATACTCGCCCGGACAGCTCACGCTAGCGGTCTCCCTTGTGGCTTTGCCCTTGAGATTAATGTCGAGGCCTTTGCGCAACTTAATTACTTTTGCCATATCTGGGATAATTAATAAAAATTGTTTGTTTTCGAACTTTTTGAATTATTAGCGTTTTGATGTGACGTTGAAACGCAACATAGTTCATAGCTTCAAATTATTGAACTTCACTGTTTTGCTTGAGAAGACGTTGTCTGTGCCTGCCACCATTCGTTCGTTTCTTTTTGAAAAGCAGCCTTGCGTTGGCGAGCCGCATCTAACCACGCAAGAATCTCTTCACGTGTCCGCCTTTTTCTTGTTACAGTTGAGTTCATAATTCTAATTCTTCTTTTTCGCGCCACAAAATTATAAAAAAATACAGAGAAAAACGAACTTCAAACAAGATTTTCCTTGAAAAGGAATGTTTTCCGATGATTTTCCATGAAAGAATTGGCGAAACAAACTATTTTATGTACCTTTGCAGCAAACAAAATGCAAAAACCTTGTTCAAAACAAATAACCTATTTCCTATACAAATGATGAAAAAGACACTATTCTTAATGGCTTTGGTTGCCAGTTCTCTTTCTTTAGAAGCTCAAGATATTCTTGTTCGCAAAGGTGGCGAAGTAGAGAGCGTTAAGGTGTTAGAAGTTTCTCCAACAGAAGTAAAATACAAGAAGAGCAATAATCTTGACGGCCCTATTTTCATCGAAAAACGGTCAAACATCTATTCTGTAAAGTACCAGAATGGCGATGTTCAAACACTCAATGAAAAGCCTGAAAAAACAAAAAAACAACTCTCCGTTTCTTCTCCATACAATAAGGTTAAGAACTTTAATCACGAATTTGACCTCCATCTCGGTAATGGATGGGGACTCGGATATCAATTAAGAAAAGAATTTAATCCGTATATAGGTTGGGATATTATTGGTATCTCCAACCTAAACTTCATTACGAACAGTGATAATAGGCTGATAAGCCATATGGCTAAATTATCATACATATTTTAGAAAAACATTATAGTTTTCCATAAAGTTTATATTTTCAGCGCAGCACGAATCTTTGCCATAAATTTTACAAATCAGCAAGCGAAAAATGTCATCTCTTAGTACCGGCATTTCAATTGATACTTACCAATTCAGAAGTTGGTACTTACCAATCTGTCAATCGGTACGTACCAATCTTATAACCGGTTATTACCAACTACAATTAACAACACAAGAATATTTACAACAATCCCAATTCAGACATTTTGCTTTTATAAAAAATCATTTTATCATTTGTCATTTTCGAGTGGGTCCAGACGCAGTCCTCGCGTTTATATAATAATGTATTAATTAAAGCCCTCTGGGGTCTCTCTGTACCTTGACTAATTTCCCGCACGAATGCAACTAAGAATGGTAAGAGCCCACCGATTTTTTACTGCTACGCACAGGATTATTTTTTCCTCCGAAGAGAAAAAATTATTCCCCCGAGAGGAAAAAAACGTAGGGATTGTGACATTTAATAGTCACTCCCTCCTTCCATATATTTTTTTGATTTTAATGTCACAATGTCATACTTGTTGATATACAGCACGTTTCGGTGTGAAATTGTGACATTAAAGTGCCTTTTTTAACACTAATTTAACGGCATTTCACTTTTTTTTACACGAAAATCGGCCTAAAATCACACATTTTGTGGGTTATTTTTACTGCAAGCCCCATGTTATGATGGCTTGCAGTAAGTTCTCAATTATGCTAAAAATACATATTACCCTTGAAAAGGAACAATTTCGGAGGATTTTCCTTTGGAAGTGTTGCGTATTCTTACGACTTTATATAAATTTGTGGTCGTAAACAAGAATATTATGATAAAGAATGAAAGTGTAGAAGAGCTATCATATACCAATAAACAAACATACAATGACGAAGACAAGATTTCTTATGCTATTGGCAGCGATGCTGCTGGGTAGTGCGAGTGCATTTGCACAGAGTGGAAACAACGAACCCGTGAAGGGTGATATTAATGGGGACGGCATCGTTGATGTTGCTGACATAACCGCTATTATCGGAATTATAAAAGATAATGATGGCACGGACCCTGATCCTATCCCTCTTGTAGAACTCATGTTTGAAACCTACTGGAATTATGAGCTATCATATGACTTGCAGACTGAATGGATATATGGTTGGGACGAGATAGACGATGAAATACTCGGCAGAATCAGCTATACAGTACCCACAGGGTTCAATGTCCGCCGCTACTATACTTCCGACGTGCCAAACGGTACTCATACCAATGTGCTTCAAGACATGGTAAAGGGCACCACGATGCGTTCCGTGTTTGATTTCGGATATTGGGACATCCTTGCATGGAATTTTGTAGAGACTTCCGAAGGTGTTCAAAGCTTATGTTTTAATGAAACACTTGATGGGGTAACAGCTTACACCAATCAGGTGTACCACTATGCGCCTTGGGCATCGGGCTCCGCCCGCTCTTTCTATCAGCCCGAACAACTATTCTCAGGATACGAACAGGCTATAGGAATCAATAAGAACCTGGAGGGTTTCGAATATAATGATGAAGACAATGTCTGGGTAAAGAGACTCTACATGGTGCTGGAACCGATTACTTACACCTATCTTACACAAGTCATCCTACATAACAATAATAATAAGATAATTAGTGTTGATGGCTCCGCTGACATTTCCGGTATGGCAAGGACAACGAATGTCAATACAGGCATGGCAGGCGAAGAGCCCGTTAACGTCATGTTCAGTACTCGCTTCAAGCCATCGATAGCAAATCCGAGAATGGGAGAAACTGTGGATGTGGTAGGCGGACGAGTGATGACCTTCGGCATCCCTAACCAGAACTGCAACCAAATCAGTGATTACAGCGAGGTAAAAGACACTCAAGAACATTATTTGGGCATTAATATGATGTTCAACAACGGCATGGACTCTACACTCGTCTTCAATGTGACAGACCAAGTTCGCAGGCGCTGGAAGGGCGGCGTCATTACCGTAGAACTTGACATGGACACTATTCCTGTTCCTAATCGTCATTGATGACGAGGACAGTGGCACATACAAATAAAAATTAAACAATGAGTAAGACAATCATGAGATATATACCAGCAATTATAACGCTCTTGGCAATAGCAAGCAGCGCAATGGCACAGGAACTCACGTTGCAGTCATCAGAGTCAGGACTCGTCGTTAATGCAAATGGGCTGACAAGCATGACTGCCCTGCAATTCACCCTCGAGCTGCCCGAAGGTGTGACTATCGCAAATGATGCCTCGATGGGCGAAGCAACAGACGGTCATACACTCTGCATGGAGACTCTCCGCAATGGCAACCGCTTGTTCATCCTCTACAGCATGAACCTCAACACGTTCAAAGACGGTGAGCTACTGCACATTCCCTTAGACATCAACAACGATGGTACAGCCAAGCTTTATAATGTCCGCTTCGCAGACACAGCGGCTATAAGTTATGCCGGAGCAGAAACAGCTACGGGAATCAACCTCACCCCAGCCTTCTCCAAAAGCGTGGGAGCCATATATGACCTATGCGGACGGCGTGTGACTCACACGGGAAAGGGAATCTATATCATCGATGGCAAGAAAGTGGTGAAATAACAAAGTCTTAGCCGTGACTCAACAGCCGTATCTTTGACTCTTGATATGATTAGATTTGCTTTTTCTTTAACTTTTCTGCTGCTGTTTGTGACGGGTGTTACTGCAAAGAAACTCAGCAAACATGACCGCGAGCACCTACGACAGTTGTGTGCGCTGAACACGATGGTGGGTACAGCCCCTGCCAATATCAAGACGGCGGGACTGTTCGGCAAGGGCTCCGAGGAGCACGGACAGACAATGCCTGCTGTCCTTTCTCCCAACGGACAGAACTTCTGGACGCCTCAGACTCGTGCAACGGAAGCTAAGTGCCTTTCTCCCTACTATTATACGGACGAGCTGCTGCAGGGCTTCCGAGGCAGCCACTGGACTTCGGGCAGCTGTACGCAGGACTACGGCTCCTTCACCATCGCCACACTCGGCGGACAGCTCCGAAAGACGGCGAGGGAACGTGCTACGAGGTTCAGCCACGAGGACGAGGTGTCGCACCCCCACTACTATGCGGTGCGACTGCCCGACGAACATCTGCTGACGGAGATGACAACCAGCAGCCATGCTGTTATTTTCCGTATCACCCCTGAGAAGGACGGTCTCGTTCACATTGTCGTGGAACCCAACAGCGACGAGAAGGAAGGGCATATTGAGGTGGAGCCAAAGAAGAAAACCGTCTATGGCTACAACCCCGTGCACCGCATCTATCAGGGCTGGGGCGAGAAGGCAGGCTTCAGCGGACACCTGCTGCTGACCTATACCGACGAGCCTGTGGACTGCGGGCAGGACAGCATCTGCGCCTGGCTTACGTTCCAAGGGAAAGCCGGCAAGCCCATCATCATCAAGGCCGCTACATCCTTTACCGGAAGAGAAGGTGCAGAGCGCAATTATAAATCTGAAGCCCAGCGTGTTAACTTCGAACAAATGAAGCAAAGCCTTATCCGAACTTGGATTCGGCATCTGCACGCCATTGATGTGGAAGACCCTGATACGGCTCGCGTCAATCAGTTCTACGGAGCCCTCTACCGCGCCTCGTTCATGCCGCATGAGATGAGCGACGTGGATGGGAAAGCCCCCCACTTTGCGGGAGTTAAGAGTGAAGAGTTAAGAGTTAAGTATTTAAGTAACCAATCAAGGAATAAGGTTAAATCTGATTCTTCACTCTTCTCGGATTCTTTAGAACCAAGGCGCTATTTTAATGAGCGGAGCACTTTTCACTCATCACTTCGCAGATATTACTGCGACTTCACTCTGTGGGACACTTTCCGGGCCGTGCATCCGCTCTATACCCTACTCTACCCCGACGTGACGGCCGACATGATGCAGTCGCTCGTCACGAAATACGAGGAAGGCGGCTGGCTGCCCATCTTCCCAAGCTGGAACTCCTACACGGCAGCGATGATAGGCGACCACGCTTCCGTAGCTCTTGCTGATGCCTACATCAAAGGCATACGGGGCTTCGACGCAGAGAAAGCCTACGAGGGTATGCGCAAGAATGCCTTCGAGACGCCCTCTTCGGAGGAGGACTACAAGAACGGGATGGGACGGCGAGCCTTACAGTCCTACCAGAAGTACGGCTATATCCCTTTGGAAGATCTTGTCCGTGAGGCATTCCACCAGCAGGAACAGACGTCGCGTACTCTGGAGTATGCCTTCGACGACTATGCTGTGGCTCAGATGGCGAAGGCTTTGGGCAAGGAGGCGGACTACCAGACGTTGATGAAGCGCTCGGAGAACTGGCGCAACGTCATCAACCCCAAGACAGGCTATTGCGACGGCAGGCACGACGACGGATGCTTCGAGGACAATATGGACTTCGTGAACCGCAAGCCGTTCATCACCGAAGGAGCCGTGTGCCACTACACTTGGTTCGTGCCGCACAACGTGGAGGGCCTCGTGGAGACGATGGGAGGCAAGGATAAGTTCGAGGCAAAGTTGGACTCTATGTTCACAGAAGGCCGTTACTGGCATGGGAACGAGCCTTGTCACCAGATTGCCTACCTCTACGACTTCATAGGGAAACGCGAAAAGACGATTAAATGGGTGAACTACATTCTCGACACCGAGTATAACGATACGCCAGGCGGACTTTCGGGCAATGATGATTCGGGCCAGATGTCCTCGTGGTTCATCTTCTCTTCGATGGGCTTATACCCAGTCTGTCCCTCGTCCGATCGCTACATGCTCAGCGCCCCACGCTTCCAGCGCATCACGCTGAACCTGCAAAACGGGCATCGTTTCGTTATCACGCCCGAGTCTCTTCCCCGTGACCGCGACTACATCACACACGGGGAAATCGTCCGTTAATACTTGAACGTGCTGCCGCCGGCAAACTCACGAAGCAGGCTGGTAGGCGGTACTTGATTGCCAGGAATACCGCGGAAGTATGCTAGGAACTTGCGGAGGCGGGAGGCTTCGGCATATTCAACGGCCCGCTCCGGCACTTGTTCCAGGATGGGCATCACCTGTTCACGTATCACTCCCAACTCATAGAGAAGGGCACTGTTGAAGGTGGCATCCGCCAGATTCTGGAAGGGGAATATCCACTTCTCCTCGCCCGCCTTGACACTTGGATCACGACGGATGGTCTCGACGGCAGAGTAGCCGCGATGCTTGTAGTCGCGAAGGATGCGACGCAGCAGGCGGATGTCCGTGGTGGGAATGTGGTTGTGGTCGTCCAACTGGATGGTGGTGAGGGTGGAGACGTAGATGCGGTACTTTTTCTCGTCGGGTATCTGCTGCGAGAGGATGGGATTGAGGGCGTGATTGCCTTCAAGGATAACTACATCATCGGGACCGATGCGGAGTTTCCTGCCTTCGAAGACACGTTCGCCCGAAGGGAAGTCATATCGTGGCAGCTCTATCTCCTCACCTCTCAGCAGGGCATTCATCTGGGCATTGAAGAAGGCGGTATCGACAGCCCCGATACACTCGAAGTCGTACTCGCCATTGGCATCGCGAGGTGTATCGACACGGTTGACAAAGTAGTCGTCGGTACTGATGGTATGAGGACGCAGGCCGCAAGCCATCACAAGGACTGCCAGCCGCTTGGCGGTGGTCGTCTTGCCGCTACTGCTGGGGCCTGCCAGCAGGACGATGCGAGCGCCTCGCTCTGCTATCTCGTCGGCAATGTTGCTAAGCTTCTTAGACTGCAATGCCTCACTGACATTGATGAGGTCGGTGGCATAGCCTTTCTGTATGGCATGGTTGAGTTCGCCTACCGTCTGTACGCCAAGGATTTTCTGCCACCTGTGGTGTTCGCGAATAACGTCGAGCATCTTTGTCTGCACCTCAATCTTCTCTAACCGCCAAGGCTCTGTCTGGGAAGGGACGCAGAGAAGCAGTCCGTCGTAGAACTTGATGAGGTCGAAGAGATGTACCTGGCTGGTGCGGGTAAGCAGACAGCTGTAGAAATAGTCGATGGTGTCGCCCAACCGATAATAATATGTATAGAGGTCGTCCTGACTCTCCAACAGCTGCACCTTGCTCTTCATACCGCGTTGCTGGAACATCTCAATGGCCTCTTCTATAGGACATTGCATACGGTGGATGGGCATATCGGCATCGATGATTTCCTGCATGCGCTGCTTGATATGCCGGACATCCTCGTCCTCGACAGGACGACCGAGACGCAGTTCGCAGTAATAGCCCCGACAGACGGAACCGCCAATAAGGAGCTGTGCATCTGGATAGGTATCCTCGACGGCTTTTGCCAAAATGAAGAAGAGTGTGCGTGTGTAGGTGCGCATACCGCTGGACGAAGCAAGCGACAGGAACTCTACGTCCTTGTTGTTGTAGAAGCGGTAGTTCATGCCCTGCACCTTGTTATTGACGCGAGCTGCAACCGGCCCGTAGTCCATCTGAAGGTCAGCTAAGGCATAGACATCATAGAGATTGCTCCCAAAAGGGACGCTTATTCTTTTTCCATTATTACGGCATCGGATTCTAAGTGAATTCATAATTCATAATATTTTTTCAATTCATAATTCTACGTTCATAAATCATAATTGTTCGCAGCTATTAAGGGCGTAGCTCAAATATGAATTATGAATTGAGAATTGAAAGCAACTCTTTCATCCCTTCACTGGCTCCTTTCATGATGTGGTGCACAGTCTCATCGCTGTTCCATGTAACAGGCTTCGGGTCAATGAGGTAGATGGGTGTGCCGGGAGGTACACAACGGGTGAGTCCTGCGGCAGGATAGACGTTCAGGCTGGTACCGATGACGATGAGCATATCGGCTTTTGCACACTCCTCGACAGCTTTGTCTATCTCCGGGACAGGTTCGCCAAACCACACGATGAAGGGGCGGAGCTGACTGCCATCCTCGGCACATTCGCCTATCTTCACTTCGAGATGGTTTTCCGCGAGCGTCTTGATGTAGTGCGGGTCGTTAGGCGAGAAGCTGCTTGTCACCTTCATCAGTTCGCCGTGCAGGTGTATGACGTAGCTGCTGCCAGCCCGCTCGTGCAGGTCGTCCACATTCTGCGTTACGACAGTCACGGCGTGTTTCTCTTCCAGTTTTGCCACCAGCTCGTGCCCAAGACAAGGCTTGACATTCTGAAGCTCTTTTCGACGCGTGTTATAGAACTCCGTCACGAGTTTCGGATTGCGTGCCCAGCCTTCTGGCGTTGCCACATCCTCCACGTTGAACTGTTCCCAAAGCCCTCCGTTGTCGCGGAAGGTACTGATGCCGCTTTCTGCGCTCATCCCTGCTCCTGTCAAAACTACGATTCTCATATTTAGCCGTTTTATTATTGCAAATATCTTCCTTTTATTTCTTACTTTTAACTCCCCTTTTCGTAAAAGATATGCAAATATAGGAAAAAAAACGATGCAGAAGCACGCGAAGTGAAGAAAATATGTTAATTTTGCGGCGCGTTTATAATAAAACATTATTTATATGGACAAAATAAGCTATGCTCTGGGGCTTGGAATAGGTCAACAGATAAAGAGCATGAACATAGAGAACTTCAGTATCGAGGACTTCACAAAAAGCATCATAGACATAATGGAAGGCAACCCAACAGCTTTCTCTGCTCGCGAGGCACAGATCATGTTGCAAGAGTACTTCTCAAAAAAGCAGAAAGAAGAAGCTCAGGCACACATCGCCGAAGGTAAGGCCTATTTAGATGCAAATGCCAAGAGGGAAGGCGTAACCGTGACGAAGAGCGGACTGCAGTATGAGGTACTGAAAGAAGGCACAGGCAAGAGCCCCAAGGCAACCGATACGGTGCGCTGCCACTATGAGGGACGTCTGTTGGACGGCAGCGTCTTCGACAGCAGCTACCAGCGCGGCGAGCCTGCTGACTTCGGACTGAACCAGGTCATCACCGGCTGGACTGAAGGTGTGCAGCTGATGAAGGAGGGCGCCAAGTTCCGTTTCACCATCCCCTACCTGCTGGCCTATGGAGAGCAGGGAGCCGGCTCAAGCATTCCGCCGTTCAGCACACTCATCTTCGACGTGGAACTTATCAAAGTTCTGTAGTCCATAGTTAATAGTCCATAGTTAATTGCAAACTCACAAACTAATAAACTTAAAAACTCATAAACTCACAAATTAAAAAACAAAAAGACATGAAAAAGTTTTCAATTCTTGCAGCCGTAGTACTGGCTGCTATCATGGGAAGCTGCGTAAAGGGCACTCCCAAGGCAAACCTGAAGGACGACGTTGATACACTGAGCTACGCAATCGGCATAGCACAGACTCAGGGTCTGAAGGAGTATCTGACTCAGCGCATGGACGTCGATACAACCTACATTGACGAATTCATCAAGGGTCTGAACGAAGGTGCAAACGCTGGTGACAACAAGAAGAAGGCTGCTTACTATGCAGGTATTCAGATTGGTCAGCAGATCAGCCAGCAGATGGTAAAGGGCATCAACTACGAAATCTTCGGCGAAGACAGCATTCACACTGTCAGCTTGAATAACTTCCTGGCTGGCTTCGTGGCCGGTACTACTGGCAAGGGCGCCCTGATGACTGTCGAGGAGGCTTCTGCAACTGCTCAGACAAAGATGGAGGCTGTGAAGGCAAGAGTTATGGAAGAGAAGTTCGGCGACTGGAAGAAGCAGTGCGAGGACTACATGGCTGAGATTGCCAAGAAGGAAGGCATCAAGGAGCTCGGCGACGGCGTTTACTATGAGGTTCTCACCGAAGGCACAGGCGCCATCCCTGTTGACACCAACCGTGTGTCTGTCAACTACGAGGGCAAGCTCCTCAACGACACCATCTTCGACAGCAGCTACAAGCGTGGCGAACCCGCCAAGTTCCGTTGCAACCAGGTTATCCCTGGCTGGACGAAGGCTCTGACCAACATGCCCGTCGGCTCTACCTGGATGGTTTACATTCCTCAGGAGCAGGCTTACGGTGACCGCGACACAGGCAAGATTTCTCCATTCTCCTGCCTCATCTTCAAGATTGAATTGCTGGGAATTGAATAAAATGAAGAAGATAATCCTCTTTGCACTTTGCGCCTGCATCTCGTTGGGCGCAGGTGCTGCCAAGAAGACTGGCAAGAAAAAGAAAGTCCAGGAGCCTGTCGAGGTGGTCGATACCGTAAGCATCGACACATTCAGCTACTACTTCGGTCGTGCCAATTCCAACGGTCTGAAGGGCTATTTGGCTCAGCGCATTGGCATTGACACAACCTACGTTGCCGACTTCCTGAAAGGCTTTGAGCAAATGACGCTCACCGAAGCTGACAAGAAGGAGAAGGCACGTCTTGCAGGTATCGAGATTCGCCAGCAGGTGGAGGAGCAGGTTTATCCCGGAGCCTCCAAGAAAGTGAACGACAGCGTCGATGTCCTGAACAAGGCGCTCTTCGTGAAAGGTTTCCGCGATGGCTTCTCCGGCGAGAATGCCACCATCCCAATGGACAGCACTCAGAAGCTGGTCCAGAAGCAGATGGACTACTACCACAAGGTCAACATGGAAAAGAAGTATGGTGCCAACCGCATCGCCGGCGAGGAGTTCCTCAAGGCTAACGCCAAGAAGGACAGCATAAAGGTCACTCCGAGCGGCCTGCAGTACAAGATACTGACCGTCGGCACTGGCGAACTGCCAAAGAAGGAAGACAAGGTGAAGGTCAACTACGAAGGTCACCTCATCGACGGCACAGAATTCGACAGCTCCTACAAGCGGAACAAACCCGTCACCTTCCCCGTGGGACAGGTCATCCCGGGCTGGACCGAAGCGCTCTGCATGATGCCCGTCGGCAGCAAGTGGATGATCTATGTGCCTCAAGAGCTGGCCTATAAGGACCGCGAACAGGCTAAGATTCCTCCCTTCTCCTGCCTCATCTTCACCGTTGAGCTTCTGGAGATTGAAAAGGAATAACTTCCCTTCCATTCCTATTAATTTCCCTATTACTTCCGTTAAACACAACTAATTCATGAAGAAGTTCTTTTCCCTGGCGGTGCTGCTCCTTACTGGTATTGCCGCCAACGCGCAGAAAGAAATCAGCGCTACAAGTCCAGACGGACAGACTAAAGTAACGGTAACCGTCTCTGACCGCATCTACTACGACGTTGAGAGTCACGGTGAACAGCTGTTCAAGCAGTGCCAAATCGGCATGACCCTCAGCGACCGCACCCTCGGCGAGAAGCCTGTCCTCAAGGGCAAGAAGGTGACGACCGTCAACGAGACCATCACACCCATCCATCCCCTCAAGTCCAGCACGGTGGAGAACAACTACACCCTGCTCACACTCACCTTCGGCGGTAACTACAAGGTGGAATGGCGCGTCTATAACGACGGCATGGCCTACCGCTTCGTCACAGCCCTCAAGGGCGACATCGAGGTGATGAGCGAGGAAGGAACCTGGCAGCTCGCAACACCTAGCAAGCTCGTCCTGCAACAGCCGGGCGGCTTCAAGACAAGCTGCGAGGAGAACTACTCCGTCGTTGCCAGCAACGAATGGAAGAGCGATGACAGGATGAGCGAACTGCCCATCCTAGTTATGGGCGAGAAGCAGAAGGTGCTCATCTCCGAGTTCGACCTCTTCGACTATGCAGGCGTCTTCCTGAAATCCGTAGGCGAAGGCACCAACGCCTTCACCATCACCCAGCCTAAGTGCCCGATAGAGTACGAGGACCAGGGTGACCGCAGCCACAAGATTCTCAAAGAGGCCGACTACGTGGCCAAGACCGCCGGCACACGTTCTTTCCCCTGGCGCTACATGTACATCACGCAGAGCGACACCCAGCTGCCACTCAATGCAATGCCCGAACGACTGGCTCCTGCCAACGCAATCGGCCCCACAGACTGGATCAAGGTGGGACAAACCTGCTGGGACTGGCTCAATGGTATCCCCTTCGGACCTGACGTAACCTTCAAGTCCGGTATCAACCTCGACACCTACAAGTACTTCATCGATTTCGCTGCACGCAACGGCGTAGGCTATATCCTCATCGACGAGGGCTGGGCGCTCAACACACGCGACCCCTTCACGACGAATCCCGAAGTGCATCTGCCCGAAATCATTGCTTACGGCAAGAGCAAGAACGTGGGCGTCATTCTGTGGCTCCCCTGGCTCACCGTCGAGCACCACATGGACCTCTTCCAGAAGTTCGAAGAGTGGGGCATCAAGGGCACCAAGATTGACTTCATGGACCGTCAGGACCAGTGGATGCTGAACTTCTACGAGCGTGTGGCTAAGGAAGCTGCCAAGCACCACATCTTCGTCGATTTCCATGGAGCTTTCCACCCCAGCGGATTGGACTACAAGTATCCCAACGTGCTGACCTACGAAGGTGTGCGCGGCATGGAGTACAACGGCTCCTGCAAGCCCGACAACAGCGTCTGGCTGCCCTTCATCCGCAATGCCGTCGGTCCTATGGACTACACGCCCGGCTCTATGCTGAACTATCAGCCTGAGCGTCATCACGGCAACCGTCCCATCTGCTCTGGCGTGGGTACAAAGGTATTCAATCTGGCTATCTTCGTACTTGCAGAGAGCAACCTGCAGATGCTCATGGACAACCCCTGCCGCTACGACCAATGGCCCGACTGCCGCGACTTCCTCACCAGCGTTCCCGTGAACTGGGACGAGACTCGTGTCATCGCTGCAGAGGCCGGACAGTACTGCGTCACAGCAAAGCGCAAGGGTAATAAGTGGTTCATCGGTGGTATCACCAACAGCACCGAGCGTGACCTCCAGCTCAAGTTCGACTTCCTGCCCGCAGGCAAGGACTATCGAATGACGAGCTTCGAGGACGGCATCAACGCCCACATCATCGCTATGGACTATCTCCGCAAGGAGAGCAAGGTCAACAGCACCACTACCCTACCCGTCCATATGGCACGTAATGGTGGCTGGTGCGCCAGCATCGACCTCGGTAAGTAATCTACAGATTTAATAATTTATTGCTACGCACGGGAATTATTTTTCCTCTGCGTAGCAATATTTTTTTCTACGCACAGCAGTAAAATCTTCTCCCCATTGTCAACATCCATTCATCGTAGCGGGCAGAAGCTTGCGAACCAGCGTCCTATTCCTACTCGCATAGGATTACTATTCCTTCCTGCATAGGATTACTATTCCTTCCCGCATAGGATTACTATTCCTCCGGCTTAAGGATTATAACGTTATTGGAGAAAGAAAAGCATGCTGTATAGCAATCTTTTTGACTTTAGGCAGACAACATTACAAAGCAGATGATATTTTTAGTTTTTTCTTAGTATTTTATGTTTCGGAAAGGTCTTGTAATAATCTGATAGTCACTTTGATACAAGCATTTTCTTAGTTTCTTATCTTTTTTTCAAAAAAATAATAATTAGAAGAAAGAAATAAAAAGTTTTCGACGAAAACTTGCAAAAAACTAAGAACACCCTATACAATCAACTGTCTTATAATATGTTACAACACATAAGACAGCTTCAAAAAACTAAGAAAAAACTAAGAAAAGGGCAGGTTTCTTATTTCTTTATCTTTTCCCAGGTGTTATTCTGTGAGGCATCGATGGCGAAAAGGATTTCGTAGGCTTTCTCCTTCTCCTCGGTTGTGCCTTTCTTGGCAAAGATATTGACAAGCTCGTCACGCTTATATTCCGTGAAGAGCTGGGCAACTCTCGTCATGTTCTTGGCGCTGTTGGCCTCATGGAGCAAATCCAAAGCCTCGGCAATGGTTGCGCGGGCACTGTCTGGGGCTTCGAACATACGGTCCAGACCTTTGCGATGGTAGATATAATTGAACTCGCGCATTCCCTCCATCGCACCGTCCATATAGTCATTGAGCAAGCCGAAGCGGTTGCCACTGTCTCCGAAAGCCTTCCACCCAGGGAAACCGAGGCTCTCGCCAGCCGTAGCAACATCCTCGGCAATGTGGAAGCAGTCTGTGCCTCCTTTCAGAGCCATCGTATCAAGGTCCATTCCTATTATCATGTAGGCGTAATAGGCCAAGAGTGCCACAAGATTATTATCTATCTGGTTCTCCTGATACTCCAACTGGTCGAACTCGTTGAATACAAACGTGAAATCCTCGTCGTTCACGGCATAGGCAACGGTATTGTAGGAACTGCCATAGACCGGACGGCTGCAGTTCATGAGCAGCGTGCAACTGAAAGAGTTCTCCTCCTGGTTGTAGGTATTGACTGTGATGTTGAAGTTGCACTGAATCTTCTCATTCTCGCGGAAGGGAATCTCCGTCCATTTGTGGTTGTTGAGGAACTCTGTCAACTTCGTCTGCAAAGCCTCGAACACCTCCGTTCGGGTTGTCTCAATCTGCGAGTGGTTGATTGTGACGCGGGCATCCAGCTCTTGTGCTTGGGCAATAGAACAAGAACAGATAATAAATAATGTATAATATATAATAAATAAAAACTTACGTGGTCCCATGTTGTCTATTATATATTTTCTATTGTTTATTGCATATTGCTTCAATGATATCCTCCGCCACTTCCCGCTTGGACTTGGTGTCGTAGGCGGTGAGGCCGTGATGTCGGTCGATGATGGTCACCTTGTTGGTATCTACGCGGAAGCCGGCGCCAGCGTCCTGAAGACTGTTCATGACAATGAGGTCAAGGTTCTTCTTCTTCAGCTTCTTGTGGGCATTGGCAAGCTCGTCGTCTGTCTCCAAGGCAAAGCCCACCAACACCTGTCCCTTGCGCTTGACGGCACCGAGGGCTGCAGCGATGTCTTGCGTAGGTTGCAGTTCGAGCTTCAGGTCATCGCCCTTTCGCTTGATTTTCTTGTCTGAAGTAACCTTCGGGGTAAAGTCCGCCACCGCAGCACAGAGGATGGCGATGTCGACATCAGGAAAACAACGGGTTGTGGCTTCGTACATCTCTGCGGCACTCTCCACATCAATCCTACGGATGGCAGGATGATTCGCTGTCAAGCTGACAGGACCGCTTACTAGTGTCACCTCTGCGCCTCGCTCAGCACAGACCTCAGCCAAAGCATACCCCATCTTGCCGCTGCTGTAGTTGCCAATGAAGCGGACAGGGTCAATCTTTTCGTAGGTCGGCCCAGCGGTTATGAGCACCTTCTTTCCGGACAGCAAGGACTGCTTGGCGAAGAACTGCTCCAAGACATCTACAATACGCTCCGGCTCCTCCATGCGTCCTTTGCCTTCCAGATTGGAGGCGAGATGACCTGTTCCTGGTTCGATGATATGATTGCCATAGCCAATGAGTCGCTGCAGGTTCTGCTGAGTGGAGGGATGGGCGTACATATCGAGGTCCATCGCAGGAGCCACGAAAACAGGAGCCTTGACTTTCCCTTCGGCCGTCGAGCTTTGCTTCATGCTCAGATAGGTCGTGACAAGCATGTTGTCGGCAATGCCGTTTGCCATCTTGCCAATCGTACTTGCTGAAGCAGGAGCAATGAGCATCGCATCTGCCCAAAGACCCAGACTGACATGAGAATGCCAACTGCCATCGCGGCGGTCGAAGAACTCACTTACGACTGGCTTCTGCGTCAATGTGGCAAGGGTCAGCGGTGTGATAAACTCCTTGGCGGCAGGGGTCATTACGACCTGCACCTCAGCCCCTTTCTTGATAAGAAGCCGAACTAAAATACACGCTTTGTAGGCAGCAATGCTTCCTGTGATTCCAAGTACTATCTTCTTATTTTCCAGCATACTTCAATGCCAATCGTTCGAGTGTTTGTTTAGTATTCTGAGTGAAGTCGCCCTGCAACATCCAATGCTTGTAGTTAGGGTCTTTCTTGAGAACATCCTTGACGGGTTGCCCCTTGTACTTGCCAAAGTTCACAATCTCCACACCTTTCTCGTCAAAGACGAAACGGCAGGCAAGGTCCACGCCCTTTGATAACTGCGTGAAGTCGGCAAGGAAAGCCACATCGTTCTTCAAGGTGTCCTGGTATCGGTCAAGCTGTGCTTCGAGCACTTCGAGCGTGGCACGCGTATCGGCCAAGGCACTGTGGGCATTTTCCAGATTCTTTCCGCAGTAGAACTTATAGGCAGCCACGAGGGTGCGCTGTTCCATCTTGTGGAAAATGTTCTGGACATCAACCAGATGTTTCTCGTTGACATGGATGTCGATGCCGCAAAGGGCAAACTCCTCTGCAAGCATAGGCACATCGAACTTGTTACTATTGTAGCCAGCCAAGTCGCAGCCTTCAAAAATCTTTGCCAACTCGGGAGCCTTCTGCGCGAAGGTGGGACAGTCCTTAACGTCCGCATCCTTGATGCCGTGAACGTCGCTGGCTTCCTTTGGGATAGGCATACCTGGATTGAAGCGCAGTGTTTCTGCACGTTCGCATCCATTGGGTTCAAGGCGGATGTAACACAGCTCTACGATATGATCCTTGCCAATCGTCAAGCCGGTCGTCTCGAGGTCGAAAAAGATGATAGGCCTCTCGAGCTTGAGTCTCATGGTGCTGATAACTTAATCTTCTACGCGCATGGGCATGAGGAGCATGAGCACCTCGTCCTCCGGGTTGTCGTCGGCAGGACGGATTACGCCGGGACGGCTCGGGTCTGCCACCTCTATCTTGAGCATCTCGCTGTCAATGATGCCCGCTATTTCGAGCAGGAAAGTGCAGCTGAAGCCGATGCTGATAGGATTGCTGGTGTATTCGCAGATGATGAACTCCTCGGCACGTGTAGCATACTCGTTGTCCTGACCTGTGAGCTTGATATTGTTGTTGGCCAATTCAAGCTTTACAAGGCCGCTGCTCTGGTTGCAGAACACACTGACGCGCTTCAGGGCGCTGGTCAGTGCCAAACGGTCAACACTAGCAGAGAAGGGATTGTTCTCGGGAATGACAGCATTGTAGTTAGGATAGCGACCTTCGATGAGACGGAAGTGCATCACCATGTCGGCAGAAGTGATGGTTGCTTTCTCATTATCAAAAGCTATGGTGATATTCTCCTCGTCCTTCGTAAGCACGGCTTTCAATATAACAGAAACCTTCTTCTGTAGAATGAAGCCTGCGGTCAAGCCGCTTTGAACGGTACGATTGGTGTTACGCACCAGCTTGCGGCCATCGGTGCCAGCAAAGATAACGCAGTCAGGCTTAATATCAACATAGATACCGTTCATCACCAGACGAATCTCATCGTTGGCAGTAGCGAAGAGGCAGCGATTGATACCATTGAGCAACACGCTTGCTGGCATCTCAATGCGTGTAGCGTCCTCACCCACAGTCTTTGCCATCGGATAGGGAGCGGCATCCATTGCCATCACTACGAATGAACCGGAATTGTGAACAACCTTCACCTCCTGGGTGTCAGGATTGTAACCAATGTTCAGAGGCTGTTCCGGAAGTTCCTTCATGGATTCCATTATCGTCTTGGCAGTGATGCAGAAACGTGCATCGCCGCTTTGCTCGATGGCAGGAACGGATGTGATGAAATACTTCTCACTGTCGGAGGCCGTAATGGTGATGGTTCCACCGGCGACATCGAGCAGGAAACAATCCAAAATGGGCATAGAATTCTTGCTGGCCAAAACCTTGCTGGCAGCAGTCAAACGGCCATAAAGAGCCGTGCTTGATACTTTGAAATTCATAATATCATTTATAATTTTGACGATTTACTTACACTTTTGCTCCACAAAGATATGCATTTTTCGTGCTATGCCAAAGAAAAGAGCAAAAAAAAACTATGGAAACAAATAATTCTTAACTCTTAACTCTTAATTCTTAATTTTATTTTGTACCTTTGCATCCAAATTCGATAAAATAAGTAAAAAAATATGGAATTAACAGGTAAGATTATAGCCGAATTCAATGAACGCGGCGGAGTGAGCAACAGAACAGGTAACGAATGGAAAGTCAAGTCCTATGTTATAGAGGTTCCAGGGGACTATCCACGTAAAATGGTTTTTGATGTCTTTGGCGTAGATCGTCTGCAGGCTTTTAACATTCAGATAGGTGAGCAGCTTACCGTGCACTTTGACATTGATGCCCACGAGTACAACGGACGCTGGTTCAATGACATACGTGCTTTCCGTGTAGATCGCGGTCAGGCTGCCCCCACCGCTGCTCCTGAAGCCCAGGCAATGCAGGCCGCTTCTGCTGCAGCTGCTGTTTCTCAGCCGGCTCCCCAGGCTGCTCCTCAGGTAGAACCGATTGATGCTGCTCCTTTCGAAGCTCCATCTGCTACCGACGACCTGCCCTTCTGATTTAGCGGCTCCGTAGCTTAGCTGTATAGAGCGTCGGATTCCGGTTCCGAAGGTCGCGGGTTAGAATCCCGCCGGAGTCACTTAAAGATTGGCTGCAACTCTAATCAAGTTGCAGCCTTTTTTGTGATATATGCGGCAACAGATTCGGCACAGCGTTCGCCATCGACAGCAGCACTGACAATACCGCCTGCATAGCCGGCTCCTTCACCACACGGGAAGAGTCCGCCAATGCGGATATGCTGAAGGGTCTCACTGTCGCGAAGAATACGAACGGGACTGCTGGTGCGTGTTTCGACACCAATAACGGTGGCTTCCTGAGTCAAAAAGCCGTGTCTCTGCTTGCCCCATAGCTTGAAAGCCTCGCGCAAACGGGTGCTGATGAAATCGGGTAACCAGAAATGCAAGGGACTAGCTATCAAGCCGGGCGCATAGGACGACGCATTGAGATTGGCAGAAAGTCGGCCATTCACGAAATCGGTCATCCTTTGTGCAGGAGCCGTCTGTAGCCGATTCGCCTGCAGCCAACACTGTAGCTCCAACTCTTCCTGCAGTAAAAGAAGAGAGAGGGAAGCATTTTGAATTTTGAATTTATCAATTTTGAATTCTTCAAAGTCTTCCGGCCTAATCTCCACCACCATACCACTATTGCTCCAGCGGCCATTGCGGCTGGAAGGACTCATGCCATTGACGACGACCTGCTCCGGACCACTGGCAGCCGGCACCACAAATCCGCCAGGACACATGCAAAAACTATAGACACCACGACCCTGAACCTGTGTGACAAAGCTGTACTCGGCAGCTGGCAACCACTTGCCACGTCCCTGCCTGCTATGGTACTGAATCTGATCGATAAGAATGGCCGGATGTTCCAGACGAACACCGATGGCAAGTCCCTTCGCCTCAATATCAATACCAGCAGAAGCCAGATGGCGATAAACATCGCGAGCCGAATGGCCAGTAGCGAGAATGACGGCGGCCCCCTTCCAAACCTCCCCCCGGGGAGGGAGGCTTCCTTTTATTACTTTAATGCCCATCACTCTATTCTCTTCAATGATAAGCTCCGTCATTTTCGTTTGGAAATGTACTTCGCCGCCACAACTTAGAATCGTATTGCGCATATTCTCGATGACACGAGGCAGGCGGTCTGTGCCGATGTGGGGATGGGCATCGAAGAGAATGGCAGGACTGGCACCATGTTGTACGAAGATTTGCAGGATGCGGTCAGTATTGCCGCGTTTTTTGCTGCGCGTATAGAGCTTTCCGTCGCTGTAGGCCCCTGCCCCACCCTCGCCAAAGCAATAGTTGCTTTCAGGTTCAACCCTTTGCTCGGAACGGATGCGTGCAATATCCTTCTTGCGCTCGCGTACATCTTTCCCTCTCTCTATGACGATAGGCTTCAAGCCCAATTCAATGAGTCGCAGAGCAGCAAATAGTCCGCCAGGGCCTGCTCCGACAACAATAACGGCAGGACGGTCGCTGACATCCCGATATACATAGGGCTCGAAGTCCATCAGAGGCGGTTCCTCACCAACGTAGGCCCGAACAGTCAGGTTAACGAAGATAGCACGCTGGCGAGCATCAATACTGCGACGCACCACCCGCACGGCCTGGGCGTTGATACCCTTCTCCTGACGGAGATAGGCCATAATGCTCTGTTCGTTGTATGCTTGCTGCGGCAATACCCGCAGACTCAGTTCATTTACCATTTATCATTTACCATTTGACTGCAAAAGTATAAAATAATTATGAATTATGAATTATGAATTATGAAATATTTTGTACCTTTGCACGCGAAATTTAAAAAGCACAGGATACAAACGAGGATGAAAGTAATAAAGTTTGGCGGAACTTCGGTCGGTTCCGTAGAAAGCATACTCAGTGTAAAGAAGATTATCGAAAGGCAGACAGAGCCAGTCATCGTGGTGGTCAGTGCCATGGGCGGCATCACAGACAAGCTCATTAAGACAAGCCAAATGGCGGTAGAGGGCGATGCTCTCTATCAGGAGTCTTTCGAGGAGATTGTTGAGCGCCACAGTGAGATGATAAATGCCATCATCCCTGCCGGCGAGAAGCGCAACCAACTCCTAATTGTCGTGAGCGAGCTGCTCGAACAACTGCGCAGCATCTATCAGGGGGTCTATCTCATTCACGACCTGAGTCCCAAGACTCAGGCAGCTATTGTATCCTATGGTGAGCGAATCAGCAGTCAGATTGTTGCAACCCTGGTGGAAGGGGCTGAGTGGTACGACAGCCGCGAATTCATCAAGACGGAGTTCAAAGCCGGCAAGAACCGCCTCGTCAGAGAACTGACGAATAAACTGGTACGCAAGACTTTCGCGGAAATACAAAATTGTAAATCGTCAAATAGTAAATGTTGTGTTGTTGGCGGCTTTATCAGCAGGGATGCTGAGAGCGGCGAGGTGACGAACCTGGGTCGAGGTGGCAGCGACTATACTGCCAGCATCATCGCTGCAGCTCTAGATGCAAGCGTGCTCGAGATATGGACCGACGTGGACGGCTTCATGACAGCCGACCCAAAGGTCATCCAGAGCGCCTACACCATCAACGAACTGAGCTACATTGAGGCAATGGAGCTTTGCAACTTCGGTGCCAAGGTGGTCTATCCTCCCACCATATATCCGGTTTGCATCAAGCACATTCCCATCATCATCAAGAATACGTTCAACCCAGACGCCCCTGGCTCTATCATCAAAGACGAGGTACAGGATGACGCGAGAAGCATCAAGGGTATCTCTAGCATTAAGGGCACGACGCTTATCACCGTTTCGGGCCTGTCTATGGTGGGTGTAATTGGCGTAAACCGCCGCATCTTCACATGTCTGGCAAATAACGGCATCAGCGTCTTTATGGTGAGTCAGGCATCCAGCGAAAACAGTACCAGTATCGGTGTGCAGGATGTGGATGCCGACGAAGCCTGCCACGTTTTGAACGAAGAATTTCAAAAGGAGATAGAGGACGGTTCGATGTTCCCGATGATAGCCGAAAAGGGCTTGGCAACCGTCGCTATCGTGGGAGAGAAAATGAAACACACGCCAGGCATTGCCGGCAAGCTCTTCGGAACGCTTGGACGTTCGGGTATCAGCGTAATTGCCTGTGCTCAAGGTGCGAGCGAGACAAACATTTCGTTCGTCATCAACCAGAACTTCCTCCGCAAGGCCCTCAACGTGATTCACGACTCCTTCTTCCTGTCGGAATACCAAGTGCTCAACCTCTTCATCTGTGGAGTGGGAACTGTTGGCGGAAGCCTCTTGGAACAGATACATCAGCAGCAAGAAAAGCTGATGCGCGAACTGCGGCTGAAACTCAATGTAGTTGGCATTGCGAGTGGGCACAACGCTATGTTCACCCGCGAAGGAATCGAATTGGAGAACTACCGCGAGCAGCTTGCAGCAGCACCCAAGAGCAATATCCAACGTCTGCACGACGAGGTCATCGGTATGAACATCTTCAACAGCGTCTTTGTCGATTGTACCGCGAGCCCAGAAGTAGCCGGACTCTATGCCGACTTCCTCGAGCACAATATCAATGTCGTGGCAGCCAACAAGATTGCGGCAAGCAGCGATTTTGACAACTATAGGAAGCTGAAACAGACCAGCCAAAAGCGAGGCGTTAAGTTCCTCTTCGAGACAAACGTCGGCGCAGGCCTGCCCATCATTCGTACTATAAACGACCTTTGTAACTCTGGAGATAAAATACTTCGTATTGAGGCAGTTCTGAGTGGAACTCTAAACTACATCTTCAATACTATCAGCAAAGACATCCCCTTCAGCGAGACAGTAAGGATGGCAAAGGAAAAAGGTTACAGCGAACCCGACCCACGCATCGATTTGAGTGGCAAGGACGTTATCCGAAAGTTGGTTATCCTTGCTCGTGAAGCTGGCTATGAAATCAGTCAGGAGGATGTTGAAGCCAAACTCTTCATTCCGCAGACATTCTTCGACGGGACGCTGGAGGACTTCTGGAAGAACCTGCCTTCGCTCGACACCGAATTCGAGGCTCGCCGCCAGGAACTGGAGAAACAGAAAAAGGTTTGGCGCTTTGTGGCAAAGCTGGAAAACGGAAAAGCCACAGTTTCGCTCCAGGAGTTCGACAGCAACCACTCGTTCTATTCGCTTGAAGGCAGCAACAACATCGTCATGCTCACTACAGAGCGCTACCGCGAATATCCCATGCTTATCCAGGGCTATGGAGCTGGAGCCAGCGTAACGGCTGCAGGCGTATTCGCCGATATCATGAGCATAGCGTAGAAAAGGTTAAAAAGTAAAAGGAGAAAAGGTGAAGAGTGAAAGGCTCTGGAATGCCAACTACCTAAAGGTATGGAGCGCGAACTTCATGCTCTACTTCTCCTTCATGGTCGTGACACCGCTCTTCCCACTCTATCTGAGCGAGGTGTTCGGCGCCACCAAGGACGAAACGGGAATGGTCTTGAGCGGATATGCGCTGACAGCATTGCTGATACGTCCCTTCAGCGGCTTCTTTGTCGATTCTTTCCCTCGAAAACTGGTGCTGCTCGTCTGCTATGGACTCTTCGCATTGCTCTTTGGAGGCTATCTCATTGCAGGTTCCCTACTCTCTTTCTGTATTTTGCGAACACTGCATGGCGCTCCGATGGGAGCTACCACCGTCGCCAACAGCACCGTAGCCATCGATGTGCTGCCTTCCAACCGTCGCGCTGAAGGTATCGGCTACTATGGGCTGAGCAACAATCTCGGTACGGCTATTGCGCCAACAATCGGAATGCTCATCTACCAATGGACAGCAAACTACGACCTCATCTTCCTGCTTTCGTTTATTACAGCAAGCATCGGCTTCGCCATCAACTGCACCTTGCACATCAAGCCAAGACCGCTCCTCCCCGTTAAGAGAGTCGGAGGGGCCGTTTCCCTAGACCGCTTCCTCCTCCTGAAAGGTTGGCCCGAAGCTCTCTGTATCGTAGGCTATAGCTTCTCTTATGGCGTGGTAAGTACTTACATCGCCATCTATGCGAAGCAGGAACTGGGCATAACGACAGGTACCGGACTCTTCTTCACGCTGCTATGTTTCGGACTGATTTCGAGCCGTTTGGTAGGCGCAAGAGGCTTGAAGCGTGGCCATATCATCGAGAATGCTTCACATGGTGTCATCATCTCCTTCTTCGGCTATCTAGTCTTCGCAGCCCTGCACAATGCCTGGGGCTTCTACGGAGCAGCCTTCATCGTCGGACTGGGTAACGGTCACATGTTTCCCGCCTTCCAAACGATGTTCATCAACCTGGCGCCTTCCTCGCAACGCGGTACAGCCAACAGCACTTTGTTTACCGCTTGGGAAACAGGGGTCGGCATTGGCATCATCCTGGGCGGCATCCTGGCAGAATATTTCTCCTATAGTACAGCTTTCTGGATTGCCTGGCTCGGTAATGCAGCAGGAGCTGTCTTCTATTTCGTTTACACACGTCAGCATTTCATACGGTATCAGCTGAGATAAAAGAAAAGTAAAGGGGGCAGAACCACCTTCATACGGGGATAAAAGTTTTTATCGAGCTTAGAAAATATATTATCAATGCACTAAAATATATTTTCAAATTTCGATAATATATTTTCAAACCTGGAAAATAACTTTACTCAAGGGACTAAATGTTTTTCTCCGGGGGAGAGATATTTTTTCCATAGTATAAGTAAGTCTGTTTTTACACAATGCTCTCGAAGCTAGTGATGAACACGTGTCTTCCATGTTCTTAGATGTTATCATTATTAATTATGTTTGTTTACTGAAAAGTATTGTCAATTGAAAAGAATGTAGTACCTTTGTGGCCGATTTATGGTACAAGGATTATAGAATGACAAAAAAGATACCTGCGCTGTGGATAATGGCTGTCCTGATGTGCATGCCTCTGACTGCTATCGCAGACGCTTATAACGCCAGGAACTATCTGCCGACGAACACTAAGGTGAAGCTCACGGAGACCAACCTCCCGATAGTGTTCATCAACACCATGGCTTTGAACGGCAAAACGACCGTCATCCACAAGGACTACCGCGTGCCTGTCCGTATGACTATCATCGACAACGACGACGGGAAGAACTACGGCGACACGCTGGTGCACCCTGGTCAGACTGTCAACTACGACGGCTGGGTGGGCATAAAGTACAGGGGCACCTCGTCGTTCCACTATTCGAAGAAGAAGCCGATGGGGTTCAAGACCCTGAAGACAAGCGACGTTGAAGGCAAGAAGCAGAAGGTAGAGCTACTGGGTATGCCGAAGGACAACGACTGGGTGCTCATGGCGCCCTACCACGACCGCAGCATGATTCGCGACGTACTGACCTTCGAACTTGCCAGGCCCTACTTCGAGTTTACGCCCCATGCCCGACATTGCGAGCTGATTATGGACGACGTGTATCGTGGCGTGTACATCCTCTGCGAGAGACCACGCAAGGGAAAGTACCGTCTGAACCTGGAAGACCCTGGCGAAGAGGGAGATTCCATCACAGGCGACTACATGGTAGTGTTGGACGGCCACATAGAAAGGCAGAAACACTACTACAAGTCGAAATACAGGGCTCGCGATGAGAACGGCAACAACATCGTCATCCGAGGCGACATCTATTTCCAATACAAGTTCCCAGAGTACGAGGACATGATGCCTGACCATCCGGCTCAGCTGGACTACATCGACCAGCGGATATCCGACTTCGAGGACGCGTTAATCGGCAATAATTTCAAGGACCCCGAGACGGGCTACAGAAAGTACATTGACGTGACGTCGTTCATCGACTTCATGCTGTCGCAGGAGTTCAGCGGCAACCCAGACGCCTATCGCAGAAGCACTTACCTCTACAAGCGCCGCGACGACGTGGACCCACGATTCAAGATGTGCCTGTGGGATTTCAACATGGCATACGGCAACAGCTTGGATGAGCTGCTGGGAATCGGCAGGTGGCACTACATCAACAACAGTTCCACACAAATGCTTAGGGAAGCCCACGTGCCGTTCTGGTGGGAACGCCTGATGGAAGATGAATACTACGTGAATGGTCTGAAGACACGGTGGGACGAATACCGAAGGAGCGGCTACAGGGAGGAACACATCACGAGCGTGATTGACTCGCTCGTCAACCTGCTGGAATCGGGCGGTGCCCGCGAAAGAAACTACAAGGCGTGGCCGAACTGGAACGAGTACATTTTCCTGGACCTTAACGAGACCAAGAACTACGAAGAGGAAATTGCCTTCCTACGCCAATGGATTACTAACCGCTTGACATGGTTGGACCAGCAGTTAGAATTCGACGCAGAAGACGGATTGGACGAAATCTACAATGGCTGGCAGACAACGGACAACAGTCAACGGACAACAGTCAATAAGGGCAATGCTGTCTATGACCTCTCCGGCCGCAAGATTGATTTTTCATTTAAAAGTGGCATTTATCTCTTGGGCGGCAGGAAAGTGCTGGTGAGGTAGTCTCAACGAAGCACCTTCTTGCCTCCTGTAATATATACGCCCTTTGGAAATTTCTCCATTGACCATTTACGGCCACTTAGGTCGTAGATGGCATTATCATTTCTCATTTGTTCTTTGTCATTTAGACGCGGAGCGTCGTTGATGCCATTGGGGTCTTCGCCCTGAAGGTAGCCATAGACGGCAAACTCGTAGATGCGGGTGGTATAGCCATTCTGCTCGCCCTGTATCATCTGCAAGCGGACACGCGAGGTGGTAACAGGCTGTTTCAAAGTGCGAATAACCTTGTTTAACTGGTTGCCCTCCACGACATCGGCATCAACCCAGGTTCCGTCCTCAGCCTGGTACTGCAGCTTGAAAGACTTGGCGACATAGCCGCCACTTTCGCAAGCCGCACCAAGCACCATCCAACGAGTAACGACGGCTGTGTCCTGCAACAGATATTGCAGATAAGGCGTATGGCTCTGGGAACTGGTAGCGCACCATTTGGTGGTGGGGTCCTGGTCGTTGGCAAAGCGAGCCACTTCTTTATCGTTCTGATGGGACGCAGAGACGGAGCGAGGCACGAGGCGATCATCATACCATTTATTATTTACGATTCCATCTGACTCGATTTCGGTCGTAAGAGGCGTAAAGGCAACGATGTCGTCGGTCTGGGTTGCAGAGGCGGTTGCTGCGAAAAGGAGGGTTTTGCGGTCGGAAGAGGAGAGGGTAACCTCCGTAACACCTTCGGGCAACACTATACCATATTTATATATATAGAGCATCTGCATAACCTGATTGGTCTTGTCCGACACCTTGTGGGCATGGGAAGAGGTAAAGACGATGTTCTCCCTGCGATAGTTCTCTGTAAGCGTGGTGCATGAAGGAGGTTCTGCCACACGACCAGAGAAGTAGGGCACATTGAGCACGGTCTCCTCGTCGCCAGCCTTCACAGTCACTTGGGCGCCTGCTGCTGAGGGACTGGCCATAAGCAGATAGAGCTTCCTCTCGTCTGGCTTACGGTCGAGGGTAAGGACTTGCTCGTCACTCAGTCGGAGCACGTTCTTCTCGCCATTCTCGCGAGGCCCCATAACGAAGTCTATGCCATCGCACGTAAGGGTGTCTGGAATGAGTTCGGCAGGATAAGCATAGGTGTAGGCGGTTGCAGCATTTCCGCGGGCGCTGTCGTAGCTCATGAGGTCGAGATTGTATGGGAGCGCGATGGGACGACCTGACGGAAGTCCGATTTCGGAGTCTCCCCCAATGTTGACAAAGCCCATCGTGGCAGGACGCACGGCAAAGGTTTTGGGCTGATAGCGGCCGATATTGAAGACCAGCTGTCCATTGTCTATTGTGCATTGTCCGTCGGGAATCTCTTCCTCGATGCCGTTCACCTCGCGTGCGGAACTGATGGGCAAGGGGAAGGAGAGGCGCACATCCTGCTGGTCCTCGCCTGACCATTCATAGACGCGCACGATGTACTCGGGGTTGTTCTCTGGGCTGTCCTCGGACTTCTTCAGGGCCTTGATGGCGACCTTGTCGGTACTGAGCGAAACAAAGGGCACGCGACGGCCAAGGAGCCCGGAATGTTTGGATGCCACGAAGGCGATGAGGGGCTGGTTGAGCTGTCCGGCCTGCATCTGCACATGCTCGCTCCATCTGCCTTCGTGAGGCAGCAGGGCGTATGTGAAGCGGTTGGGACCGAGGTCCATATTGGCCTGATGGTCGTAGTTCTTGCAGGAGGGGGTACGAAGAAGTGTCAGGCGGAGCGACTTCTCGGAGGGCTTGTCCCAACCATACTTGCAGTCGTTCAGGATGGCAACTCCATATTGGCCATTTGTGGCACTGTGGTCGGCCCACTGATGTCCGCATACCTCGTATTCGTCCTGGGTACGGACACCCCGTGAGATGGTGCCAAGAGAAATGTCGAAGGTATCATTTTCGTTACTGAAGGAGAAGGGGAAATTGACCTTCAACATGCGCTCGTAGGTCTGCCAATCTACTTCGTTGACGCACTCCACACGGTCATTGACTGCATTCATGCGGATATACAGTACGAAGGTGGAGCCTTCCTTCTGACGCGTGACACGCAAAGACTTACGCAAAGGACCGTCCTCCACAAGTTCTATCTCAGCATTGCCCGAAACGTATGACGAAGGAGTACGGCAGACGTCGGTATAACTGATTTCCCAAGCCGGCCAGGTGTCCTCGTGGTCGTAGATAAGCTGTTGCCTAACAGCAGAGGTAATGAGACTGCGGCTGTTCACGAGGTCATAGAGATTGGAGATGTCTCCATTGGCGTTAACGGTAACGCGGTATCGTCCGTTAGAGATTTTCTGCTGGCTATCGCTGTTTTCTATAGAAAGGTCGCAAGTCAGTTCGGACTTCTCCCCTACCCTGGCCTCATAGACAGCATAACCAAGCGAAGGAACCGTAGCAGCAAAGATGAAGTGGAGGCGACGCGTGGCAAGGTCGTAACCTGTGACCTGCGAAAGCACTTCGTTGCCATCGGGGTCTAGGACGCGCACATAGTTCTGATAGCGACCTGTATAGAGGGAACCCTCCACGATGTCCGTGCGATCATGCGAAAGGGGATTGTAAACCACTATGGGCGTACCCTCCGTCTCTGTGTCCATCAGCTGAATGGCAGCTCCTGCACTTGAAGAAAGTTCCTGGGCAAAGGCGCGGTTGGCAATGTAGGACTCGTTGTAGGAATAGTCGTTGGCAGAAAGAATGCTGGTGCCAGGCAGTCCGTCGTGGTGCTGCTGCCACAGGGTTCGCACCCAGGCATCGCGCAGCTGTTCGGATGGATATGGACGCACGTCAAGCCACATGGCGAGTGCGGAAGCCTTCTCAGCTGCATCGGCCAACAGCTCGTTCCTGCGGTTCCATAGCTTCAAGGCGCCCCAGCTGGTGTAGGCTCCCACTCCATGAACGCGCATGGGCAGCTCGCTGTTCCACACTTTGTACTGCCCTTTGTCATGCTCCTCCATATACTGGAAGAACTCATCGGGCGAGGCAAGGCGCACTTTGATGGCACCATCCTGCTTCTTTACGTTATAGCTGAGCCAATAAGGTGTGTTCTCGCCCTCCTCGTCGGGATTGTCCTGAAGAGCACCACCCCTATCTCCGCGAGGCCCGACATATTTCACAGCAACGGGCACACCGATCTCGGAGATGTTCGTGTTTATCTTGCCAAGTATTTCGGAATTGTTCGTGAGATCCTTGTTCCAGTCCTCGTGAACATCGTAGGCTCCAGGCTTGTAGAGGGCATAGACCTTGCTGCCGTCAACGCCCTGCCAGACGCCGAAATGCGGCAGTTTGTCGTAAGCCGCAGAGCCCCAGGCGAGTTTGGCACTGTGGAAACCTTTCTGACCTGCATGATGCATCAGGGAAGGCAAAGCGTAGGAGAAACCAAAGCAGTCGGGCAGCATGACATCATAACCGCCACGCACGCCGAACTCCTTCTTGTAGAAGCGGTTGGCATAGAGCATACTGTGCAGGATGCTCTCGGCTGACGACATCATCACGTCGCTGGCATCAACGGACATTCCGCTGACGTGCCACTGCCCGCTCTGTATGTAGCCTTTCAACTTCTCAAACTCGGCGGGGTAATACTCCTTCATCCACATGTACTTGATGGCACCCTCGTAGTTGAGCCGGAAGTCGGGATACTTGTCCATGAGCGCCATATTGTCGAAGAGCGTGTTCTTGACGTACTGCGAGATGGTGGTCTTGACGTCCCAGTTCCACTGGGTGTCGAGGTGGGTGTTTGAGATGAGGAAAAATGTCTTATCCTCCTCTGCATGACAAAATGCCGCACAGCAAAAGACCAATGCGGCAATGAATTTCTGTATATTCATGGTTTTTATTTATCTATCTTCCAATACTTTACGGAAGAGTGAAATCGTTTTCTCTGTCGGGAAGAAGTTCCAATAGTTATCTGCCCGATAGGTATCAACGGCAAGGCGGCCAAGCAGTTCGGGTTTTTTACAAAGCATTTCGAGCTGGGATTTGGAAATTTGGAAATGAGGATAAGCATAGATTTTCATGTCATCCTCCGTACCTCCCGGAATACGGTCAGTACCTGTATAAGATTGAGCAAGACGCGTCTGATTAATCTTATCTGGGGATTCTCTGAGGGGATAGACATCAACCACATTCTCGCACGTCATCACCTGGCGGCCGAGTTCGTCAAGGACAATGAGTTGACGGCCTGCGGGATATTCATCCACAATGCGTACCATCTCTACAGGAAGGATAATGGTATAGAGCGTGTCGCACATCTTCTCCATCCAAGCCTGCTGACGCACAATCTCGCCATAGTAATGGCCGCAGAAGAGTTGCTCACTGCCAAGAATCACCTTTGCCGTAGTAACATAAGGTGAGGTTCGACGTTTCTCCATTGTCACAGAGAACAGCTTCTCCCCAAGCATCTTATGGGAGAAGGTACGGTAGCCTGGAGCATAGAACTGCAACGAATGCTGTGCATCACGAACTTGGAAGGAGAAGAGTCCGTTCTGGTCGGTTGTCGTATGGTTGAAGATGCGATGGTCCGAGTCAATCTCACGGACGGACACCTTGGCGATAGCGCCGTCAGGACCTTTGACCGTCCCGCTGACATTTTGCCGCTGCGCCCAAGCTGTGGCCTGGCAAAGCAGCATTAGGAATAGGATGTAGTGTTTCATATCTTTTTACCTTATAAATTTACGTCCATTAACAATATAGATACCACAAGGCAATTGTCCATTTGACCATTTACCTTTTACCTTTTGACCGGCAAGATTGTAAATGGCATCCTCATTATCAATTATCAATTGTCCATTATCAATTGAGCGAATGCCTACAGGGTCGTTATCAGGGTCGAAGCCGCATATCTCGCGATAATCGCCACGGTCGAACTGCCACTGGAGGATAGGATAGCCATTACCTACGGTGGGATTGGAATACCAAGATGCGCCCCATTTACCAGCAATATCACAAAGTTCCATGTGGCTCTGGCCGTCTTCAACAGGCTCTCCGTTCAACAGCATATCGGCAAAGGTATATATTCCGGAGAAAACATCGAGGTCAGTGGTAAAACCGAAAGGAGCTGCCGTGGCGCCATCTACACTTGAATTCCACGCAATTACATTATTAAATATAGAGCCTGGCGTAGAGTTGTTCTGACCACCAGCCACAATACCGCCTGCAATGGGCGAAGAAACAGGAGCTGCCGCATAGCAGTTCTCAATGGTCATATCGGTACGGACACGTCCCACCAGACCGCCAGAGTAGTTGGCAGAAGATCCGTTGCCTATAATAGCAACAGCGCTATAGCAGTTGCGGATGATTATGGGCGAACTGCCCAACGTACCACCGATGGCCCCGACATAACCTTTGCTTGTAATGGTGCCAGTCACGTAGCAGTTCTCAATAATGACAGGATAGAGATTATCCTCAGCATCCTTAAAGGTACTATGTCCCAATGTGCCACCGATAACGGCTGCGCCCGAGGCTGACCCATTAACTTTTGCATCGACGAAACCTGTATTGCGTATCTCACCGCACATTGTGCCGAAAAAACTGGGATAGTACCGGCTGCCGTTGGGAGTAAGATTACGGATGATGTACCCCTGACCATCAAAGTTAATCCAATAGCGATAGCTGTTCTCGCTGGTATTGAGCTGTTTCCAATCATATCCCTCCATATCGACGTCAGCACCAAGCACGAAATATGTCATCTGGTCCTGAACGAGTACATCGTGCATATAGTCGAGCTGCTCGGAACGAAGGATTACGTATGGGTTGTCTTTTGTCCCGTCGCCTTGCTGATAAGCATACATCATGTTATGGCATGCATTCTGCAGATGGGTAACAAGCGTCTTCACTTCTTTGTCCCTGAGGCTGCAGTCGGCGAGTACCTGTTGACCCTCAGTCAAAGCATCCTTAGCCTCCTGGGTACTAAAGCCGCTAGCTTCGGCAACAGCCAACTTCTCCTGAAGGACTTTGACTTCACGGGCGAGTGTGGCATAAACATCGATACTTGTCTGAATACTGTCAATAGTGCGGTTTATCTTAAGCAACTGCTGGTAGCGTGTTTGGGTATCTTCTGTTCCCTCAGCCGTTTCCTTATAGTTGGTTATCGTCTTGTTGTAGCCATGATAGTAAGGCTGTCCACCGTTTGCAAAGCCATCGGCCATTGCATAATAGCTGTTAAGCACTGAAGCCAGCGCCGTGGGGTCGGCATTAGCCATCTTGTCACGAAAAATAATGTTGACTTTGCCAACGCAGAAACGTTCGGTTTCAGAGAGAGGCTGCTTGGTTCGCATACCGAATGTAAGCTTTCCGCCCGTGGCAAGGCCATAGACGCTTTGGCTGAACCTGCCGTTAACAAAATTATTTGAAACAACAGCATCGGAGCTGGGTGCAGTAGCGTCATTGTCGGCAGGACAGAGGACCGGAGTGCCAACTTTTCCCACATAATATTCTACACTGTGTTCTGTGTCAAAACCGTTTACCTTCATCTCATAAAGGCCGTCCTGAACGCTGGCAGAAATTGTTTGAGAGATGTCGAAAGTGCCGCCGTATTTGGCAAAGCCGAAAGGAGCAAAGGCCGTTCCCTTGCCGCTTCCATTTTCACAATCATCGCTAGCAGTGACATTCCATCCCTTCCAACCGCTTTTCATCAGGTCAGCATTAACAATCTTATAAGTAACATTCGCACCATTACCAGTATAGAAGACTGGAGCATCCCGCTCGTCGCTGCTGGGATGACCGTCGTTGATGACTGGCCAATCAGCCTGCCATGTTATCTTGTCAAGGAGCATGAGACGTCCGTTGTAGTCGTTGTTCTTATCATAGCTATGATAGAGGAGCCAGGTCTGTCCCTCGTCGTCAGTGATAATCTCGCTGTTGTGGCCAGGGCCTTTCCATCGTTCATTGCCAGAGATGATAGTAGTATAGTTGTTACTTAACATCTGTCCGCCTTGCTTGTTGACGTACGGACCTGTAAGTTTTGTGGCGCGTCCTACAACTGTGTGGTAGGTGCTATTCCCGCCTTCGCAACATGAGCCAACACTGCAAAAGAGATAGTAATACTTGCCACGTTTGTATATCATGGCACCCTCGAAAGCACCACCAGCCAATTTTGTCACGCCCGGATGACGCTTCCATGAACCATCAGACTGAGGATTGTTGATGGGATTGAAGTTCTTGACAGCAAGTGCATCATCGGTAAGCTCAACCATACAAATGTCATTGAAGCTACCCCAGATGAGGTACTTCTTGTCGAACTCCTCGACGTAGCATGGGTCGATACTGTTCTTCACACCTATCTCTGTGCTGCGAAATAATTTTCCTTTGTCGGTAAACTTGGTGGGTGTGTCGCCCACAGCCACACCGATACCTGTGCGGGAACCATTCCCCCAAAGAGCTGAGGCATAGTAACAAATGTATTTCCCATCTACATAATTAACATCTGCTGCCCAAAGGCTGTAGCTGTCTTTGGACCCATCAGCCTTTATACTGTCATTCCATGTAGGACGGGAGATAACACCCGAAACATTTGTCCAGTTGACAAGATCTGTGCTTTTCCTACACTTACAACCTGTAGCATAGGCATAGAAAGTGCCATCGAGAGCGCGCTGCACAGTCGGGTCAGGAAAGTCTGAACCATAAACAGGGTTTGAATACTTTTTCTGTGCGCTCGAAGACACAACAAAAAGGACTGCAAATAGAGTCGCGAGAAATGTTATCCTTTTCATATTACAATTATTTATATATTCTGCCCTGCAAAGATAATAATAAATAATTAGTCGAAAGTATTCTTGCTCGGATTTTTTTCAAATAAATTTGGAAAATCGCTCGCTTATTCGTAACTTTGCACACAGAAAACAGACACAGAGAACTGGAATGAAACTTATTCTGCTCACTTGCCCTGAATTCTTCGTTGAAGAAGACAAGATTCTGACCACGCTTTTCGAGGAAGGACTGGATATCCTCCACCTGCGAAAACCAAACTCAGAACCAATATATTGCGAGCGACTCCTGAGCCTCATGCCAAAGCAGTACCTGGGCAAGATTGTCGTGCATGACCATTTCTATCTGCGTGATGAATTTGGTCTTTTGGGCATCCACCTTAGCAAGCGACACCCACAGCCTCCAACATCGTATCGCGGCCCTGTCACACGCACTTGTTACGACCTGCAAAGCACCATAGATATGAAGCCGCAGTGCGAGTATGTATTGTTGCGTAACATCTTTGACAGCATCTCAGAAAGCGAAAACAAAGCCTCCTTTACTCCCGACGAACTGCGTAATGCCAAGCGACAGGGTATTATAGACCATCGTGTCATTGCCGAAGGTGGCGTATCCCTGAATAACATAGAACAGGTACGTGAATGGGGATTCGGAGGCGTAGCCATTCGGGGCGACCTATGGAATCACTTCGATGTTCACTCACAGCGCGACTATAAGGACATCATCGCTCATTTCCGAAAGCTTAGGAAGGCAGTAGGATGATACAATTTATAATTTAAAATTCAAATTTAGTAAATTCAAAATTATTTTCTAATATACGACAATGGAAGAAAAGAAGTCATTCAAAGTGTTCTCAGGTACTAAGTCACGTTATCTTGCAGAGAAAATATGCCAGATTCTTGGCTGCGAATTGGGCAACCTATCTATCACACACTTCTCCGACGGTGAATTTGAGGTCTGCTTTGAGGAGTCTATCCGCGGAACAGATGTCTTTTTGGTGCAAAGCACCTTCCCTAATACTGACAATCTGATGGAGTTGCTCCTGATGATTGACGCCGCCAAACGTGCTTCGGCCCGCACAATTAATGCCGTTGTTCCCTACTTTGGATGGGCAAGGCAGGACAGAAAAAGTAAACCACGTGTCAGCATTGCAGCCAAACTCGTTGCAGACATGCTTAGTGTGGCAGGTATCACGCGACTCATCACGATGGACCTGCATGCCGATCAGGAACAGGGCTTCTTCAATGTCCCTGTCGATCATCTCTACGCTTCCAGCGTCTTATTACCCTACATACAGAGTCTCAACCTTGAGAACATGGTCATCGCAACGCCAGACGTTGGCGGCTCGAAACGTGCCAGTACTTACAGCAAATACCTGAACTGCCCTATGGTACTCTGCAACAAGACACGCAAGAAAGCCAACGAGGTGGCAAGTATGGAAATCATCGGCGACGTAACGGATGCGAATGTTGTCCTAATTGACGATATGGTGGATACAGCCGGCACCATCACAAAAGCCGCTGACCTTATGAAAAAGAATGGCGCCCGCAGTATACGAGCTATCGCAAGCCACGGGGTGATGAGCGGACCTGCCAACGAACGTATAGAGGCTTCTGCCATAGAGGAAATGGTATTTACCGACAGTATCCCCTATGACAATAAGTGCAGTAAGGTTAAACAGATTTCTATAGCAGCGCTCCTTGCACAAACCATACAATGCGTGGAGAACAACGAAAGTATCTCCAAACAATACCTCATCTGACACAAAGAGACAACGAAAGGATGAAGAAGCTCCTTATGTCTCTGTTTCTGCTCTGTCTCTCTCTCCGAGGTATGAGTCAGGACTCTTTGGTATATGTGATTCAGCAGATCATAACTGAAGATAGTCTTATCCGCGAGGAAATGCGCTTCAATAATGAGGGGTTATTCATGCCTATACGCGGCACCATCCAGACCTTCACTCATCGCAATTTTAATCAATTGCCAGGTCCCTATCCTGAGAATAATCATCGTTGGGAGGATTACGGGCTTGCCCTTTCGCCCCTAGCTGCAACATGGGTGATGAAAGTCTGCGGTGTGAAGTCACGAAGTACAACCCGACGTATGCTTACAGCCAACGGACTTGCTGTCGGCCTAACTATCGGCTTGTCGCAGACGCTACGATGGAGTGTAACGGAAGAGCGCCCAGACGGCTCAAACACTAACAGTTTTCCATCCATGCACGCATCGCTCGCTTATATGAGTGCAACGTTGCTTTGTCGGGAATATGGACACATTAGCCCCTGGATTACCATCGGAGGATATACCGCTGCCACAGGAACACAGATGCTTCGTGTCAAACACAATGCACATTGGATGAACGACATATTCATGGGGGCAGGCATCGGCATTGTAAGCACACACCTGGCTTATTTTCTGACAGACAAAATTATTGGAAGGAAAGGTATCAATCGCATGCCACTAAGTACTTCCGAACAGGCACAACTCCTCGCATGGAACAACCATCCATCAGGTTTTCGTCTGATTTCAGGCACAGAGACAAATGGTCGTTCGCTTACAGCTGCAAACTTCGCAGAAGCAGCCCCTGGTTTCGACTTAACAGGTATCAAACTGCGTACAAGTGCCTCCATTACAGCAGGCATCGAAGCTGAATGGTTCCTACATGATAACTTCTACCTCTCTGCTATAGGGCGATACACCCTATCTCAAGCAAAGCTGGAAATACCCAAACCTGCGATTACAGCTTGGGGCGAGCAGATACACATCTATCACGGTAATTTAGCAGCTGGATGGACAACACCGATAACAAAAGGCATCAGATGGGGTGTAAGAACATTATGGGGTGTGCGCTACAATGAAGGAGTCAGGTTCCACAGGGTTACCGAGGAACATCAAATCGGCGAGAATTTACTCAACATTAAAGCACAACTATGTCCAGAAGGCGGTGCAGGAATTATAATTGACATGCTACAAAGCCATAACCAGACAGTTGGCTTCTCAGTAGATTATCTGCACACCTTCGACTCACACTTTTTGGCAAACCGATGGATCATCGCTTCTTCATGGAAGGCCATGTTCTAAGCACATCATCTCCCCTTTTTGCAAGAAAAAAGTAGCAAAAAACAACATTTTATATCTTTTGATATAACTTTACTTGGCCATATGACTAAAAAGTGTTAATTTTGGGCATCAAATTATAAGTTTTTTTGACATGAAATTATTGTCACGCCTACTTAATTGGTATTTCAGTCGTACAGCACTACCCTATTGGTGCATCCTACTTATCGACTATGCCATCATTATCTTCAGCGGTTTTCTCGGATACTACCTCTTTAATGATTTAGGGAATTTAGTCAATAACTTTTGGCTAATTTTGCGAGATATATGTATTCTGCTTATCCCCTACACCATTTCTTTTCGTCTTTTACACACTTATAGCGGCATTTTCCGATACAGCAGTTTTGTTGACTTGGGACGCATTGCGTTTGCAATGATACTTGGCTCCGTAATTGCATTCCTCGTATATCTGCCATTCCCGAGCAAGGAGAATACTTTCCTAAAACATCCAACACTTCTTGTACTCATTCTTCTGTTTGCCACATCATTCATGTGTGCAATCCGCGTAATCGTCAAAATGATGTACGATAGCTTCCGCAATGACGGATTGAGCAAACGCATTTTCATCTTTGGAACACAGAACGGTGGCATCAGCCTAGCAAAGAGCATCCGCAACGAGACACTCAAACGCTATACTATCAAAGGTTTCGTGAGTCCCGATGCCAACATGAAAGGGAAATGGCTGATGGGAACTCCTGTATGGGGTGAAGATGAAAACATCGTAGAGATTATGCAGAAGAGACGTGCCAACATCTTGATGGTAAGCCCATTACAGACAGCACACTTCCGCGAACAGGATGCATTCATCAACGACCTTATCGCTGCTAACATTAAAATCATGATGATGCCCTTCTCGGAAGAGGAATGGGACGGAAAGAGTGAACTGCGTTACAGTCAGTTGCATGAAGTAGATATTGAGGACCTGCTACCACGTGACAAGATTGAGGTTGATATGTTGGCAATCGGGCGGCAATTGAATGCAAACCGTGTCCTCATCACTGGTGCAGCAGGCAGCATCGGTAACGAGATGGTGAATCAAGTGGCACGCTTCGAACCAAAGGAAATGATTCTCATTGACCAGGCTGAGACCCCGATGCACGATGTCAGACGCATGATGGCAAGCAAATACCCCAACATAAGATGCCATACAATCGTGGCAAGTATTACCAACAAAACATTTATGGAAGAAATTTTCCATAGGTTCCGCCCTGAATATGTCTTCCATGCTGCTGCATATAAACACGTGCCCATGATGGAAGATAATCCTGCTATGGCTGTCCAAAACAATGTCTATGGCACACGCATCATCGCAGACCTTTCTGTCAAGTATGGTACAAAAAAGTTCGTAATGATTTCGACCGACAAGGCTGTGAACCCAACAAACGTGATGGGATGCTCTAAGCGTATCTGCGAGATTTATTGTCAGTCCCTCAATAATGCGATTGAGGAAATGAAACAATATAAGAACGCAGAAGAAATAAAAGAGAATAATACCACATACTGCTCTTTACTCCAGGCAAACGGAAGCCTGCCCTGTACCCAATTCGTGACAACACGGTTCGGCAATGTTTTGGGTAGTAACGGCAGTGTGATACCCATCTTTAGGGAACAAATTGCTAAGGGAGGCCCTGTTACAGTCACTCATCCCGACATCATACGCTATTTCATGCTTATTCCAGAAGCATGCAAACTGGTGTTGGAAGCTGGTACTATGGGTAAAGGCGGTGAAATTTTTGTATTCGACATGGGTAAGCCCGTACGCATAGCGACTCTGGCGCAGCGTATGATTACACTGAGCGGTGCAACAGGCTGTAAAATTGAATTTACAGGATTGCGTGACGGAGAGAAGCTTTATGAGGAGGTGCTTAATGATGCCGAACACACTCTGCCCACTGTACATCCCAAGATTATGGTTGCCAAGGTGCGCGAGTACGACTATGAACAGGCTCGTCTCAACGAAGAGCGTCTGCTTGAAGCCAGCTACACCTACGACGACATGGCAATTGTAAAAATCATGAAAGAAATCGTGCCTGAATTCAAAAGCCGTCAATCAAAATATGAGGTATTGGATTGACATCTTCTAATTGTTCGATTTGTTAGATAGCATTAACACTCCCCAAACAAGAAGATAGATGGCAACATCCATCAATACAATTAATGGCATGGGAAAATTACACTGCCACATGGCATAATTGATGCCACATATCAAAAGGAAAAGAGACAATATGCAAGCTAAGGCTGCATGCATTGACAAACCCGCATTCATCAGGATATGATGGATGTGGGTTTTGTCCGGTTCAAAGATGCCATGTCCCGTAAATAGGCGCTGCAAAGCCACACGAATAACGTCAAGCACAGGGACAAGCAACAATGTAATGGAGAT
This sequence comes from Bacteroidaceae bacterium, assembly GCA_024697945.1. Classification (GTDB taxonomy): domain Bacteria; phylum Bacteroidota; class Bacteroidia; order Bacteroidales; family Bacteroidaceae; genus Physcousia. The sequence continues at coordinate 66,935 of JAILRU010000101.1, forward strand.
AAGCATCTGCTCCTCGCCACAATCAACAGGTGCTATTGGACGCATTAAGTTTTTAATGCTCATATAGGCACAAACATAGCCAAGGAAAAGGCTACCAGCATCTCCCATGAATATTTTCATCCCACCAACTTTTCCGAAAACATTGAAACACCAAAAGACAATCAACGAACCGACTATCGCGGCATTCAGCGAAGCGATGGCAGGATTACCTCTCAACAATGCCGCATATGCAGACATTATAAAAATGCAGAGTCCTGAAGATAGGCCATCAATGCCATCTATCAGATTGATAGCATTCACAATAACGAGTATAGCTATTACAGTCAGCACATAGGACACTACGAATGGAATCTGATGCAGACCAAAGAGACCATTAAGATCTGTGATAACAAGATTGCAAAGAGGAAGTAAGAACGCTGCAACAGTCTGAATTACAAACTTCTGAACAGCTTTCATACCATAACGGTCGTCAATAACACCTATTATATAAATCATTAGTCCGCCCAATGTCATAGCTATCGTTGAAACGCCAAAAACGAACTCTTTACCTCCCATCATGACACTCGTCCAGGAAGCCACAAAAAGTCCAACGACAGCAGCAGGTAAAAAGACCAACCCCCCTAAACGTGGAACAGGCTTGCGATGAACCTTCCGTTCGTCAGGAAGATCAAAGTATTCGAAGTAACGGCAAGCCTTGATGATAAAAGGCAAACCGACAACAGTTACAATCACAGCCGACAGGAAAGATGTAAAAAGGGGAAAAAGTATATTATTACTCATGGTCTATCGATACTATAGAATTCAATACTTCCTAAAAGTAAGGATATCCTGTGTATTTGTCTTTAGCACCATTGTGCTACCCGTCATAGTTTGAACCCACAAAATACCGTCTTCCGGTATACCGACGACAGAGAGGATAGACATTGGTTTCACTTCATCATGTTTGTCTCCTACATACTCTGCAGGGTTATAAATCAGGATTCGTTCCGGACTGGCCTCCAACATCGTACGAATAAAGAAATGCTTGCCACTTTCCTTGCGGAAGCTAGCCATCTGCAACTGAAAGCTATAGAATATCATATCCTCCTTGGTAGCTTTCACTGCACCATCCTTATCTCTCCATTCCATCATCTGCCACATACCATCCAAATCGCCGTTGCAATCCCACTTGTCACAGCTTGTCATTATCACTGCTATAAGGGCTAATATGTAAATAAATCCTTTCACGCTATTCTTTTATTTGGATTATACTTCTAAATATTTAATGCACACGGGAGATTAATCACTCTTGCGTATCCAACCGTCCCATGAAACAGTAAGCATGGCACTATTTGCTTTCCCCAAAAGGCTGCCATGATTATGCCCGTATGCCGCAGCGATGCTCAGTCCCTTGATTTTCTTCAATTTGTAGGCGGCTTCAAGGAGGAGGAAATTCCCCTTTAAAGGATCCTTCACGGGATGGTCATAGGATCCCAAATTCTTTTCATAAGTGTATAGGACTCTCCACGACAATCTATCACTGGGATTCCCCTTGATTCCCACATGATGTGCATTGACACGGTTAAAATAATTATTCAACATACCCTTCATGCCCAAATACTCGTTATACATTGGCGATAGAATGAGAGGATTACCTAGAACAAAACCACCGTGTTGCCATGAGCCATAAACATGATTGTTGTAGTAAGCATCATTAGCACTTATCTGCTGTGGGTTCTCCACCGTAGCATCATGGAAGATAGGTCCACTCTGATTCATCGTTCCGATATGCTCATAAACGATGGTACTTACATAGCGGTTCTTTGGAAAATTTATCTCGAGGCCCAAAAGCATGTCTTTCCAGAATCCATATTGCATGAACATTTGACTTTGGTCTTCGAAAAAATGATCCAAGTAACCACCTATGCTCCAATTCTTGTCTGTCCAATCTAAACGTAAATGCCAAGAACCAACATGGTTGCCAGCAGCATTGGCATATGTTTCGTCATTTACATCACTACCACCTGGGATAAATGCTTTTAGAAAATTATTGCTAAGACTGACAACTTGTTCAATTTTTTCACCTTGATAGCCAACCAAATTATATCCTTTCCCGCCGAACTGGCACGCCATCTCCAGCCCCCACTTCAAAGTCAGTGGAAACTTCTTTTCGTTGCCAATCTTCATAAACAATGCTTTTGAATGAAAGAGACTGTTCTGAGTATAAAGGTTATTAGTTCCAGCGTTCCAATTTCTCTGCCATCTGTTGTCAGTGTACTTTCCATATGCCAGGTGCCCTTTAATAGCAAACAACCCCTTCGTGCCAGGAACCACCCAAAATTCAGGCATCTCCACCCTCACTTGAGGAATGGGGCGAGAATTGATGCCAAGCGTAAAGCCACCTGTAGAAAGCTCCTCATTTTTGAATTCAGATGCTCTCTGCTTCTGACCTATAGAAAGTCTTAACATTTTCCACTGCATATCTAAAAATAGCTGCTGGATGCAAAATTCACTTTGATTACCATATCCTGCTGCCATATCAGCACCAAAACCAATACGCCAGTTCATCAACGTATCGGTCTCTGCATCACGTTTAATATAAGCTCTGGCCAAAAAAGAATTGTTATCGACAGGACCCAACCCATATCTGTTGTTTGTGAACCAGAAAGGAACATTGTCTCCTCCTCCGCCAGTGCCGCGCAAGCTTATGCCATACTGTACGTCCTCGGCAAGACGTTCACTCTGAGACGTAATACCAAGAGGCATGAGTAGCATGCACAGGGACATGGTTATAGCAATTCTTGTCTTCATTCTTCGTAATTCATTTTAAGTTCCTTCAGAAGTCTTTTGTTGAAACATCTTCTACCACTATCATATATCCAGCCCCATTTGTTGAAGTACTTCACCACACTGACCATGTGTATCAATGATATGCTCCAGTTATGATACGACAAACGGCTGAATCGGTGATATATGCTTACCGACGGAAAAAACAATGTCTTGTACTTTGTATGCAAGCGGCGAGTAATATCAACATCCTCCATATACATAAAGAAACGTTCATCGAAAATGCCTTCGCTCTGCAGAGCACTTATTCTCAAGAACATGAAGCAACCAGACAAAAACGGCACATTCATCTCCTTTTCATAGCCAGACTGCTTCAGCTCAAATCTGTCATTTCTCTTGGTAATAAGCTTTCCTGGCATAAAAAATCTGCAGAAAAGGTCCATGGGCGTTGGTAACAACTTAGCCAAACACTGGACAGAGCCATTCAGGAAAAGCACCTTAGGCATAACCTGTGCTATGGAATAGTCCTCCTCCATCAGTCGCCATAAAGCAGGAATCACCTCAGCACCAAACCACACATCAGGATTAACCACAAGATGATACTTACTACCCATTTCCATTGCCTTACGCAATGCCACATTATGACCGCCGCCATAGCCTTTATTATCTTCTTTGATATATTCTAGGTGAAAGCCTCTTCCTTCATGTTTGAGGAACTCATCATCCTTACGCTTATACTCCTGCAACTCACCCTCTAAGCGCGTAAAAGTATCGCTATGATCGATAATCCATACCCTTTGAACAGGTGAAATGAGCAAGCTACGGAGGATGCCCTCCAAATCCAACAAGTTGTTATTATATGTTACTATTGAAGCTGTAATCATGATCAATTATCGTACGAATGTACGATAATATAACGAAATTAATAACTGATTTATTGCCTAACTAATATAAAATGTTTTACTATGGATATAAAACTCTGTCAGGCATTATTTTTTCAATAAAAGCAAGCAGACAGAATGGAATAGCTGTGGAAAAGTAAGTAATGTCATAAGCTGAAGAGAAAAGGTCCCAATTCTCTCCTAAATACATATTATGGACAAATGTTATAAGAATAAATGCGACAAGCATCACAGCAGTGTTGCGGAAATATCTATATGAACTTCCTTTATGATTTATCGACAAGAAAATCGCAAGCGGAACAAAAACAATAAAATCAGAAAGGTTGCCCTGACTGGTCTGTAAAGCCCAAGGGTTGTTATGGAAGTGATAGAACTCATGCCAATCCCATACAGCATACGGGACAAAGGTCAGTGCAAAAACTGCAAACGTCAAAAATAGCACTGCAATTTGTTTGCGCCAAGTCATCTTAATGAAATATGGAAACAATAACAAAAATATAGGGATGAGCACTAAAATTCTAGTGCTCAAGAACAAGCCCACAACAAATGCAATCCAATATTGATGCTTTTCCACCCATTGTTGACTTAAATGAGGGAAAACAACATTAATTATTGCTGCTAAAAGTAGAAAATTAGTAATGAGATCACTTCTGACTGCCACCTCATACCAAATTGCAATAGAAGTGCACAACAGCATAAAGATGACAACAGTCTTATCCTGCCCTTGTACTTTCCAGCAACTCCATAGAAATAGCGCGACTGCAGCAAAGAATGACAATCCAACATTGCCCAACAAATAGAATGGAATATGAAGTATCTGCCAAACGGGGAACGGGGACGCATTTCCGCCTAAATGTGTAGATGCTGCATACGGGTAAATTCCAGAAAGAAGGTTTTGTATAGGGAAATGTAGAGCCGACCACCTATCCACTTGGATGGAATAAGGGTCAATGGCATACTGTATGGTCAACATTCCTATGAGAGCAAGCAGGCAGACAGCCAAGATATACATTTTAGACCTTATACTTCGCTCCATCCGTGTCTGACCATAGGAAAGAACCGTGAATATTACATAATAAAAAACAACAGCTAAAAGCGTAGAAATTGGTGCAAAACGCTCAGAAACTCTTACAGAATACTTCGCTACAAAAAGCACATTGATTAGAATAAATAATGAGGCAACAATACTTATTCTATTCTCTATAGAGTTCCTGTAAATCAACATAATTGCAAAGGCCAAAACCGAATAGAGAAAAAAGATAGCGGTACTCCTTGCATCAACAATCATACTAATGAACGGAATATGTGCAATGTATATTTCCAAGCTGTATTTTCCTGCAATTTTCAACAATCTACTTCTCGCTGGACGAAAAATTGTGAACAAGGGAATAAAAGCCAATCCTATAGAAAGACGGAAAGGACAAAGCATATAATTATATGCAATTCTACCTTTCAATTCATGCAAAAAAGGAATTGTCTTTAGAAAAAGGAACACAGCCCCAATGACAAGCAATAATAGAATTACATTCCGAGTCTCTCTCTTTGAAAGAACTTCCATATGGCGTTTATTCATGGAAAGCAATACACCTGCCAAGAAACTAAACGATTGCTCTGCTTCAAGATGGCCACACGGAGCCTGTATATTCAGGCATATAAGCGCACACGCCACAAAGAAAAACAGACGCAACCGTTCACCCATAAAGCGCGTTCCTATCCAGTAAACAGCATAACATTTTAATATGAAGAAAACGAACCAAAAGGTAGGACTAATATATAACAACTCATCCAGACACTTGTGCATCGTCACTCCAGGAAAAAGAAAAGAGAACACACAGTTGTATGCACAGACAAAAAACACAAAAGGAAGAACAACCTTCTCCAAACGCTTTTGCCAATAGACATCAAGGCCATTCTTTCGGAATGACTCTTCAATTCCGTAGCCGCTCAGAACAAGGAAAATTGTTACGAAAAAGCCCCCCCACATATTAAACAGCGGAGAAATATTGTATCCCAATAAGACATGGAATACAACAATTCCGATGGCGGCTAAACCTTTCAGTGCTTGTGTATTTGTTCTCGATAGCATCTCTATATGGTCAAAAAAGCCCCGAGACATCAATGATGTTCGGGGCTTCATTTGATAAAAAACGGCGGCTACCTACTCTCCCACGGGTGTGCAGTACCATCGGCGCGGGCGGGCTTAACTTCTCTGTTCGGAATGGGAAGAGGTGGAACCCCGC
>JAILRU010000102.1 GCA_024697945.1 Bacteroidaceae bacterium
GGGTGTGTCATAATTAACAACAACGGATTACACTGATTCAACGGATTATCTTAAATGCTGATTATCAGCGTGGCTTAAATCCGTCAAATCCGTGTAATCCGTTGTTTATATTATATTAATTGTATTTTGACACACCCTCTTATTTTAGGATTCAGCGTTTTTATTTTAGAATTCAGCGTTTCTTGGTGTACGCGGGAAAGGAATGACGTCGCGAATGTTCTGCATTCCTGTGACGAAGAGGATGAGTCGCTCGAAGCCGAGACCAAAACCTGCATGGGGACAGCTTCCATACTTGCGGGTATCGAGGTACCACCAAAGGTGCGTCATATCCATTCCGCGGCGCTTAACTTCTGCCATCAGCTTGTCGTAGCTTTCCTCACGAACGCTACCTCCGATAATTTCACCGATTGACGGGAAAAGCACATCGGTACCCTGCATGGTGGGACCAGGAGCAACGGCTCCCTTGTAACCGACAGAGCCGGATTCTCCGGTATCTCCAGGCTGTCCGGAGATGCCAGGATTCTGTTTCATATAGAACGACTTGAAGGCACGGGGATAGTCGGTCATGATGACTGGCTTCTTGAAGTGTTCCTCCACGAGATAGCGCTCGTGCTCACTTGCGAGGTCATCACCCCAGTTACAGGGGAACTCGAACTTCTTGCCGTTTTTGATGGCTTCCTGCAGGATGTTGATACCCTCGGTATAAGGCAGACGGACGAATTTCTCCTTCAGCACGCCTTCCAGACGCTCGATAAGCGTCTTGTCTATCATCTTGTTGAGGAACTCAAGGTCGTCCTTGCAGTTGTCAAGCGCCCACTTCACGCAGTACTTGATGAAGTCCTCCTCGAGGTCCATCAGCTCTTCCTGGTCGAGGAAAGCGACTTCGGGCTCTATCATCCAGAACTCAGCCAGATGGCGGGGCGTATTGCTGTTCTCAGCACGGAAAGTAGGACCGAAGGTGTAGATGGCACCAAGAGCAGTGGCTCCAAGCTCGCCTTCAAGCTGACCACTGACGGTCAGGGATGTCTGCTCACCGAAGAAATCGTCGTCGTAGATAATCTTGCCCTGCTCGTCCTTCTTCAGGTCGTACAGGTTCTTGGTCGTAACCTGGAACATGTTTCCTGCTCCCTCGCAGTCGCTTGCTGTGATAAGCGGTGTATGGAAGTAGAAATAGCCATGTTCATGGAAATAGGTGTGAATGGCCATCGCCATATTGTGACGAATACGCAGAATGGCACCAAAGGTATTGGTGCGGGGACGCAAGTGAGCCACCGTGCGAAGGTATTCCCAACTGGCGCCCTTCTTCTGCAGGGGATAGGTGTTGTCGCAGTCACCGAGAATCTCAATGCTCGTGGCCTGAATTTCGCTGGCTTGACCGGCAGCAGGACTCTCGACGAGTTTACCTACAACACTCAGGCAGGCTCCTGTCGTGATGCGCTTAAGGGTCTCTTCCTCGAAGTTGGCATCATCGCCCACAATCTGTATGTTCTTGATGGTGGAGCCGTCGTTCAGGGCAATGAAGAATATGCCCTTGCTACCACGCTTCGAACGTACCCAGCCCTTCACGCAAATGTCAGACCCGTATGCTGTGCACTTCAGCGCATCTATTACTTTTGTTCTTTTCATAGTATAATAATACCTTTTATTATTTGACATGATTTTAGCAAGTCACTCCCCCAACGAGGAGACGGAAGGGGCTTCTATTCAAAGGCTCCCATACGTAGCATGTTGACTTCCTTCTCTGTGAGGAAGCGCCAGTCGCCGCGGCGCACGTTCTTCTTGGTCAGACCTGCGAAATAGACGCGATCCAACTTAGTGACCTTATATCCAAGGTGCTCGAAGATGCGGCGTACGATACGATTGCGACCACTGTGAATCTCAATACCCACCTGCTTGTGGTCGGTCTCGCTGGCATACGCGATGGCATCGGCATGAATCTCGCCATCCTCCAGCTCAATGCCCTCTGCTATCTGACGGATATCGGCAGCTGTAACATTCTTGTTGAGGAAGACGTGATAGATCTTCTTCTTGAGGAATTGTGGATGTGTGAGCTTGGTGGCCAGTTCGCCATCGTTGGTAAGCAGGAGCACACCAGTTGTGTTGCGGTCTAGTCGGCCAACAGGATAGATACGCTCGCGACAGGCACCTTTCACGAGGTCGAGAACTGTCTTGCGGTTCTGCGGGTCATCACTTGTGGTCATATAGTCTTTGGGCTTGTTGAGCAGGATATAGACTTTCTTCTCGATGTTGACCAACTGGTCGTGGAAGAGTACAGCGTCTGAGCGCTTAACCTTGGTGCCGAGTTCTGTGACAATCTCTCCGTTGACCTTTACAACGCCTGCTGCGATAAAGTCATCAGCTTCACGACGGCTGCAAACACCGGCATTGGCAAGGTACTTATTAAGACGGATTGGTTCATTGGGGTCGATGTGTGTCTCCTTGTACTCAATCTGCTTCTTCATGCTGTACTTGGCATGAGGATTATAGTCAGCGGTACGGGGACGATAGCCTCCCTTGGCTCCTCCTTTAGATGGATGTCCTGCACCACTGCGATTGTAATGAGGACGGGACTGATAGCCGCCTTCACGAGGCTGATAGCCACCCTCACGGGGCTGATAACCACCTTCACGATTGTAGCGGGGACGTGGCTGGTAGCCGCCTTCACGAGGCTGGTAACCTTCACGGGGCTGATAACCTTCACGGGGCTGATAACCTTCACGGGGCTGATAACAGCCTTCATAATTGTAGCGGGGACGTGGCTGGTAGCCGCCTTCACGAGGCTGGTAGCCGCCTTCGCGGGGTTGAGAACTATATGCGGGGCGACTGATGCGTGGACGCAAGGGACGTCCGCTTGCACTATATCTTTCATTGTTATTACCCTGAGGGCGATAGCCGTCACGGTGACCGCCATTCTCTGATTCGGAGAATTTGTCTCTCCAGTTTTCTTGTTCGTTCATCTCTTCATTTACAATTTAAACAATTACAACTAACCATTTGTTTCCCTTGTTCTAAGGGACAAACAAGTGTTTTTCTAAACTCGGTTTTTAATTTTACTTTTTAACTTTTAAACTTTTTAACCTATTAAGTTTTAACATTTAATCGTGATTATATTCCAGTATAGCTATAGGGGGTGATGGCGCGCAATTCCTCCTTCACGGATTCGTTGACGTCAAGTTCCTCTATAAAGTTCTTGATGGTTGACTCGTCAATGCCCTTACCGGTACGGGTGAGTGCCTTGAGTGCCTCGTAGGGATGCGGATAGGCTTCACGGCGCAAGATGGTCTGGATGGCTTCGGCACAGACGGCCCAGCAACTTTCCAAGTCGCGGCGTATGGCTTCCTCGTTGAGGACGAGCTTGCGCAAGCCCTTCAGGGTACTCTGGATGCTGATGAGCATGTGTCCCATCGGCACACCGACATTGCGGAGCACTGTGCTGTCGGTGAGGTCGCGCTGCAAACGGCTGATGGGCAGTTTCTGGCTGAGATGCGACAGAATGGCATTGGCAATGCCCAAATTGCCCTCCGAGTTCTCGAAGTCGATGGGATTGACCTTGTGCGGCATGACACTCGAACCCACCTCACCAGCCTTTATCTTCTGACGGAAATACTCCATTGAGACGTACTGCCAGAAGTCGCGGTCCAGGTCAATGATGATGGTGTTGATACGCTTCATGGCATCGAAGACGGCACCTAGACAGTCATAATTGCTAATCTGCGTCGTATATTCCTCGCGCTCCAGCCCAAGGCTCTCGCTGACGAAGCGACATCCGAAGTCGCGCCAATCACACTGCGGATAGGCCACATGATGGGCATTGAAATTGCCTGTCGCTCCTCCAAACTTGGCCGTAAGGGGACTGACTCGAAGCATATCCAACTGTCGTTGCAAACGATAAACGAAGACCATCACCTCCTTGCCCAAACGCGTGGGACTGGCAGGCTGTCCGTGTGTCTTGGCCAGCATGGGAACGTCCTTCCACTCGTCGGCATACTGCCGGAGTTGATTGATAAGTTCTTCGATGAGAGGATAATAGACCTGCTCCAAAGCCTCCTTAATGCTCAGGGGCACACTTGTATTGTTGATATCCTGACTGGTCAGGCCGAAGTGGATAAACTCCTTGTAGGACTCCAAGCCGCCAATTTCATCAAACTTCTCCTTTATGAAATATTCAACAGCCTTAACGTCGTGGTTGGTGACTGCCTCGATGTCCTTGACACGCTGGGCATCCTGTTCCGTGAAGTTACGGTAGATGTCGCGCAGTTGCTCGTCACCAACGGGAAAACCCTTCAACTGCGGCAGGGGCAGGTGAACGAGGGCGATGAAATATTCCACTTCCACACGGACACGATAGCGGATGAGAGCATACTCTGAAAAGTACGCAGCCAATGCCTCGGTCTTGCCTCTGTATCGGCCGTCAATAGGCGAAACGGCAGTCAGCATATCCAGTTCCATTTACTGTTCAGAATTAACAATTCAGAATAACAATAATCAAGCTCTCTCAAAAAACGGGTGCAAAGGTACGACATATAATTCAAAATTCAAAATTCAAAATTCAAAATTATAGTGAAAAGTGAAAAATTATTCGTTGAATAGCACAACAGTAGCAAATTCTTCATTCTTCATTAATCTTTCTTCATTTTTTTCGCTATCTTTGTACTCGAAAACTTACAAACTATAACCTTTAACCTATAACCAAACAACTTATTTATGGAAAAAATTATTGGACTTATTGATGCACCGTTCACTCCTTTTTATGAGAACGGCGACGTGAACTTGGAACCCATACCTGCATATGCTGCAATGCTGCAGAAGAACGGACTGAAGGGTGTATTCATCAACGGAAGCAGCGGTGAAGGCTATATGCTGACTTCCGAGGAACGAATCAAACTGGCCGAGGCATGGATGGCAGCTGCCCCTGCGGGCTTCAAAGTCATCGTGCATGTAGGCAGTTGCTGCGTTCGCGAGAGCCGTCGTCTTGCCGAGCACGCCCAGAAGATTGGAGCTTGGGGCATCGGCGCCATGGCTCCCCCATTTCCGAAGATTGGACGCATCGAGGAACTGGTGAAGTACATCGAGGAGATTGCCTTGGGTGCCCCAGCCCTACCCTTCTACTATTACCACATCCCTGCCTTCAACGGGGCCTTCCTGCCTATGATAAAGCTCCTGGAGGCCGTTGATGGCCGTGTACCCAACTTTGCCGGCATCAAATACACCTTCGAGAGCATGTACGAATACAACCAGTGCCGACTCTACAAGGATGGCAAGTACGATATGCTGCATGGACAGGACGAGACCATCCTGCCCTGTCTGGCTATGGGCGGAGCACGTGGCGGCATCGGGGGCACCACCAACTACAACGGCAAGAACCTGGTGGGCATCATCGAGGCCTGGAACCGTGGCGACCTGAAAGCAGCACGCGCATTACAGAACTATTCGCAGGAGGTCATCAACATCATCTGCCATTTCCGCGGCAACATCGTGGGCGGCAAACGTATCATGAAGCTGATAGGTCTCGACCTTGGTCCCAACCGCGTACCCTTCCAGAACATCACTCTCGAAGAAGAAGTACAGCTCCGCAAAGAACTGGAAGAGATAGGTTTCTTCCAGCATTGCAACGAATTCTAAAAGGGAATGAAAAGATGAAACATGGAGATATTAAAAAAAAATGGATGAAAGTGAGAAGAAGAATCGTCCTTTTCATTTTTTCATATTTCATTTCTTCATTTGTCCTCGCTGCACAGGACAAAATCAAAGTCGCGTGCGTTGGCAATAGTGTCACATACGGCTACGGCCTTCAAAACCGCGACCGCGATGCCTATCCAGTACGCCTTCAGGAAATGCTCGACGCTGCTTATGGCGAAGACCGTTTCGAGGTCGCTAATTTCGGACACTCGGGAGCCACCCTGCTTTTCAAAGGACACCGGCCATATGTTCAACTGCCTGAGTTCCATCAGGCGCTGGACTTCAAGGCTGATTGGGTCATTATCCATTTGGGGCTGAACGATACCGACCCGCGCAACTGGCCAGACTGGAAGGAGGAATTCATTCCCGACTACCGCGCCCTGATTGATTCCTTCCGCACGGTGAACCCCGAAGCACGCATCCTTGTCTGTAAGATGACGCCCATCTTCGACCGTCACCCACGCTTCCAGAGCGGCACACGCGACTGGCACGCCCAGATTCAACGAGCCATCGAGCAGGTGGCACGTGGAGCCGGTGTCCAGCTCATCGACCTCTACACGCCCCTGCATTGCCGTCCCGACCTTTTTCCGGATGCCCTACATCCCAATCCAGAGGGAGCACAGATTTTGGCAAAAACTGTCTATGGAGCGCTTACGGGCAACTACGGCGGACTGCAATTGCCAGCCGTCTATACTAATGGCATGGTCTTGCCTCGGGATGAGCCCTTATGGTTTGAAGGTCGTGCCAATGCCAGACAACACATCGAGGCTATTCTGAGCCGTGACGGGAATGTCATAGATGAAAGAGGATGCATTTCCTATGCCGATGGTTCGTGGCATGTTCAGATTCCTGAGATGCCTGCTGGAGGACCATATACGCTCAGTTTCACCGTTACGCCATTAAACTCCGAACACTACCATTTCTACTATCCCGAAAAGTATCCCTTCCTTATGGAGAATCTTACGCAGGCCGAGCCTCAGACGCTGACAATCGACAGCCTGTACTTCGGAGACCTGTGGCTGGCGAGTGGGCAGTCGAACATGGAGTTGCGGGTTGACCAATGCAATACAATGGAACAGGACCTTGCAGATGCAGTCCGCCTTGCCGGTCGCCTACATCTATATAAAATGCCCGCTCGGGCACGGACAGATGCTGTGGAATGGGATGACAGCGTGCTTGCCTACACCAATCGTCTTGAGCACATGGACTTCCAGGGATGGAAGGCTGCTTCTCCTGAAGCTGTAAGGAAATTCTCTGCCGTGGCCTTCAACTTCGCCCGTGTGCTCTGCGACAGCCTGCCCGACGTACCCATTGGCATCATCTGCAATGCTGTGGGTGGCTCCACAACAGAGTCCTGGATTGACCGCTCCACGTTGGAATGGGAGTTCCCAAATATCCTGCGTGACTGGCGGAACGGGGACTTCGGACAGCCTTGGGCACGTGGCCGCATGTCGCAGAACATCGCCCATGCCATTACCGTGCCTTCGGATTCTCCTGAAGGGACCAAAACCAAGAATCCCCTGCAGCGCCATCCCTATGAGCCTGCCTACCTCTTCGAAGCTGCCATCGCACCGCTTGGTCATCTGCCCATCAAGGGTGTCATCTGGTACCAAGGCGAGTCGAATGCCCACAACGTCGAGGCACACGAGCGACTGTTCACACTGTTGGAACAATCTTGGCGCAAACACTTCGCACGTCGTTGGAGAAGTGAGTTTCATCAGAAACCCGAGCTGCCTTTCTATACCGTCCAGCTCAGCAGTCTACCCCGTCCGTCGTGGCCTGCTTTTCGCGACAGCCAGCGCCGCCTCGCCCAGACATTGCCATACACAGGGATGGTTGTAACCAGCGACCTTGGCGACCCATCCGATGTACACTACCGCACGAAGCGTCCCGTGGGCGAGCGATTGGCATTGCAGGCACTCCGACACACCTATCATCATTCGTTAGAGAGCGAAGGCCCCACGTTGCGCTATGCCGTCAGGGGGCAGAACCACCTAGCTGTTCTGGCGTTCGACCATGCCGAGGGCCTCACTTGCACACGCGGCTTCGAGATTGCCGGTTCAGATGGCCTGTTCCATCCTGCTGACATACAGATAGAAGGCGACAAAATTCTTCTCTCATCTCCCTCTGTAGAATGGCCTGCCGCTGTGCGTTACGCCTGGAGCGGCTACACCGATGCCGACCTCCGCAACATGCAAGGCCTACCCGCCTCAACATTCTATACATCTGTCCCAAATGAAATGGACAATCCCAGAGAGTAAAATAGCAAAATCGTAAATATAGTAGGTTTTTGAATTAATAATTTTGATTTTTGAATTATCCTTCGTATCTTTGCAACGGATTTAAGGGCAAAGAGCCCTTCCAAAATTATACTTTTATGAAGAATCTTTTTACGCTAATTTCTATGGTACTACTGCCATTGGAAGTCAATGCCTACGATGCCGAGATTGGCGGCATCTATTACAATCTCTCCGGAGATAATGCTGAGGTAACCTATCGTGACAAGAACCACAACTCCTATTCTGGTACTGTTGTGATTCCGGCATCTGTGGCTTACGACGGAAAGACTTACAACGTGACGAGCATTGGCAGGGAGACTTTCTTTGGTTGCAACGAACTGACCTCCGTCACCATCCCAAACAGTGTGACCAGCATTGGTGAATATTCCTTCTACAACTGCAGCGAGCTGGCTTCTGTCACCATCGGAAACAGTGTGACAGACATTGGCAGCTACGCTTTCTCCAACTGTAGCGGTCTGACATCCATTACAATTCCGAAGAGTGTGAGCAACATTGGCAACGATGCCTTCTATAATTGTATCGGTCTGGAAAAGGTTATTGTGCCAGACTTAGCAACATGGTGTAGTATCTCATTTGGTGAATACAGTGGCTCAAATCCTCTTAGGTACGCACATCATCTTTTCAGCAATGAATCGACAGAAATCACAGACCTAGTCATTCCAGACGGTGTGACCAGCATCGACAACTCAGCTTTTCGGGATTGCAACGGTCTGACATCTGTCAGCATTCCTGAGAGTGTGACCAGCATCGGCTATTACGTCTTTGCCTATTGCACCAGCCTGACAACTGTTAATATCCCCAACAATGTAAAGGCCATCGGCAGAGCCACTTTCATGGGTTGTGGCAATCTGAAATCCGTCACCCTCGGCAGTGGCTTGAACAGCATCGGCTATGAAGCTTTTTCTGGCTGCAACGGATTGAAAACCATCGCTATCCCAGACAGCGTGACAAGCATCGGAGGTTCTGCCTTCTCTAATTGCAGTAGTCTGACCTCCATTACCATCCCAAATAGTGTGACCAGCATCGGCAATGCATGTTTCACTAATTGCAGTAGCCTGACCTCCGTCACCATCCCACACAGTGTGAGCAGCATCGGCCAAAGAGCTTTCCTTGGCTGTAGTGGTCTGACCACTATCAAACTTCCTAACAGCGTGACCAGAATCGATGACTTTACCTTCTGCGAATGTAGCGGCCTGACATCTGTTATCATCGGAAACAATGTTAGGAGCATCGGAGAATATGCTTTCGGATATTGCACAGCATTGAAAAACTTCTATTGCTACACAAAAGAAGTCCCCAAAGACAGCCTTGCTTTTTATGGGACTCCTATAGATAAAGCCACGTTGCATGTCCCGACACTGTCCATTGAAAATTACAAAGCCACGAAACCTGAGTTTTGGAGCGGTTTTGGGAAAATAGTATCTATTGAGACACCTGTGGTTGGTCTCAAAGGAGAGATGGCCCGGATACAAACACATGGCGGACAGATAACCATCATAGACATAGACGATTCTACTGAAGTTGCTGTCTATGACATCGACGGCAGGCAGTATGGCACCACCGCCAGGAGCAAGGATTGTACCACCATAAGCACTCCCCTTCGTCCCGGCTCAATTGCCATCGTGAAGATTGGCGAAAAGTCTTTCAAGGTCATGATTAAGTGAGAGAAATGAAAGCTTGTTTTCAATTCCGAACGTGAATGACCTCGACAAAGTCAAAGTCGAAATTAAGTGAAAATGACAAAACGACTCTTTCTATTCTATATTCTCCTATTCCCAATCATAGGACTATGCCAAGGGAATAACGTCATTACCATTACCAAGGCTCCGAATATGTCGCGGGCCGTTTCGGGACACTTTGCGGGCATCGTAGATGGAAAGCTCACGACCTGGGGCGGCTGTAACTTCCCCGATGTTCCCTGTGCCGACGGCGGACAGAAAGTGTACTACCCCATAGCATACGGCGCAAGTGTGACGGTGCCCGAAGGAACGGTGTATATAGGAGGACAGACCTCCTCAGACTCCCCCTTGAGGGGGAGCACAACCAGTCTATCCGAAGTTTCCCTTCTTCTCCCCATTAAGGGGGAGTTAGAGAGGGTCTCTTCACTCCCGAAGGGCCTTGACAACTTTGCGGCATGCTACGGGACGGACAGAATATTCGTGGCGGGCGGACAAAACAATGGCACTCCCAACAAGGATGTCTATGCCTTGAACTGGCCCGACGGCAAGGAGTGGGTGAAGCTATGTGAACTTCCCGACGAAGGCAGATTGCAACCCTGCATGGCAGTACAGAATGCACCAGAAGGGAAGGTTCTGTATATCTTCGGAGGCTACAAAGCCCCCTCCCCAAGCGAGGGAGTTATATATATCAAAGGTTTGAAGCTAAACCTAAAAACACTAGAATGGCAAGAAACATCACCTTCTGTTCTCCCCCTAAGGGGGCAATTGCCCGTTGGTAGCGGAGCAATTGGGGAGCTTGCGACGGAGGCAAGGGAGAGGGTCTCCATCGTTGGCTCCTGCTGCGCCACTTCCGGTTACAGCCATATCCTGTTCTTTGGCGGCGTGGACTATGACATCTTCCTCTCTGCCATACAGGGCAAGCAGGACAGCATGTACCTGCGACACGAGTCGGCTTGGTACAAATTCCGCCAAGACGTATTGGTCTATCACACCATCACAGACTCCTGGACAACCATCCCTGGCGACAGCGCCCTGGCTCGTGCTGGAGCAGCCCTGACACCCTTCAACGGAGGTTGGTACTACAGCGGTGGTGAGACGATGCCCGGCATCAGGTCGGCACAGGTCTCCCTCATAGAAACTAAGCACGACACCCACTTCGGCTTTGCCAATTGGACGGTGCTGGCCTTCTACCTGATAGCGATGCTGGGAATGGGCATCTACTTCATGCGCCGTGAGAACGGAGCCGAAGACTTCTTCAAGGGTGGCGGCCGTGTGCCCTGGTGGGCTGCGGGCATCAGCATCTATGCCACTATGCTGAGCGCCATCACCTATATGGCCATACCCGCCAAAGCATACTCCACAGACTGGACCTATTACCCCATGCTGTGGATGATTCCGATAGTGGGCTTTCCCGTCATCTGGTACTACCTACCCTACTTCCGCCGTAGCAAGGCGGCTTCCGCCTATGCCATTCTGGAAGAGCGCTTCAACACTGCCACGCGTCTGATGGCCTCCACACTGTTCTGCGTCTTCATGGTGGCACGCATGGCTCTGGTGCTGTACCTGCCATCGCTAGCCCTGACAGCTGTCACGGGCATCGACATCTACCTTTGCATTGTGCTTATGGGACTCGTCACCATCATCTATTGTACGATGGGCGGCGTGGAGGCTGTCATCTGGGGCGACGTCATCCAGGGGTGTATCCTAGTGGGCGGTGCCATCTTTGCAGCTCTGTATCTATGGGGAAATACCGAAGGTGGTTTCTCAGGAGCCTGGCAACTGGCGGTCGATAATGACAAGCTGCGTCTCTTCGTCTGGAGTTGGGACTACCGGCGTGTCACCTTCTGGGTAGCCATTCTTGGCGGCGGCATTGCCAACAACATCATCTCCTACACCAGCGACCAGACCGTCATCCAGCGCTATATGACCACCAAGGACGAGAAGAGCGCAGGACGAAGCATCCTGGTGAACGGCTTCATGAGCGTCTTCATCTCCGTCGCTTTCTACTTCATAGGGACAGGACTCTATACCTTCTACAAGACCCATCCCGCCAGCCTGGATATCACCATGCAACAGGGCGACGCCATCTTCCCCTATTTCATGATGAGCCAAATGCCGGCTGGCATAGCCGGACTGCTCATTGCAGCCATCTTTGCCGCCACGATGAGTACCATCTCCAGCAACATCAACAGCGTCTCGACAGCCTTCAGTGTGGACTTCGTGCAGCGTTTCCGCCCCAGCATCAAGGACGCGACACTGCTGCGTGTAGCCCGCTGGACATGTATTGTCAGTGGTATGATGGGCCTGGGCATAGCCCTGCTCATGGCAACTTGGGACATCACCTCGCTTTTGGACTACTTCAACACCATACTGGGTCTGCTGACAAGCGGTCTGGGCGGTCTGTTCTTCGTAGCCGTATTCATGCCTCGTGTCAGGGGGTATGCAGGACTCATAGGCTTCATCGCAGGTGAAGTGACCGTCTTCTTGGTAAAGACATTCACCGAAGCCAACGTCTTCACCTTCGGCCTCATAGGAATAATCGTTTGTATCATTGTATCATATCTGATGTCGTATGTACTGAGAAGCAGATGAGGTAAATTGCCAAATGATAAAATCGTATAATAAATCGTAAATCGTAAATTGTCAAATCGTAAATAAACATGGTAGATTTCAATCTTCTTGCCGCTCAGTACAAGAGCGAACTGCTTGACAGGGTGATGCCCTTTTGGATGCAGAACAGTATAGACAAAGAATATGGTGGGTACTTCACTTGTATAGAGCGCAATGGTGAGGTCTATGACACCGACAAATTCATTTGGCTACAGGGTCGCGAGGTATGGATGCTCGCTACTTTATATAATAAGGTAGAGAAACGGCAGGAATGGCTCGACGCAGCCATACAGGGAGCCGAGTTCCTGAAGAAGTACGGACACGACGGCAACCTCAACTGGTACTTCTCGCTCGACCGTGAAGGCCGTCCCCTCGTGGAGCCCTACAACATTTTCTCCTACACCTTTGCCGTCATAGCCTTCGGCCAGCTTTACAAGGCAACAGGCATTCAGGAGTATGCCGACATCGCCAAGAAGACCTTCGACATAGTGCTCTCCAAGCGAAACAATCCCAAAGGCAAATGGAGCAAAGCAGCTCCCGGAGCACGTGCCATGAAGGATTTTGCCCTGCCTATGATACTCTGCAACGTAGCGCTGGAGATTGAAGACCTGCTCCCGCCCGACTTCCTGAAGGAAACCATCGACATCTGTCTGCACGAGGTACTCGACATCTTCTATCGTCCCGAGCTGGACCTGATTGTGGAGAATGTCAGCAAGGACGGCAAACTGGTGGATTGCCACGAAGGTCGCGTCCTCAATCCCGGACACGCCATCGAAGCCATGTGGTTCATCATGGACCTTGGCAAGCGTCTTGGACGCAAGGACCTCATCGAAAAGGCCGTACACATCGCCTTGCGCGAGGCGGAATACGGATGGGACAAGCAGTACGGCGGCATCTTCTACTTCATGGACCGGCTGGGCCGTCCCCTCCAGCAATTGGAATGGGACCAGAAGCTCTGGTGGGTACATATCGAAACGCTCATCACCATGATAAAGGGCTACGAGTTGACCGGGAAAAAGGAATGCCTCGACTGGTTCATGAAGGTTCACGAATACGTTTGGAGCCACTTCATGGACCTCGAGTACCCCGAATGGTTTGGTTACCTGAACCGTCGTGGTGAAGTGCTGTTGACGCTGAAGGGCGGCAAATGGAAGGGATGCTTCCACGTTCCCCGCGGTTTGATGCAAGTCTATCAGGCCTTGGAGCGGATTGCTGCAAAGAATAAATTGTAATATCATAAATAATATGATAGACTTGAACAAAATTGCCCTAATTGCCGGCGAACATAGCGCGACATATAGCGAAATGCTGCAAAGGGTGACGCAGTTTGCCCGGATGACTCCGAAAGGCAAAGAGACAAAGACCGTCATCTTCAGTGAGAACCGCGAAGGTTGGGCATATAGCTTTTTTTCCGTCTGGCTCAACGAGGGTATTGCTGTCCCCATAGATGCCTCAAGCACCGTTCAGGATGTGGCTTACATCCTGAACGACTGTCAGCCTGATGCGGTCTGGGTCTCCAAAGACCGTGAAGCAGTCCTGCGAAAAGCCATTCAGGAGGCAAACATTGAAACTCTCGTCCTCCTTATTGACGACTACGAACATTTGTCAGTCCAGGACGAGCCCACCTCTTCCATTCTCCCCTGGGCAGCTCTCTCCGAGCCGGACAACGACGACACGGCTCTCATTATCTATACTTCCGGCACGACAGGTTCCCCGAAGGGTGTCATGCTCAGCTATGCCAACCTGAAAGCCAACATTCACAGTGTGTCGTATGACGTTCCCATCTACACAGACAAGCGTCGTGCTCTTGTCCTGTTGCCCCTGCATCATGTTCTGCCCCTCATGGGTTCACTGATTGCTCCGCTTTACATGGGTGGCGGCATTGCCATCTGTCCCTCACTCTCAGGGCCTGACATCATGGACACGCTCTATCGCGGCAAGGTGGGCATCATGATTGGTGTTCCCAGACTATGGCAGACGCTCTATGTGGGAATCAAGAAGAAGATAGACCAGTCGGCCATTGCCAGGATGCTCTTTGCCCTCTGCAGCTGGGTCAAGTGGAGGCCGCTGAGTCGCCTTGTCTTCAGTTCCGTCAGGAAGAAGATGGGCGGCCATATCGACTACTGCGTCTGTGGTGGTGCTGCCCTGGACAGTGAGATAGGCAAAGGCTTGCGTACGCTTGGTCTTGACGTCCTCGAGGGCTATGGCATGACGGAGACAGCTCCCATCATCGCCTTCACCCGTCCGGGCGACTACATCCCAGGCTGTTCGGGATTGCCTCTGCCTGGCGTTGACTGCAAACTGGTGGACGGTGAACTCTGCGTCAAGGGACCAAACCTGATGAAAGGCTACTACAATCGTCCCGAAGAGACAAGGGAAGTGATTGACAGCGACGGCTATTTGCATACGGGCGACTTGGCATCCTTCGATTCTGCCGGACGTGTCACCATTACCGGTCGCACGAAGGAAATCATCGTTCTCAGCAACGGCAAGAACGTGCAGCCCAGCGAGATAGAGTATAAGTTGGAGAAGTACGACAAGTACATCAAGGAGGCAGCCGTTGTCCAGAACGGCGACATGCTCTGCGCCATCATCGTCCCAGAACCAATGTGGGCCAGGACAATGACCGACAACGAAGTGGCTGCCCAGTTAAAGCGGGAAGTGTTGGAGCCCTACAACCTGACCGTCTCTGCCTACAAGAAAATCATGAACGTCATCGTCTATCGCGGTGAATTGCCTCGAACAAGACTCGAAAAGTTGCAACGCTACAAGCTGGGGGCCATCCTCAAAGAGGAACAGGGAGCACGGAACAAGGAGCACGAGCGGGTGCCTGAACCGGACTTCGAGGAGTATCTCCTCCTCAAGCGTT
Organism: Bacteroidaceae bacterium; assembly: GCA_024697945.1. Lineage (GTDB taxonomy): Bacteria > Bacteroidota > Bacteroidia > Bacteroidales > Bacteroidaceae > Physcousia. The sequence goes on from JAILRU010000102.1 coordinate 15,138, forward strand.
TCATTGAGTCGGAGAAAGGCGTGAAGGTGCATGCAGCTGACCATCTTGAGACAGACCTCGCTCTCGACTCCCTCGACAAGGTAAGCCTTCAGGATTTCATCGAAAGGACCTTCGGCACTTCTGTCAGCATGGAGGAGATGCCTGGCTTCCCGAGTATAGAGACGCTTGCCCGTCATGTTGCAGCACAAAAGACTAAGATGGAAGCAGAGGATGTTGATTGGCATCAGCTTCTGAGTGGACCGGTTGATGACTTGCCTTTGCCCACAGCAGGTCTCGCATACCTCTGCGTCTCGCGGCTTTTCAAGTACTTCTTCCTCTGCTACAACCGCCTTACGATAAAGGGACAGAAGAATATCCCCGAAAAGGGTGCTTGCATCCTGGCTCCCAATCACCAGAGCTTCGCGGACGGACCGCTGACACTCTCCGGCCTGCCTTGGAGCTCCCTTGGCGAGTACTTCTTCTATGCTACGGAAGAGCATGTTCAGGGCGAATACCGACGGAAGATGGCAAAGAAGAGCAACATCATCGTCATGGAACGTGCCAACCTGAAAGACTCCATCCTGAAGCTTGCCAAAGTGTTGCGCGAGGGACACCGCATCATCATATTCCCCGAAGGAGCACGTACCCACGACGGAGGGACAGTCCCCTTCAAGAAGACATTCGCCATTTTGGCAAAGGAACTCGGAGTGCCCATCGTTCCTGTCTGCATTCGTGGAGCCTACGAAGCCCTGCCACGCGGCAGCGGCTTCATGAGACCCAAGCATATCGAGGTGTCGTATCTGCCTGCTATAAAGACAACGGACGAGGGACGACAGACAACAGATTTGTCTTACGAAGAACTGACCCGTCAGACACAACATGCCATCGAAGCGCTTTTGGCCAAGTAAGGGCGAGTTGGGGAACACATGGACACACCTGGGCGGAGTGGTCTTTGCCCTGAGTTCCATTTGGCTCGTATGGATGGCAGCCGATGTCAGTTGGCAGATGGTATTTGGTGTCGCCTGCTTCCTCTTCGGCATGTTCTTCATGTTCCTCAGCAGCACCGTCTATCATTGGGTACACGAGGGACGTTTGAAGGATGCCCTCCGCAAGTGCGACCACATCAGCATCTACGTCATGATAGCCTGCTCCTACACACCCATTCTGATTGGTGTAGTTGGGGGCTGGCTTGGTTGGATAGTCTTTGCCCTGCAATGGATAGTCGTCATTGTCGGTGCCGTATATAAAATCGTTGCCCTGGGACGTTGGCCCCGACTCTCGCTGGCCATCTACCTGATTATGGGTTGGAGCATCATCTTCATTGCAAAGCCGGTAGTACACAACCTGACGTCCTGTACCCTGCTTCTCCTTTTGGCAGAGGGAATAGCCTATACCGCAGGGACTTACTTCTTTGCCCATGACGACCGTCCCCATTATCATGCCATCTGGCACGTCTTTGTCCTGCTTGGCGCCCTCGCCCACTGGGGAGCAGTACTTTCAATTCTTATTAATTAAGGAGTTAAAGAGGTTCCGCGACTATCTCCACAACTAACATTGCGCCTTTCCGCTAAAGCGTGTAAGAATCGCGCCTCGGTGCTAAAGCATCCGAGAAGTTAAAAGGCTATCGTCCACGAGTGAAACGAGTTTACTCCCACGAACGAAGCGAGTTAACTCCATATTATGACTCCCGGTACATGAATGAAAATTATTCATTAATTGTAAATAGCGAATTAAATATTGCCATTTATTTGTTTTTTGTTGTAGAAAAATGTATATTTGCGGTGCAGTACATGAAAAACTATACAGAATAGAACAGTAGTTTTATAAATATTAACCCCAAAAACAATCTACTATGAAAAGAAGATTTCTTCCAATGCTTCTGCTCATGCTGATAGGCGTGACAGGAAACATGAAGGCTTTGGCACAGGTTCCTGAACCCGACGGCCAATGGACCTTCAGCAACCCCGGGGACCTGATGGCTGCCTCGAAGGGAAGCTTGACTTTGAGTACTGCCGTGATTGGCCAATCCAGCATTACGGACGCGACCATCGACGAGGCCGGCATTACGGCTGCCGAGGGTCCGACGACCGAAAGCGGCGCTATCTTCGTGCCTAAGGCTGCTGCCCTGAAGGTGGCACGTGCCGAGGGTGCAGAGGCATCCTACTCCTACACCTTCATGATGGACATGATGGTGCCTGATGCCTACGTTTATGACGGCTTGTTCCAAACGAGCGGTAGTAACGTCAACGACGGCGAGCTCTTCATCAGCAAGGGCCAGATTGGCATCGGTGCCCTGGGTGGCTACTACGGCCGTATCTGGAACAACGTCTGGTATCGCGTTGTCTTCACCATGAGCGAGGGCTCAGCCAAGGTCTATGTGAACGGCAAGAAAGTCATTGACTATGAGACCTCCGATGCCCGTTACGAGATTGACCCGTGGGGCTTCTGGCTGTGCTGCGACGAGGACGGCGAAGCATCCGACACCTACGTCAGCGAGGTGGCCTTTTGGGAGACTCCCCTCACCGACGCACAGGTGACTGCGATGGAGGTTCCCGCTCCCGAGCCCTGGATTAAGAGCGTGAGCGAGATTAACGAGGGCGACCAGTTCTACATCATCAGCGACCGTGCCAAGTTCAACGGCAGCACCACCGCCCAGCCCAAGGCTATGGCTTCCCAGCAGGCAAGTTTCCCCACCACATGGGGCGAACAATATGTCTATTGGGGCGACCTCAACAAGGATGCTGACGGCTTCATCTGGACTGCCGAAAAGGTTGGCGACCAGTGGGCTTTCCTCAACAAGGAAAACAGCAAGTACATCGGCAACATGAACACTGGCGAGAACGACGTCATCTTCTCCGACACACCCGTTGGCTACACACTCACCGACCTTGCTGATGGTGAGGGCAACTTCTACATGACCAACGACGAGTCTGAGCACTCCCTCCACGTTCAGGGCTACCTGCGTTCCGACCGTGGAAGCAACAGCCTTGCCAAGCAGGAAGTGGGCGACGACAACTATGAGAATGCCGACTCACCTCGCAACGGCTATCCCGGACGCTGGCACTTCGTGAAAATTGGCGGCAGCGAACCCGTAGAGACTGGCATGAAGATTGAGACTGAAGCCGACTTCATTGCTTTTGCAGAGGCAGTAAACGGCGGCGAAACAACCCTCGAAGCCTATCTGGCAGCCGACATCGAACTGACCGACAACACAATGGTTGGCACAAGCGCTAACCAGTTTGCCGGCATCTTCGACGGCAAGGGACATACCATTACCTACAATTATGAGGTAGCCGAAAACTACGGCGGTCTCTTCAGTTATACAAACGGAGCCACCATCAAGAACCTCCGCGTGGAAGGCACTGCTGTCGTTACCGCTATCCACTTCGGTGCTCTCCTTGGTAGAGTCAGTGGCGACAACCTCATTGAGAAGGTGATTACCAACGTCAACATCACCGGACAGAGGTCGGGCGTAACAGGCGACGGCGGCATGTGCGGACGTAACGACGGCACCATCACCTACAACTATTGCGCCACACTCGGCAAGATGGGCTACGAAGGCAGCTCCATGTATAGCCCCTTCAACGGCTATTCAGCAGGCACAACCACTCTGAACAACTGCTATACGCTTTGCGAACTCACAGAAGGCACAGGCGACGGCAACTGCTTCACCATGTCGCATCAAGGTGGTACCAACTCCTACAACAACAGCTACTACCTCACCCTCGTCGGAACATATAAGGGCGGTATTCAGACGACAGCCGAACAGGTTGAAAGCGGAGAGCTTTGCTATCTGCTCAATGGCGACCAGAGCACCATCGGATGGTATCAGACACTTGGCGAGGATGCCATGCCCGTTCCATTTGATTCACATGCACAGGTTTATGCAAACGGCGAACTGAAGTGCGACGGCACAAGTGTAGGCGGCGAACTCACCTATAGCAATTCCGCTACCTCCACGATTCCTCCTCACACCTTCGAGGACGGCTGGTGCTCAGTCTGCGGCGCATGGGATGCAAGCTATCTCACACCCGATGATTCTGACTATTACAGAATCGCCACTGCCAAGGACCTCGCATGGATTGCTGAGTTCATCGCACAGGGCAATCCCGCCATTAACGTGAAGATGACAGCCGACATCGACATCACCGAGTACCCCGACCTGATGATTGCAACCGAGACAAACCAGTTCGCAGGCATTTTCGACGGTCAGGGTCACACCATTACCTATAACTATCCGAGCGTAACCGAGAAGTGGCGCGGCCTGTTCCGTGCCGTCAACGGAGCCACCATCAAGAACCTCCGTGTAGAAGGCGCTGCCACCGTCACTAACATCCACTACGGCGCACTCATTGGCGTAGCCTACGGCACCGTTCTCGTTGAGAATGTCGTAACCGACGTGGATATCACCGGTAAGTCCTCGACAGGCGTACAGGGCGACGCAGGCATGCTGGGAGCCAACTATGCCGACATCACCTTCAACAACTGCGCAACACTCGGTGAGATGGGCTACGAAGGCACCTCCATGTACAGCAGCTTCTCCGGCTGGTCTAACGGCAGCTCCAACACCACTCTGAACAACTGCTACACCACCTGCAAGCTCACCGACGGCACAGGCACAGGCAACTGCTTCACTCTGACACACACAGGCGGTCCAGTCACCATCAACAACAGCTACTACCTCTACGAGGTTGGCACCGTTCAGGGAACAGCCTTCACCGAGGACATGCTTGCAAGCGGTGAGCTTTGCTACAAGCTCAACGGCGACCAGAGCGTCATCGGCTGGACACAAACCCTCGGCACAGACCAGCAGCCCCAGCCCGGCACAGGAAGCCTGCAGGTTTATGCCACTGGAGCTGTACGCTGCGACGGTGAGCCTTTGCCCGACAGCCCGCTCGTTTATACCAATACTGAAGGTTCCATCGAGTTGCCTCCCCACCAGTTCGGAGAAGACGGCACCTGCACAGTCTGCGGCAGCCCGAAGGAGAATGGCGACGGCTTCCTGCTCATTGCCAACGCCCAGCAGCTCAACTGGTTCGCTCAGAAGGTGGCAGGCGGTAAAACCGACCTGAAGGCCATCCTCACAGCCGACATCAACCTGGCTGAGACCGAAAGCTATGCCGACCTGATGATTGGTACAGAAGCCAACCCCTATGCCGGCATCTTCGACGGAGCCCGTCACACCATCACCTATAGCTACACCGTAGCCGACAAGTGGCGCGGACTCTTTGCTTTCGTCAAGGACGCCACCATCCGCAACCTCTATGTCAAGGGCGATGCATACGTGACCAACATCCACTACGGAGCACTCATTGGCCGTGCCGATGGAACAGTCCTCGTTGAGAACGTCATAACCGATGTCGATATCACCGGCGCAATGAACCAGGTAACCGGCGACGGCGGCATGTTGGGAGCAAACTACGCCAACATCACCTTCAACAACTGCGCAACACTTGGCACGCTCGGATATCCCGGCAGCTCCATGTACAGCAGCTTCTCCGCATGGTCCAACGGCAGCTCCGCCACAACCCTCAACAACTGCTACTCACTCTGCGAGCTCACCGAGGGCACAGGCACAGGCAACTGCTTCACCCTGACGCACCAGAGCGGTTCCGTTACCATCAACAACAGCTACTACCTCAACCTGATTGGAAAGCTCGTTGGCGGTACACAGATAACAGCCGAACAGGTAGCCAATGGTGAACTCTGCGCTATGCTGGGCAATGGCTGGTATCAGAACATTGGCGAGGACGCATATCCCGTCTTCGACAAGACCCACAACACCGTTAAGCAGATAACCGATGCAGGCTACGCCACCATGTACATCCCCGATGCAGTGGACGTTCCCGCTGGTGTTGAGGTCTTCACTGGCGAATACGAAGAAGACTGGCTGAAGCTCAATCCCGTGGAAGAAACAGTTCCCGCTTGGGAGCCCGTCGTACTGAAGGGTACTCCTGGCATCTACAGCTTCAAGCCCGCTACCCCAACCGAAAATACCGTTGAAAATGTCTTCGCAGACTTCGGCTTTGAGAATGCAGAAGACCTTGGCACCTTCACAATTGGAGAGCTGACCTTCGAGTTCGATTTGGGCACCAATACAAATGGCAACACTCCCAAGTACTACACCTCTGGTAGTGCAGCACGTTTCTATGCCGGCAACACCATGACCATCTCTGCTCCAGGTCCTATCACCCAGATAGAGTTTACCTTTGCTGGTACCAATTACACTCCAAAGAGTGATTCTTACGAGTTCAGCGATGGCACCTACACCATGGCAACCAAGACATGGACTGGCGAGACCGAGAGCTTGACAGTTACCAATACAGGCACATCCCAGTGGCGCATCGTCAGCATGGTAGTGACCTATGGAGGCTATGCCCCCAACATCGCAGGCAACGTCCTGAAAGGCGCAGCCGAGGATATTGATGGCGTCGGCAAGTATGTACTCGCTCAGCCCGAAGGCGAAGAGGTGGGCTTCTATCTGGCTTCCACCGGCACCATCAAGGCTGGCAAGGCATATCTCGAAAACGCAAGCGGTGTGAAGGCATTCCTCTTCGCGGGTAACGATGCAACAGGCCTTGAAAGAGTTCAAGATGTTCAAGAAGTTCAAGGTGCTATCTACAACCTTGCTGGTCAGCGCATCCAGAAGATGCAGCGCGGCATCAATATCGTAGGTGGAAAGAAGATTTTAAAATAAGAAGTTATGAAATACATTAAGCCCTCTATTCAAATAGAAGAGGCACAAGCCTCACAGATGTTGGCTGAGAGCCTGCCCATCATCAGCGGCACCACCGTCGATGGCAGCGATGCCCTCACCAAGGAAGACGACAACTGGAACATCTGGGCCGACGAATAATCCACCAGATTCCCTGATAATCAAACAGCGGCTACCGACTCCGATAGCCGCTGTTTTCATTTTGGGGGTTCGACCACCGAAAAAGTACAAAGTACAAAAGTACTTTTTTATAAGCATAATATACTCCATACGCATTTTTTTGCCTTAAGATTTTGTATTTCACGTAGTAATTCGTAAATTTGACATTCGTCGAAATTACTCTCGCTCGGCGTCCGCAGAACGGTCAGTCGTTCAATAGCGAGGGCATATTGGAAATCCCAGAAATTGTCTTGGAAGAGTTGATACAGAATGCGCTGGTACACCTCGACCTGCTGAAACCTGCCGCCATTCGTCTGTTGGTGTTCGATAATCGCATAGAGATTGTGAACCCAGGCTGTCTCCCTGACGGTCAGACTATCGAGGAAATGTTGATGGGCAACTCTGACCCTCGCAATCCCCAGTTGGCGCAATTCGGCTCCAAGACGATGCCGTACAGAGGACTTGGTTCTGGCATACCACGTGTGATGGCAGAAAATTGTGATGTAGAACTGATAGACCGTCCCGACGGCAATCAGTTCATTGCTCGCATCTGGCGCACTACCCAAAAGGACGAATCTACTACCCAAAAGGCTAATGAAGAGTTAATTTCTGCTACCCAAAAGGAAAAAGAAGCTACCCGAAAGGCTAAAAGATTCCCAAACAGATTCTCCTCCACTTGCAGGCTGCTCACTGTCGGGTAGCAATACACATCATTCGCATTGCTGTCGAAGAAGGCATATTGTCCGATGATGGTCATGCTCAGAGGAATGGTGATGGTGTTTATATGATGACATTGGGCAAAGCCATTTCACCTATCTTGGTAACACCTTCTTCAAAGACGAGGGTCTGGATCTCATCCCTAAATTCATACCAAGGTGTATCATTAACTTTTCCATAGTCGCTCATCTCACCGCCTTCGGCTGTAGGGATTACGGTAAGTGTGGTGCCCTCCATACGGCAAAGGGTAGTACCGCTCGTCCATTCCTGGATGGACTCCTCTTGGGTAATGTTGACATCCTCGTCGCCTACCACCAGGCTGTATTGGCCATTGGAAGCTGTCAGAACCTGTCCGCCTGCCATCACCTTGGAACGCGAAGTGATGGTATTGCCTTCTATGGAGAAAGTTACGGTCTCGCCCTTGACTGCCAGACGGCTTCCCATGTAAGACAATCCATTCTCGTAGGCAATGATATTCGATACGCTGTAGTTCGCTGTAGGCGTACCAAAGTTCAAGGTGGCTCCGGGAATCAGACAAGCGATATAGAAGCCCGGCTGAGTACCAACGATGGGACGTCCGGCATCCATATACAGGCTATGCTGCACCACGCTCGTCTCGTCCTTGGAGCCAACAATACCGTACTCCTCAATATCGCCCTCTATTCTTGCGACGCTGGAGCATCCCAGCACCTTGGCTCCGTTCTTCAGCATTCCAGCCACATGACCCACGCGCTCTTCTCCCCCGTAACTTCACACTCGATTCCACGTAGCAGTTAACAATACTGGCATTTTCTGCACCACCGGCAATGCCGCCAACATGCTCGTCGCCCGTAATGGTACTATTCACTATCTGCACATCTTCCACGCTGCCGCCACTGATGTATCCGAACAGGCCGGCATAATCGCTGTCCTCCTCCTTGAGGTGTACACCACTGATGGAAAAACTGCCACTGTTGAAGCTTCCTCTGAACGGATGCTCCTTTGTTCCGATGGGAGTCCAAGTGTTGCGGTTCAAGTTGAGGTGGGCCCTCAGCGTAATGGTCTTGTTCTTGAAGTCAGAACCTTTGTTGACCATGTAGGCAAACTTTGCCAGGTCCTTTTCATTGTTGATGTCGAAGCTGATTCTTGAATTGTAGTCGTTACCCCAGCTTTGGCTTTGGTAGTTTTTATCACTCCAACTACCGCTTTGGGCCATCGCAGTTCCTGAACACAGAATGAACGACATCGCTATTGAACATAGTATTCTTCTTATCATATGTTAATTTTTATTTTGTATTTGCATGCAAATATACACAAATTCCATAGAATATGATATTATCTTGCAGAAAAAGAAGAGAAAATAAAACATTTTTGCTCACTTATTCGTACCTTTGCCCAGAAATTACGATAAACAATGTCCACACATCAGGCTGAACCAAATAACAAATATGTATATGATTACTATGAATAGACTGATAACTATCATCGTCTGCATTCTGTGTATTTTCAAAGCACAGGCGCAAACAAGAAATCCTGAGATTCGACACGATGTTCCCTTAGACTCAATCCGTCTGAGTGACCCAGCCATACTTGCAGATCAAAAGACAAAGATGTATTACATGACTGGCACAGGTGGAATGATGTGGCGTAGTCACGACCTGAAGCTATGGGAAGGGCCTTTTCGAGTAACTGAATTTGACAAGGATTCGTGGATGGGACCGAACCCTATGATATGGGCTGCAGAACTTCATCAAACAGGAGACGGATGGTACTATTACTTCGCTACTTTCACTAATCGCGAGGTAAAAATCGATACTGTTCGGGGTAACGTCATTGAACGCAGGGCCTGTCAGGTTCTACGTTCCGACAATCCCATGGGACCTTATCGCACATTTGGTGATGCCACCTATCTGCCAGCCTATCGTCCCACACTCGACGGAACACTCTGGCGTGACACGGATGGCAAGCCCTATATGGTTTTCTGTGGCGAATGGTTGCAGAATTGGAATGGCACCATCGAGAAAATTGAGTTGAAGCTTGATTTTAGAGGCACTGTTGGTGAACCGAAGATACTTTTCCGTGCAAGCGATTCACCTTGGAGCCGCGAAAAAGACAGCGACGGAAACATCACATGGAACAAAGTAACCGATGGCCCGTGGCTATTCCGCACCGGGACAGGACGCTTAGGTATGCTCTGGACTTCATGGGTATTTGGTGATTACACTCAAGGAGTGGCATACTCAGAAAGCGGGACGCTGGACGGCCCTTGGATTCAGGAACCCAATCCCATTACTCCTCCGAACTTTGGTCATTCGATGCTATTCCAACGATTTGATGGTCAATGGATGATGTCAATTCATAGCCACTCCAACGACCACAGAGGCCGAACCGTTCGGATACCTCACCTCTTCGAGGTTGACCTGTCTGGTGACAAACTGATTGTAAACACAGATAACTACGAGGTGGATGTGTTCAAAACGAAGAGCGGAAAGGTGGTCAAGTTCCACGCGCTGATGCACTCGAGTATCCGCATAGAGTACGACGGCAAGGAAATTGAGATTGACCCGTGTGCCAAACTACGCGAGCGGACGGTGGACTACACCGCGATGCCCAAGGCCGACTATCTTTTCGTGACGCATGAGCATTTCGACCACTACGACTCCACGACCATCGCACTACTCACGAAAGAGCAGACGCAGTTGATAATGAACAAGCGTTGCGTCGATATGTATGGTTCGGGCACCGTAATGGTCAATGGTCAAAGTAAGATGTTCAATGATATTAAGGTAGAAGCGGTACCGGCGTACAATACTACGGAAGGCCACCTGCAGTTCCATCCCAAGGGACGCGACAATGGCTACATCCTGACCCTCGACGGGCTGCGTATCTATATCGCTGGTGATACGGAGGACATCCCAGAGATGGAAAATATCAAGGACATCGACATTGCCTTCCTGCCCTGCAACCAGCCTTTCACGATGACACCAGAACAGCTTGTCCGTGCCGCCAAGGTCATCAAACCCAAGGTGCTATTCCCATACCACTATGGTCACAGCACGATTCCCCAACAATTGCAAAGCGAAGGGATAGACGTGAGAATCAGGCATTATGAATAATACCGGGTCAATGTCTTATGGTCAGATAAAAAAAGATTCCTAATCTCTCGACCAAGAATCTTCAACCTTAAAAATCTAATACCATGAAAAACACTTTTGCTTCAGCGGTGCGGACGAGGCTCGAACTCGCGACCCCTAGCGTGACAGGCTAGTATTCTAACCAAACTGAACTACCGCACCTTGTGCTTATTTGCGAATGCAAAGATACAACAAAATATGAAAAGTGAAAAATGAAAAGTGAAAAAAAATGCTTTTATTTTAACATTTTAACATTTTAACGTTCTATCATTTCAATTTTTCACCTTTATTCTGAGGCTTTGGCTCAAACATGCTTTTCGATTCCACTGCGTTTTTCGCGGCTATATGAGCGATATTCATCGAGCGGAATTTCTACATTCGGTTCAACAAGAGCACCCACCTGTTGCAAACGGAAACACAGATATTTGATGTCGATGCCACGGGCTTGCCACATACTCTCATAGTATGTTTGAATGGAGGAGGCTTCTTCCCCCATCTCCTCCCGAGAGGATGAGGGGCTATAGAGATTACGAGTTTTAAAGACAACTTCGATGCCGTTGGTGCGCAACATCTCTTCGGTGTAGGTAAAAAGGAAATTGGAGTCTGTCTTGAGATGGATGAGTCCGCCGTCAATCAGGAACCGCCTGTATCGCTCCAGGAAATAGGTGCTGGTCAGTCGCTTGGTAACTTTCTTCATCTGAGGGTCGGAGAATGTAAGCCATATCTCGCTGACTTCATTCGGAGCGAAGAAGCGATGAATAAACTCGATGTTGGTACGCAGGAAACCGACATTCTTCATCCCGCTCTGCAAAGCTTCCTTGGCACCTGTCCACATTCGAGCACCCTTGATGTCAACACCAATGAAGTTCACCTCAGGCTTCTGTCGCCCAAGTCCTACTGTATATTCGCCTCGTCCACAGCCAAGCTCAAGAACGATTGGATTCTCGTTGTGGAAGAAATCCTCGCGCCATCGGCCCTTCAGAGGAAATTCCTCCTGCATGACGGCAGCCATCGGACACTCCACAACAAGAGGGTTCTGCGCCATCTCGGCAAACTTTGCCAGTTTACCTTTGCTCATTATTTGTCAAACGAGAAGTGCGTCGTACCGATGTTCTGTCCGTCGGCAAAAATGTCAACGCGGTAGTTGCCGGCACTCAGTGCCTCGGCAACGTCCCAATAAACCACTACACTCTGTTCCTCGCCGGTATATTCGATATCCTTGCGGATACTATACTCCAACTGACGATTCTCGTAAGCGAAAGTACCTCCCTTGGAGAGGACATCTCCCGTCGGTGTCGTGATGCGAACATAGATGCTGCGTATGCCAGTAGCAGTAGTGACATTACGTGCGATGCTGAAGCTGATAACAAACTTCTTGACATCCTTAATCTTTTTGGCAACCTTGCCTTTCTTGTTGCGGCCTTCGGCATGGATGCCTGTCGCATCCAGCTGACTGGCAATTGCCACTTTGTCGGACAACGTCTCGTTTTCGCTCGAGAGATTCGAGATGTGTTGCTGGGCCTGCTGGTTCTGTGTCTTGAGATTGGAATTCTCCTGAGTCAGAGCCTCGTTCATACGGTTGAGGGAGTCAATCTGTAGCACATAGCTGCGAAGAACCTGGCGCAGAGTAGCAAGTTCTTTCTTCAGACGCATGATTTCAGCTGCATCGCTACTCTTCACACGCTTCAGCTCCTCCAGCAATTCCTCTGTGCGCTTCTGCTCCTGTTCGAGCTGGGCGACAAGCGAGTCGTTGTTGATTTGCATCTTCATCTCATTATACTGCATAGCGAACTGCTCGTATTCGTTTTCCATCTCCTGTTTGTCCATCTCCGCCAATTCGAGCATCTGCTGGCTTTCAAGCATTTGTTCGCGCATCGTATAAAGAAGAAAGCCTATAACAAGGGCTACAACAATTGCAACCAAGGCAAGTGTAATCTTCAGTTTCTTGTCCATTTATTACGTATTTAATTGTCCTTATTTCATTTTCAAGGGACAAAGATAATAAAAAGTTCGGAAATAGACACAAAAAAAGGCCTAGAAGTTCTCCTGTAATGCAAAAACTGACTTTTATTGCTCTTTCTTCTCGGTAATCAGACGCCTTGCCTCCTCTATCATCGAATCCCTACCCTCGACAGCAAGAACATCGTCCAATGTCACATAAATATCAGGCTCTATGCCAAACTCTATCTGTTTCATTCGAGCGTCATAATAGGGACTGGCACTGAAACGTACACTCCAACCTATGGGCAGTTCACTGGAGAAAGGCAGCCCAGAGCCACCACCTGTCTGGTCGCCAATGATAGTGACAAGGGGCATCTCGTTCATGTTGCGAACAAAAGTGTTGGCTGCGCTATAGCACGAACGGTTGACAAGCAAGACCACCGGCTTCTGCCACCTGATGCCGTTGCTTGGAGTAATGTATTCAGCCTGTGGCTCGGAAAAGTCATCATGACCTGTGCCTGTTTTGTGACACACATAACCGACCAGCACTTTCTCGTTGGTAAATCGACGGGAAAGACGCTCTGCATTGCTGAGTTCTCCACCTCCATTACCGCGAATATCAAGTATCATACCGTTGCACAGACGCAGATAGCTGAGCATGTCACTGAGATTACCATCACCGATGTCGTTTGAAAAACTCTCATAAACAACGTATGCGATATTGTCAGGCAAAATGGTGTATTTCAATCCACTCCCTATATGATAGTCTGTGCCGAGATACTGCTTCCGAAGTTCTATGTCAAGGTTCTCAGGATAGTCCTCTTTCCATGACCAGTTCCTGCCCAAATCCAGGCTTGTGGAGATGTTTACATGCCCGTCCCTCAATTCAGAAAGCATCTGACAGAGCACTTCAAAAAGCTGCACTCGTGACATTTTAGGATTTAGTTTGGCACTATATTTTGCATGGAGGTCTGCCCATTTAATGCCGAGTTGCTGCTCTTTATAGGTCAGAAAACAATAACGCTGGTCAATAAGTGTCCAAAGGGCGTCAAGATTACCCTGAGGCGTCTCGTCATACGAATATTCGCTTTGCTGACAGGATATCAGAAATGTAGAAATGAAAACAATTAGAAATATGGAAAGTTTTCTCATCCTCTTATTATCTTATTTTCATGAGTTGGAAGTGTCGCACAAAGCCAAACATAAAAGAATGGCTGATGTCATGATATTTGAGGCTTTGCGTATTTGATTGTCGGATATCGCAGAGGTAACCGATGCGTAGGGTAATACGACGCAGGCAAAAATCCAATGTCAACAACTGGCAAAGACTACATGCATTACCCAAATGGGCACAGACAATATCATGACCAACGCCTTGTTGCGATATCTCATAGTAACTTTCACCAAACTCAGGGCTGAACATCAAACCAATCATGGGAAGATCTGCCTGATAACTGGCTCGCATAGGAATATGCCAGAGACTGAACGAATAATCGGCCCCTGCTGAGAGAGAGAGGTCAATACTGAAACGCCCTTGTGCCGGATTGTTACCGTTTCGACTGTTATAGAGGAAACCCAGGTCTGCGCCCACTAAAGTGCCCCCTTTCAGATCCAGATTGGTCACTGGTGAATAGTGATAGTGCCAGCCGGCATCATAGGCAAGACGTCCGCCCTTATAATCAGCTGTGCCGGCAGGATTGTCAGTAGAAGTATATGCACCATAAAAGGAACTTTGAAAGGAGATATGGCGGTTGGTCATACGTGTCATTCGCTCACTTCGGGTCAGAAAAGAGACCTGCAACCCGGTATATTCCATTGGCGAGAGATAGGAGTCGAACTGATTTGTCCTTCCTACACCGAAGAGTAAGGTCCTTGCCGTCGGACTTCTTTTTGGAACAGGTTCCAACGCTGTTTGTTCAGCATGTAACATTGTTGGTATCAGCAATATAAGAAGCAGGAAGAAGTTAAAGAAGTTAAAGAAGTTATGGGGAGTGATATGACGATGCTTGGGGACGCCGTATTTTAAGATGCAAAAACTAACGTCCTTTAGCTTCCCAAGTGAGCGAAGCGAACCAACTTCTCTTACTTCTTTAATTTTCATTTGTCCACTCTACACTTAGAAATCCAGCCTTAGTTGGCCGTTCATCTCGTCTGCTATATCCTGCTGACTCTTCCCGTCAAAAGGATCGGATTCTTGTTCAAAATCCTCCACAGAAGAAGACTGTTCCACTTCATCCTCTCCATTCTCTCCTCCTTCAGATGGGTCGGGAGAAACTTCCGGGAAACGTAATGGCTCTAACTCTTCCACCTTTCCAATATGCAACGTTGTGATGCGCTTGCCGATTGCCTTGAAACTCTTTATGCCGACAAACGACTCTGCATCAACTTCAATCGGTTCGCGGAAACTATCTACACCGCTCATGGTAACAAGCACTCTTGGATAGGCGGTATCAGTGACAAGCATCAGATTCTCTGCAGGCATCTCGTTCATGAAGTTCTGAACACGGGATGTAGCTTCAAGGCGGAAACGCTTCAAGTACAAGTAATTGCTCTGTGCACTATTGAAGTATATGCAGGTCCACACTTTGCTTGCATCGTACTTCTCTATGCAAAAGATGTTGTCTTCGTAGTGATTGTTAACATCGAAATTCGTCAAATAGAAGCGACCATCAGCGAGCACAACAAGAACCTGTTCATCCCCATCGAATTCGCCCAGATATTTACCTTGACCATCATAGTTGAGTCGTTTGACATCGCTGTCGAACCAAACCTTGCGACCACCTAAGGTACTGCTTCCGTGACTCTTGAGTGTCACTTTACTTACATCAAGCTTGGTCAGAATGTTGCCTCTACTACTACGACCCTTAATGGAAATCTCGCTGAAGTCTTCATCGAAGAATACACGTTTGAGCTTGGGATTGGGCTTGAGGATAACCTTTACAACCTCTGCCTCTCCATTGGGATTCGCGGTAAAGTAAAGCACGCGCGAACCGGGATTGCCTTGAGTAAGGTCATATTCTTTGTCGCGAGTCACAGAAGTAACATTAAAGCGTTTGATGAAGTTGATTCCCGTTTTTCCGTCACGATAGACAACATTATAAATCGTTCGCTCGTCATTCTTCCGGAAAACAGCTATGTGGATAACCTCTGCCTTCTTCTTGTCCTTCTTGCTGCGTTCAGTTTCTCCAATAAAGAGCTTTTCTGCAATACGGACAATCTTGTAAGTACCATCGCGGTAGAAGATGATAACATCATCAATATCGGAGCAATTAGAAACGAACTCGTCCTTCTTCAATGAAGTGCCGATGAAGCCATCTTCCCGATTAATAAAGAGCTTTTCATTGGCTTCCACGACCTTAGCTGCAGTGATGGTGTCGAAGTTGCGAATCTCGGTCAAACGCGGATGTTCTTTGCCATACTTCTCTTTGATGAAACGGAACCAGTCGCAGGTAACCTCCACCATATTCTTCAGTTCACGGTCAATCTGCTTTATCTCATTCTTGATATGGGCGATATTCTCCTCTGCCTTGTCCTTGTTGAATTTTAAGATACGCGCCATCTTGATTTCCATCAGATGAAGGATGTCGTCTTTGGTCACCTCACGAATCATCTTCGGGTACCAAGGTGTCAGACGTTCGTCAATCCACTCACAGGCAACATCCATCGTCTTGGCCGACTCGAACTCTTTGTCTTTGTAGATACGCTCTTCAATGAAGATTTGTTCAAGGGTAGCAAAGTGAAGGCTTTCCAATAACTCTCCCCTACGAATGAGACGCTCCTGGCGAAGCAGTGCCAACGTATTATCTACACTGGAACGCAACACATCGCTCACGGAAAGGAAACAGGGCTTCCTATCCTGAATGACACAACAGTTTGGAGAAATACTTATTTCACAATCTGTACATGCATAGAGAGCATCGATGGTTTTGTCGCTGGATGCACCAGGAGTAAGGTGGATGAGTATTTCGGCAGAAGCAGCCGTCAGGTCTTCTACATTGCGAATCTTTATCTTTCCACGCTCATTGGCTTTCAGAATACTGTCGATAAAGGTGCTCGGTTTAGAAGCTGTACCTGTAGTCTTTCCGTATGGTATTTCTGTGATAGCGAGTGTCTTGTTGTCTCGTTTCTCTATCTTAGCACGAACGCGGACAGAACCACCTCGTTGACCGTCATTATACTTCGAGACATCTATGCTACCGCCTGTCGGGAAGTCTGGATAGAGGTGAAACTCTTCGCCATGCAGATAGCTGATAGCAGCATCACATATCTCAACAAGGTTATGAGGTAAAATCTTACAGTTCAGACCCACAGCAATACCCTCTGCACCTTGGGCAAGAAGCAGAGGAAATTTTACAGGCAATGCTACCGGCTCTTTATTACGACCATCATAACTCCACTTCCATTCGGTAGTCTTGGGATTGAAGACAACATCCAATGCAAACTTGGACAGACGTGCCTCAATATAACGCCCTGCTGCCGCATCATCACCAGTGATGATATTACCCCAGTTACCCTGACAATCGACAAGCAAATCTTTTTGCCCCAGTTGCACAAGGGCATCCTTAATACTGGCATCGCCATGAGGATGAAACTGCATTGTATGACCGACGATATTTGCCACCTTGTTGTATTTGCCGTCGTCCATACGTTTCATAGAGTGCATGATGCGACGCTGTACAGGCTTGAAGCCATCGGTGATATGTGGTACAGCTCGTTCCAAGATTACGTATGAAGCATAGTCAAGGAACCAGTTCTGATACATCTGGTTCAAGTGGTGTGTAATACCATCGATAGGAGTCACATTATCTGTCATCTGTTTGAAGTATTGTAATCAATTATTCCCACAAAGGTAGGAATTTTCTGAAAAATACGCAAGCGAAAAAGTGAAAATGAAAAGAGAAAAGGTAAAAATAGTTTCTAAACAGCCCAATGACCATTGTATAAATCGGCTAATAATACTTTGGACGGGGTCTAAAGGCATCCACAATATGCTCTATCCTACTCGCTTTATCATTATAAATAATACAAATAATATCAAAGCGGAAAGGGAAATCTATACGAAACGTTTTCATATAGGAATCCGCAGCCAGACAAATGCGGTGCTGTTTGCGGTTATCTACGGCAGAAAGTGGCGTTGTTACAGATCCCACACGACGCGTTTTTACTTCGACAAAGATAACGGTATCATCTTTTGCGGCAATAATATCTATCTCCTTGTGTCCTTTGTTCGTCCAGTTGCGGTTTAAAATACAATAGCCATTTCCCTGCAGAAACTCGACCGCCATATCCTCGCCTTTGTGTCCCAAGTCATTATGTGCTGCCATAAATAATATTATTGTTATAGTGGTTGAACCAAAAAGCCCCGAGACATCAATGATGTTCGGGGCTTCATTTGATAAAAAACGGCGGCTACCTACTCTCCCACGGGTGTGCAGTACCATCGGCGCGGGCGGGCTTAACTTCTCTGTTCGGAATGGGAAGAGGTGGAACCCCGC
>JAILRU010000135.1 GCA_024697945.1 Bacteroidaceae bacterium
AAGGTGGAGGTCAGTGCCAGCGATAGTGAAATCCGCGTAAAAGACAACGGCAGCGGCATGTCGCCTGACATCCTCGAACATGCTTTTATTCCTTTCTTTACCACAAAACCTACCGGCACAGGCATCGGCCTCAGTCTTTGTCGGCAAATCATCCTCAAACATGGCGGCACGATTCGCGTGGAGAGTCAGGAAGGCTGCGGCACGACCTTCATCATCAAACTGTAAAGCTGTGCCTTTCCGCACGTCATTGAGCGAAACCGCACACAACTCAGAAAACTTTGTTTCTCGTAACTTGCGTAGAGTCAGAGCTTTATTATTTTGGCATGGTTCTTGATATATAGAAGGTAAAATAAACTCTTAAACTCACAGAATGAAACAAGCATTTCGCATCATCTCCCGCATGAAGGGCTATACCGCCCTCTCGCTTCTAGGCCTCATCATCTCCCTCAGCGGCACCGTCATCATCAGCCGCTACCTGTATCAGGAGTGGACCATCGACCACTGGATGCCGGACCTGGACAGGACTTACATCTTGTGCCAACGCTACGTCAATGGCATTTTGGGGGATGAGCCAACGCCTGGTTTGGCTTGGAATCCCAACAATACAAAGGGCTTCGTGTCGCCTACTTTGGGGCAGAGCGACGTGGAGGCTTTCTCGGATGTTCATCTGCTGCAGAATGGCTCCTACATCATATTGGATAATGACGAGACCATAACAGCCCCCACTATCAGCGTTGACAGCAGTTTCGTTGATGTCTTTCCGCTACAGGCTATGGAGGGCACATTGGTGCTGCGTACAGAGGGGCAGGCCATCGTGAGCGATGACTTCGCTCGTCGCCACTTCCCGGGCGAGAGTGCTGTGGGGAAGACCATGAAAATGGGCGACGAGAACATATTGCATACCATCGTGGGCGTATTCCGTCAGCCATCAGGCAAGAGCACCGTCCACTTCGATGTTGCCAACTATGCACGCAGGGACTGGTGGGTTGGCAATGCCCTTAACTTTACGATGATAAAGCTGGCGAAGGGCGCGAGCATGGAGGCATATAACGAGCGGCAGCCCAGGAATTCATGGGGAGGCCCTAATCCAGAGTTCCATTTTATGCTTGTGCCCTATACAGGAAACTTGAGAAGGCTGGTTGAGAGATATGGACAGGAATTCCGAACCATTCCTTCGCTGAGTCCGTGTAGCAGTCTGCAGTACCTGTGGATGCTATTCGGTGTGGCAGTTCTGCTCTTCCTCGTCGGCATCTTCAACTTCCTGAACTTGTATGCTGTGATGCGCAGCCACCGCCGCCACGAGCTGGAGGTGCGCCGCATCTTCGGCGCCTCGCGTTGGGACATCTTCTGTCAGCTCTATGCCGAGACGTTCCTGCTCGCTTTGCTCACGATGATAGGCGTATGGACCGTCGTGGAGCTTATGGAGCCGCTGCTCACCACCTATTATAATATAGAGGTCTTGCCGCAAAGGACGTTCGATGTGGGGCTGACTGTAGCGATAGTCTTTGGCTTGCCACTGATAGTAGGTTTCATTCCACGGAGGCTCCCCACCTTCGGGGAGGGGCTGGGGGTAGGCATCCAATTCTTCATCTCCCTGACCCTCATTACCGTCAGCATCTACATGATGCGTCAGTTGCACCTGATGATGGAAGGCGACCCAGGCTACAGGACGGAGGGCATCCTCCACATCGTCCCCAAGCCCAGGGAAGACTACAACCGCATCAGGAAGGATGACAACGGGAATAGATACATCGTCGATAACAGCAGCGGAGAAAAGGCTATGGCTGTCTTGAAGAAGCTGAGGGAATGCCCCTACATCCAAAGCATCATCAAGGACCCTGACATGATAAGTGCCGGTGAACTGATGGAAATAGAGGGGCATAAGCTGGTATGCAAGGAAATGTGCCACAAAACGATGGAGATGTTCGGGCTGACATTGCTGGAAGGAAGAGAATTAAACGATACCTTGGACGACTACTCATACAACTGCCTGCTCAATGAAACAGCAGTACGACGTTTGGGACTGAAGGACTGGCGAAGCGGGAAGGTGCAACTCCCGGAACGATGGTGGACGTCAGCCAATGAGGATTGCTCAGAGAATCCCCCCTACAACGTAGTAGGCATCGTGAAAGACTTCCACCCCGGTCGTCTCTCAGAGCCACAGCCTCCCATCATCTTCTTCCCAACCCTGAACTGGGACAGTCAGACGATGGACTTCCTGCCCGATGACTTGCTACTGAGCATTGCTTCGGGCTGCGAGGAGGATGCAATAAAGTACCTGCGCCAGATGAACAAGGAGGTATGGGGAACAGAAGACCTGGAATACCAATGGCTCTCCGACCAAAAGGATGAACTCTACCGCGAGGACCGTCGAACAGCCCGCATCTTCTTCACCTTCTCGTTCCTGGCGATTGCCGTGACTTGCCTCGGAGTGCTCGGCCTGATGATGTTCGATGTGCGCCGCCGCTACCGCGAGATAGCGCTCCGCAAAGTGAACGGTGCCACGTTCCTCGACATCGCCCTGCTGCTCTCGCGCCGCTACCTTATTATATTGGCTGTTGCCGCTACCGTCAGCATTCCCGTCTCGCTCATCGGCCTGCACCAGCTGATAACGCGCTACTATACCATCCACGCCACCATCGCCTGGTGGATTCCCCTCCTGAGCATCCTCATCGTCCTGCTGCTCTGCGCCCTCACCCTCTGGCAACAAGTATGGAAGGCAACAAGAATCAAACCCTATGAAGTATTAAAGGAAAACTAATATGAAACAAGCATTTCGCATCATCTCCCGCATGAAGGGCTATACAGCCCTCTCCCTGCTGGGTCTCATCATCTCGCTTAGCGGCACCGTCATCATCAGCCGCTACCTCTATCAGGAGTGGACCATCGACCACTGGATGCCGGACCTGGACAGGACGTATGTATTGATGGAAGAAAGATCTGGTGATAATCCTTACCCGGCAATGTTCTATAAAAGCTTTCTCGGGCGTGCAGAACTCCAGTCGCCTTTGGACGGACAGAACGAGATAGAGTATTTCTCGTATGCGAGCACCTACACGACGCTGCAATTGAAACTGGATGGGGAAGAGATGCTGAAGCCGCTGGCCTTGAAGGCTGACAGCATGTTCCACAGGTTCTTCCCCCTGAAGGCTGTGGCTGGCACGTTGGTATTGCGCCACGAAGGGGATGCCATCATCAGCGAAGAACTGGCTGCACGGCTCTTTCCCGAGGGGGAGGCTGTTGGGCAGACCCTGACGACGGACAACGGACAACTGCGCACTGTTATCGGCGTCTTTCGGAAACCCGCCTCGAAGCTTTCGCTGAACTTCGACTATGTAGAGTACGAAGCAGAATATGCCTACAATAATCAGGGCAGTGTCTTCTATATGGTCAGACTTCACCCAGGGGCCAGCGTGAAGACCTACAACAAACGCCAACCCGTACAGACTCCCAACGTATTCGAAATGGAGGGGCGTACACTGCGTTTTCAGCTGGCTCCATACGAAGGACTGCTTTCACAGCTATGGGGCGAAAGGGACGTTACCGTTAGGAGTGTCAGCTCGCCCAAATACCTGTGGATGCTCTTCGCCGTCGCCGTCCTGCTCTTCCTCGTCGGCATCTTCAACTTCCTGAACCTCTTTGCCGTGATGCGCAGCCACCGACGCCACGAGCTGGAGGTGCGCCGCCTCTTCGGTGCCTCGCGCCTCGACATATTCTCGATGCTCTACATGGAGAACCTGCTCATCAGCGCTCTTGCCATGCTTGGTGTGTGGATGGTCGTCGAGCTGATTACGCCGCACATGAAGGACTGGTTCAGCATTGAGCAGATGAGCATGCCCCTCTTCGACACGACGCTGTCACTCTCAATCATATTTATATTGCCTCTTATAGCAATCGTAGGAAGGTTGGGCAAGGCTGGGGCAAGGTCTTTCCTTTTCCTCCAATACTTCATATCCATCACCCTCATCACCGTAAGCCTCTACCTGATGCGGCAACTGCACTTCATGATGGGCAGCGACCCTGGCTACCGTACCGAGAATATCCTGAATTGTACACCCTATCCTTCACGAACATGGACGGGAAGCGGCGGGCCCACTATGGATTGGTTCGAAACAATGAAGAACGACAGCAAGCTACTGAACGACCGCCTGACGGCATGCCCGCATATCAAAAGCTTCTGCTCCTCAGGATACATTTATAAAATGGGTAACGAGTTGTCGGTCAATAATGTCTCGCTTGAATACCAAAGCATAAGCCCGCAGCAGATGGAGATGTACGGTCTGGAAGTCGTTCAGGGTCGGGCTTTCAACGACACACTGGACACCAGACAACAATATCGCTGCCTCCTGAACGAAACAGCTATCCGACAACTGGGCATCAAGGACATTGAGAAAGAGACGGTTCTGCCTGCAAGGCGTCTGTGGTGGATTTTTGACTACACGACTGGCAGGATGCCCGATGAACAACCGCTCGTGCCCTACGAGATAGTGGGTGTAATACGCGATTACCATCCTGGCAAACTATCCGAACCTCAACCCGGCATGTTCTTTGCTTATCGTAAGGAAGAACCTGACAGACTGAATGGTTCTGAGGTGGCGGTCGAAGTTATGCCCGGGCATGAGAAGGAAGCTATTGAATACATACAGAAGACGTCGCGCGAAATCTTCCATGTGGAGGAATTGCCTTATCATTGGCTCAAAGATGATGTAGCCAGCCTCTACGAGGAGGACCGTCGCACAGCCCGCATTTTCTTCACCTTCTCGTTCTTGGCAATTGCCGTAACCTGTTTGGGAGTCCTCGGTCTGATGATGTTCGACGTGCGACGTCGCTACCGCGAGATAGCACTCCGTAAGGTCAATGGCGCCACCTTCCTCGACATCGCCTTGCTGCTCTCACGCCGCTACCTTATTATATTGGCTGTTGCCGCTACCGTCAGCATTCCCGTCTCGCTCATCGGCCTGCATCAGTTGATAACGCGCTACTATACCATCCACGCCACCATCGCCTGGTGGATTCCGCTCGTGAGCATCCTCATCGTCCTGCTGCTCTGCGCCCTCACCCTCTGGCAGCAAGTGTGGAAGGCAACACGCATCAAACCCTATCAAGTACTCAAAGAAAACTAATAAGTATAATATGATTAAGACTATCAATCTCCAGCGCGCATTTACTACAGAAGAGGTGCGCACTATCGCCCTGAACGGCGTGAACCTTGAAATCAACGAAGGCGAGTTCGTCGCCATCATGGGCCCCAGCGGCTGCGGTAAATCAACATTGCTGAACATCCTCGGACTCCTGGATGCCCCGACAGGCGGACAATATCTGCTCGGCGGACAGGATGTGACACCACTCAGCGAACCCGAACGCGACAAGCTGCGCAAAGGACTCATCGGCTTCGTCTTCCAGAGCTTCAACCTCATCGATGACCTCAGCGTGGAGGAGAACATCGAACTGCCGCTGCTCTACATGCGTCTGCCCAAAGCCGAGCGGCGCAAGCGAGTGGAGGAAGCCATGCGGCGTATGGACATCAGCCACCGTGCTAAGCATTTTCCCCGTCAGCTAAGCGGCGGTCAGCAGCAGCGTGTCGCCATCGCCCGAGCTGTCGTCTCGCGTCCGAAGCTCATCCTTGCCGACGAGCCGACGGGCAATCTCGACTCGAAGAACGGTCGCGAGGTGATGGACCTGCTCAGCCAGCTGCACGACGAAGGTGCCACCATCGTCATGGTCACCCACTCCCAGCGCGACGCCAGTTACGCCCAGCGCATCGTCAACCTTAGCGACGGACAAATCGTCACGGAAGTGGAAATGTAAATCATTAAGAATTAAGAATTAAGAAAGAAGAATTAATTATGAATTGTGAATTATGAATTATGAATTAATTTCTGCATTTCTTCTTTTCTTCATTCCTACATTCCTATTCGCTCAGGACTCGTTGCTGCTGACGCTCAGAGAGACGGTGGAGATGGCGCAGAAGCAGTCGAATGACGCCTTGGCGGCAAAGCACTCGCTGGAAGCGGCTGAATGGAACTTCCGCTACTATCAGGCGAACTACCTGCCGTCGGTATCGCTCTCGTCATCGCCTTCGCTGAACCGTCAGGTCAGTAGCATCACGCAGCCCGATGGTACCAATGTTTTTGTGCGGCAGAACCAGTTGAGTACCGACCTTTCGCTTAGCATCAGACAGAATGTGGCACTGACGGGCGGCACGCTGTTCGTGAACAGCAACATCTACCGTCAGGACGAGTTCGAACAACACACACACGGCTACAGCACCGTACCGTTTTCCGTCGGCTACCAGCAAAGCCTCTTCGGTCACAACAGTCTGAAGTGGGCGCGGCGCACGGAACCGCTTCGGGTGCGTATTGCCCGGAAGCAGTATCAAGAGACGATGGAACTGGTGGCAGCAAGGGCAAGCAGTTACTTCTTCTCGCTGGCTTCTGCCCAGACGAACCTCGACATTGCCCGTCAGAATTACGCCGTGAGCGACACCCTGCACCGCTATGCCCAGCGCCGCTACGAACGGGGTAGCATCACGGAGAACGAAATGCTGCAATTGGAGGTGAACCGGCTGACGGAGGAGACGAACCAACTGAATGCGGAAGCAGAGGTCGAGGAGTCGATGCTGGCACTCAAATCCTATTTGGGCATAAAGGAAGCGGTTTCGCTTAGGGTTGTGCCCGACACACTGATTCATGATGTCGTTATCGATGCGAACGAGGCGCTGGCGCTCGCACTCGAGAACAATCCCGACCCCGACCAACTGCGCCTCAACGTTCTGGAGAGCCAAAGCTCGCTGGCTTCTGCTAAGGCGAGTCGCGGTTTGAAAGCCGACCTGTATGTGCAGTTCGGCCTCTCGCAGACGGGAACGACGCTCGGCGAAGCATTCTCCCGACCGCTCAATCAGCAGTACGGCAGTCTGACGCTCTCGTTGCCGCTCTTGGATTGGGGACGCGGCAAAGGGCAGGTGCGTGTGGCAAAGTCTCGACTGGAACTGACGCAAACGCAAAGCGAGCAAGCGATGGAGGATTTCCGATTGAACGTATTGAAGATGGTCAGTCGATACAACCTGCAAGGCTATCGTGTCCGCATCGCCTACAAGACGAGAGAGACTGCCTTGCGTCGCTACGACGTGGCACGGTGGCTGTATGTGCAGGGACGCTCGTCGCTTTTGGAACTGAACACAAGCATCAGCGAGAAAGACAATGCGCAACGGGCTTTCATCAGTGCCCTCAGCACGTACTGGAGCCTTTATTACGGATTGAGAAGCCTGACTTTAAAGAATTGACAATGGATATAAAGTTACCAAAGAAGCCTTGGTACGTAAGGTACCGCATGTATCTCATGGGCGGAGCTGTGCTTGTCGCCCTGATTGTCTATGCCTTGGTGCTGCAACTTGGACCGCGAACGTTGAAGGTAGAGATTGACGACGCGCAGATAGCGGTGGCCGAGGAAGGCGAGTTCCTGGAATACATTGACGTGAACGGCGTGGTCTGCCCTGCAACAAGCATGCGAGTGAACGCGAAGGAAGGCGGCACGGTGGAGCAAATCTGCTGCCACAACGGCGATGTCCTGAAACGAGGTGATACCATTCTCGTTCTTTCTAACCCGAAAGTTTTGGAGGAAATGGCTGCGGAACGACAGAACTACGAGCTGCAACAGATGCAGCACCGTCAGCAACTCATCGAGATGCAGCAGAAGAGCATCACCCTCCGCAGCCAAGCCCTACAGGCAGACTTTGAACTGAAGAAAATGGAACAGGACTATGAACTGGCCAAGGAGGAGGCGCAGATGGGAGTGAAAAGTCAGGCGCAGCTGAGGGTAGCAAAAGACGAATACGAATACAACCGCCGCCGAACGCTGTTGAACATTGAGAGCTTGCATCAGGATTCAGTGCTGAACGTGATTAACCGTCAGCTCATCCAGCAACAGATGGCGATGGAGGCGCAGAAGCTTGGGAACAGCAACCGCCGTCGCGAGGCTCTCGTCATTCTGGCTCCTACCGAGGGACAGATTAGTAACCTCAACGCCGTCATTGGTGGACAGGTGTCTGCTGGCGAACAAGTGGGCGAAATCGGTGTGCTGACAGATTATAAGGTGACGGCGCGTCTGAATGAATACTACATAGACCGCATACAAACTGGTCTTCCTGCCACAGCCACGCTGAAAGGTCGTAAGCTTTCCTTTGAGGTCAGCCGCATTACACCACAGATACAGGAGCATAGCTTTGCTGTTGAACTGAGAGGGGAGAGTGCAAATCTCCGCTTGGGACAAAGCCTCCATCTGCAAATCGAGCTTGGCACACCTGAGCAGCGACTCATCATTCCTCGTGGGAACTTTTACGCGCAGACGAGCGGCCAATGGATTATGAAGGTCGATGAAACAAGGCACTCAGCCCGTCGCGTCCCCATCAAACTGGGGCGTCAGAACACAGAACGATATGAGGTCATAGAGGGACTTCATGCAGGTGACCATGTTCTTGTCAGTGGCTATGAAGCCTTCGGTGACGCTGAGGTCGTGACATGGTGATAATTCATTATCAACCCCACGTTGTTTCTTGGATTAGTTTTTCCTACTCGCCTATTCGTGACGGATGACAGGGACTTATTGAATCCAATGGAAATACGCATAGGCGGCAATCTCCAACCCAATCGTTATGATTGACAGGATAGAAAGGGAGCCGACGATGTAGAACAGGCTTTGTGACAGCCAGCCCCCCTGACGAACAAACGACCAGTCGCGTCATTTTTGCGGAAAGGTAGCTCCGCAATTGTGCAATAGCCTTTGCGCAAAATTCCAAAGGCTTTTGTCAGAATCAGCATTGGGAGGCAACTATTTCTACTGTGCGTAGAAAAACTTTTTCCTCCGAAGAGAAAAAAATATTCCCACGAAGGGAAAAAAACGTAGGGACGTAATGGCAAAAACGGCGCTTTGCTCGTTGCAAAGATAGTGTTTGCAGCGTGTAAACACTATTCTTGCAGGCTGCAAAAGCCGTTTTTGCAATCACTTTCCAAAAGGATTGTGACATTAAATAGTCGCTCCACCTACATAAAAATTTTTCATGATTTTAATGTCACAATGTCATACCTATTGACATACAGCAGTTTGCGGCGTGACATTGTGACATTAGAGTGCCAATTTTAACACCAATTTAACGATATTTCACATCTTTTTACATAAAAATCGCCCCAAAATCATAGGTTTTCTCCCCTCCCACAACCGATGTGCTGCTGAAGCCCGAGAAGGCCTCCTTGGCATCGAGGACGCCTGTGACAAACAGAATGCCAATGGCACAGAGAAACACCCAGTCGGAGCGCAACTTGGTGAACAGCAGGACACTGAACATGCCCAGCACTGTAACGATAGTTATCCAGGCATCAATTCCGAAGCCTAAGAACATAAATGATTCCATGAAATTACAGGAACTCGAAAAGGTTGGTGAAGCCCGTCATGGCGAATACGCTTCGGATTTCGTCGGAGATGCCCCTGATATAGACGTGGCTGCCCTTGGGCTTGGCGTTCTTCAGGATGCTGAGGAAAATACGCAGTCCACTGGACGAAATGTACTGCATCTGCGTACAGTCGAGGATGATGTTGTGGCCCTCTGGGTCCATCAGGGGGGCAGCTGCCTTTTCGACTTCGGGAGCCGCAGCCGTGTCAAGGCGGCCTTCAAAGTACATCACCAGATCGTTGTTCTCTTCTTTGATTTTAGTGTTCATTATTATTGTATTTTGAAGTTATTAATTGTCAATTGTCAATTATCAATTATCATAGAGGGTAAATAATGTTTACGATGACGAGGGTGATGGCCAGCAGGACGATGTGCATGCAGGTGCCGAGGCGGACGAAATCGGTGAACCGGAACGAGCCTGGGCCGAAGATGAGCATGTGGGTGCTGCTGCCTATGGGCGAGGCAAAGCTGAACGTGACGGAGAGCATGAGCGACATGACGAAGGGCATGGGATTGCAGCCCAACAGCTCAGCCTGCTGATACATGATAGGGAAGAAGATTGCACTGGCTCCCACATCGCTGACAAACTCGCTGACGAACGAAGCCAGTAGACACATCACCGCCATGATGATATAGGGATTGTCGCCACAAAGCTGCATCACGTGAAGCGCGACATTGTCTGCAATGCCGGTCTTGGTGATGGCGGTGGAGAAGACCACCGTGCAACCCAAGACGAGCAGCAGTTCCCATTCGATATACTTAGTGACTCCCGTGATGCGGCAGCAGCCCAGAATCATCATCGTGCCGGCAGCCAGCATGGTGGTGGCCATGAGAGGCAGGACGTGGAACGACGAGATGATGAACATGAGCACGATGATGATAGCCGAGGTGACAGTCTTCGGTCCCAGCTGCGGCACGAAGTGGCTGTCGAAGAAGGTGAGGCTGCGGCGGTTGTCTTGCTCCAGCTGCTCCTCGCCCTTGGGCGGGCACTCCAGGAGGAGCGTGTCGCCAGCCTGCAACTGTATCTCGCGCGGCTGTCCCTTGACGCGGCTTCCCTGACGGGCCACAGCGACGAGTGCCACGTTGTTCTTCTGCTCGAAGTCGCACTCCGTCATGGAGCGTCCGATGAGGTCGCTGCCGAAGGTGACATATGCTGTACGCATTCTGCGCTTGGTGTCGATGTCGTTGATGCTCCATACATGATGGTCGGCAGCTGCCAGGCCGTGCGTACGTTTCAGTTCCAGTATCTCGTTGATTTGTCCGGCGTAGATGAGGCGGTCGCCGCCAAGAATCCACTCGTCCTTGGGCACGGGCATGATAATCTCGCGGTCGAAGCGTACAATCTCGACCAGCGAACCGCCCTTGACGTTCAGCAGTCCTGCCTCCTCGACACTCTCACCCACGGCGGGATTGTCTGTCGGCACCAACAATTCCACAGTATAGTCGCTGGTGGTCTCGAACGATTGTTCGGCGGACTCGCGCGGCGGAATGAAGCGTTGCAGCAGCATGACCATTGTCACGCCGACAATGGTGAGAATCACTCCAGGCACCAAAGGCTCGAATACATTGAGCGACTGACCGGTCTGATTCAGATAGAGACCTGCGATGACGAGGTTCGACGAGTTGCCCAGCAACGTGCACATACCGCCCAGGGTGGCTGCGTAGCTCAAGGGTAGCAGAAGCTTGGAGGGTGCAATGTTGAGTTTTCGCGACCATATCTTCACGGCATCAATGAACAGAATCACCACATTTACGGAATTCAGCAAGGCAGCCATTATGCTGGTCGGCACCATCAGGCGCAACAAGGCATTGTTGTAGTTCTTGGGGTCGCCAAGCACGTTCTTGGAGAGCCAGTAGAGCACGCCGGTATGCAGGAGTCCGGCTATGATGATGGCGAAGGCTGCATGAATCACAACGGGTTCGCTACCGAAGCCCGCCATGCCTTCCTCCTCGGTGACGACACCCGTAACCAGCAATATGGTAAGTGCACCCAGGAATGCCACTTCAGCAGGGATGCGCGAGCGCGACATCACAATGAAGATGCCGATGAGTGTCAGTATGGTTATCCAGGCACTGATGCTGAAGCCGAGAATAATCTGGTCGAAAAACATAACTACTTCAATTCAAATTTATAAATCCAAAACCATGCTAACTGCTAACCGGTAACCGCTTCAGCAGCGTGAGGACATTACGTCCGTCAACATATTCATAGTTAATACTGTCCATAATCTGGCGGATGAGGTGAATGCCAAGTCCGCCTATGCCTCGTTCCTCTGCCGAGAGTGAGGTATCCACTTCAGCCTTGGCGGTGGGGTCGAAGGGCTTACCGTTGTCGCTGATGATGAACTTCAACCCTTCGTCGCTGATGGTGGCATCGATGCTTACCGTGCCCTTGGTACCCTTGGGATAGGCATAGTTCATCACGTTGACCACAGCCTCTTCGATGGCGAGGTTCATCTTCATGCTCGTACCCATGTCGAATTCGGCAGCCTCGCATACCGTATCTGTGAATTCAGCCAGCTTGGGAATGGTCTGCACGTCGTTGGGCAGGGTAATGCTGCGTTGATAGCGTATGTTGGGTTTCTGATGCTTGTATTGGAGGGCCAGCATGGTCAGGTCATCACTTTGCTCGGCTTCTCCTACGAATTGGTGCACGGCATTGGTCATGATCTCAATAAGTTGCTTGGGTGTATTCTGTGTCTTCCGTATCACGTCTAAGATGCGCTTCTCCTGGAATTGGGCGTGCTCCGCATTTTCGGCCTCTGTCAGTCCGTCGGTATAAAGGAAAATGGTTGTCTGTGGGTCGATGGTTGCCTCCTGAAGGGAGAACTTCCATCCATTCATGACGCCGATGGGGATGTTTGGGTCACAGGGCAACAGTCCGACTCCACTGCCTACTAACATGGGAACATCATGACCGGCATTGCAGTAGCGCATACGGCCTGTCGGCATGTCAAGCACTCCGGCGAAGAACGTGACGAACATATTCGATTCGTTCGTGTCGGCCAAAGCTTCGTTCAACTCGGTGACAATATGGTTAGGCATGGCCTCATGAGCGGCTATAGAGCGGAACAGAGCACGTGTGACGGCCATAACTAGTGCTGCTGGAACGCCCTTGCCAGAGACATCGCCGATGCAGAAGAAGAGTTTCTCGTCGCGTATGAAGAAGTCAAAGAGGTCGCCGCCTACCTCTTTGGCAGAGACGAGCTGGCCGTAGATATCTATGTCGTCGCGTTCGGGATAAGGCGGATAGACTTTGGGAATCATAGCCATCTGGATGCCGCTGGCGATGCGGAGGTCTCTCTCTATTGAAGCTTTCTCGGCTGTGGTATCCTTCAGTTCCTCGATATGCCTGACGAGGGAATTCTGCATGTCGGCAAACGAATGGCTGAGCTGGCCTATCTCGTCGATGCGCTTCAGTTCTGGCAGCTGGGCATCGAACTGTCCCGAGGCAATGGTCTCGGCTTCCTTGGCCAGCCGTCTCAGGGGCTTCAGCTCCCGGGTAATGATTTGGATGAAGAAGAAGAGCATCAGCAACAGGCCGCAGATGACGATGGCCCTCACGTTGTACCGCAAACGGTCGAAACCGCCAAAAATGTCGCTCTCAGGGCAGACGATGGCCATGCTGCAGCCTGTCTTGCCGAGGGGCTTGTAGAAAACATAGCAGTGCTTGCCGTCTACCAGCATCTTCTTCATACCCTCCTCACCGCGTTGCATGGCATAGCCCAAAGCGGTCAAGGCAGTGTCTGGCTGCTCGATGGTTTGTGTGAAGATGGTCTGCCGGGTAATCTTCGTCGTGTCGGGATGTACGAAATAGGTGCCGCCACGGCCAATCATGATGCTGTAGGAATTGGGGTAGGGCTTGACCGCCGAGATGGTATGCGAGAGCCAGTTGATGGAGAGGCTGGTATTGATGACGCCAATCATCTGTCCCGTATTGTCCTTTATCGTCTGACAGTAGCTGGTCACCATCTCGCTGGTGTTTGTGGCTACGTCAAGATCCATATACGGTTCTGTCCAACACGGTTTTTCAAGCAGTTGTGGCATCAAATACCAGTCTGCGAAGAAATACTGGTAGTAATCGCTGCCGCCCTGTATGGTGCGGATGGAGTCACCGATATGTTTGGTATAGGCGGAGAAGTAGCGCCCTTTGTCCTTGAAGTAGTAAGGCTCGAAGGCGATGGAGCAGTTGTAGAAATCGGGGTTGTTCTGTAACATGCTCCGACTATAGACAAACATTGAGTCGGCCACATCGGGATGTCGTTGCACGAGCCATTTGGTCATGTTCGTGGCCACCTCCACCCGGTTCAGGATGCTCTCTACGCGCAGCGATGTGTTGTCCAAAGTTTGCGTGGCACGGTTGATGGCTTCCTTATGGACGGCCTCACGGGCTTGATAGAACAGGAATCCGAGAGCAACGTTGAAGATGATGCCGGCAAACAAGACGACCCATAAACTAACCTTGATGGAAAGCTTGCGACGGATATGATTGATAATCGAATTCATAATAGACGATTACTTTTCACCTTTTCACTTTTCACTTACGAGTTCCTCGTACGTCACCTCTCGGCTCAGCATCTGGTTCTCCGCCATCAGGCGGCTGGCCTGCCGCACCATGTCGGGGCGCAGCCGGAACTCGCGTTTCTTCGATTCACGGTCAACCTGCAGACGCAATACTTCCTTGAGCATCAGCCGCTGCATCACACGGTTGGTGGCGATGTGGTTCTTTTCGACGTACTGCATCACGATGTCCAGCGTCTCTTCGGGATGTTGGGCTGCCCACTCCCAGCCCTTACGGCTAGCCTGGGCAAAGCGGCGTGCCTGCTCCTGATGCTTGGCATAGTAGTCGCGAGTCATATAGACACCGTCCTCCTGCACGTTGTAGCCGTGGTCGCAGAAGCGATACACGTTCTTGTCGGTCATCTTGACACCCGCCTGAACCAACTGATAATACTCGTTGTAGCTCATGGCCAACGTGGCGTCGAGAGCTCCGGAGACAAACAGGTTGACATTCTGGGCGAATGGCACCCACTGGTAGTTCAGATGTTCCTTATTGTTCATGCACATGGCCATCTGACCGAAACCTACGCTCCAGATGCCAACCCGTGCACCCTTCTGTGTCAGCGGGTCCTTGCCATGGGCCGAGACGATGACCAACGAGTTGTTCATCGATGTTTGGAGTATGTTCACCAAAGGGAATCCTTCGTTCACTATCTCCAATGCTTGGCAGAGCATAAGCGTCGTGGCCTGACACATGTTCTTGCGCAGACGGCTCATGGCAGGCTGTGTGACTGATGGATGCTCAATCTTCACGTCCAGGCCTGCTTCACGGTAGAATCCCCTTTGCTCAGCCACATAATATCCTGCGAACTGGGCCTGAGCCGTCCACTGGGGCGTGAACACAATGGTCTCATCCTTTGTCTGTTTGCTTTGTGCTAAGATTGCAAAAGAGCAACAGAGCATCAAGGCAGTCATCAGTCGCCTTTTCATTGCAAACTCCCTATTTATAAAGCTTAATCTCGCTAAGCTGGAGCCGTGTGCCGTCTGCCATGCGGATGAATTCGAAGCGGTAGTAGCGGAAAGAGGCAGGGGAGGGTACCTTGAAGCGGTACTCCTGCTCGTTCTCGTCGCGCATGCGGCGGTTGAACTTCTGTTCGTCGAGGGACGTCCATGCCTGCTTGTCGTTCGAGCCTGAGACACGCCAGGTGATGGGGTTGCGGTCGGGATAGGTGTGCGTATCGTCGCCCGTAACGAAGCCGTATTCCGAGACAGCCATCTGCTCACCCGCGTCCAATACGACGGAGTATGGCATCTGCTGGGGTTCGTCGATGCACCATTTCGTGTAGAAGAGACCGTCGCTAACCATTGCCGCACTTTCCTTGCCGTCACGTCCTGTGCCACTCACGAAGGTTGTCTTGACAGCTGTCTTAGCCGTTTTGTGGAGGTTGATTTCGCTTAGTTGGATGCGCGTTCCTTCAGCCATGCGGATAAACTCGAAGCGGTAGTAGCGGAACTTTCCCTTGAAAGTCGGCTGGAAGCAGTACTCCTCTTCATTTTCATCGCCCATGCTGTGGTTGTTCCTCTGGTCGTCTATGAGTACCCAGTCCTGCTTGTCATTGGAACCTGAGACGCGCCACGTTACGGGGTTGCGTTCAGGATAGCTCTGGGTGTCGTCGCCCGTCACGAAGCCATACTCAGCGATGCTAGTCTCTTCTCCTGCATCAAGGACAATGACATAGGGCATCAGGAACGGGGCGTCCAAGCACCATTTGGTATCGTATCGTCCATCGGCGACCATTGCAGGCCCTTCCCCTCTGTCTCGGCCAGGACCACTTACAAATGTTGTCTTGATTGTCTGAGCCGATGCCTCCTGGCATGCAAGTAAGAGCATAAAACAGGCTAAAATATGTTTCATATATGTAGATGTTTTTGTTTTCATTGTGCAAAGATACGATATATAATTCAAAATTCAAAATTCAAAATTCAAAAATATAAGAATAGAAAATAATTATGGACTATGGACTATGAACTATGAACTAAAATACTTATCTTTGCAGGAAATTAATCCAGAAACAATGAATCATAAGCTTAATTCTCTCCTTGCAGTCCTGCTGATTACTCCTTTTGTTGTTTCAGCAGAGACAGCTCCCGTCGATTACGTGAATCCCTACATCGGTAGCATCAGCCACTTGCTGGTTCCCTGCTTCCCCACAATCCAGCTGCCCAACAGCCTGATGCGTATCTATCCGACGCGTGGAGACTATACCACCGAGATGCTCGACGGCTTGCCAATGGTCGTTACCAATCACCGCGAGCGTAGTGCCTTCCGCCTAAGCGTCACTCAAGGCGAGGAGTTGCATCGCATCATTCCCGTCACTTGGGACAACGAGCGCATTACGCCATATGACTACCAGGTACAGGTGGCGGACAATACCATCGATGTGCGCCTTGCCGTCTCGCACCAGAGCGCCATCTACGAACTGTCGTTCCGCGACCCTGCCAAGCCTGCCACCATTCTCCTTTATACAGATAACGGCCGTATTCAGGTTGACAGCAGATATGCTTCTGCCAGTCAACGCCTTAGCAAGAACATGAAGATATACTTTGCAGGCGAGTTCGACGTGGTGCCGGAGAAGTCGGGACTTCTTCAGGACGGGAAGATCAGCGACAAGTGGATTACCGAGGAGCCTCGTGCCTGTGCGGCTCTCCGTTTCCCTGCCGGCACGAAGAAGATATGCTTCCGCTACGGCATCTCCCTCATCAGCCAGGAGCAGGCGGAGAAGAACCTCATTCGCGAGCAGGGCAAGGACTTCAACCTTGCGAAGGTTGCAAATGCCGGCCGGAAGGAGTGGAACGAAACTTTGAGCAATATCCTGGTGTTAGGCGGTACGGACGACCAGAAGACCGTCATGTACACCGCTTACTACCGTACCTTCGAACGCCCTGTCTGCCTGAGCGAAGAGGGACGTTACTTCTCAGCTTTCGACGGAAAGGTGCATGAGGATGAGGGAAAGCCTTTCTACACCGACGACTGGATATGGGACACCTATCGTGCCGCTCATCCCTTGCGTGCCCTTATCCAACCAAAGAAGGAGGAGGACATCATCGAGAGCTATCTGCGTATGGCAGAGCAGATGGGGACGAACTGGATGCCCACCTTCCCCGAGATGACAGGTGATACGCGTCGCATGAACAGCAATCACGGTGTGGCTATGGTGGCAGATGCACTTTGGAAGGGACTCAACCTGGATGCCGAGCGTGCCTTTGAGTATTGCCGTAAGGGCATAGAGGACAAGACTTTGGCTCCTTGGAGTGGTCGCCCTGCCGGTGACGGCATCGACAAGTTCTATAAGGAACATGGCTACATCCCCGCTCTGGCCAAGGGCGAAGAGGAGACTGACCCCAATGTGACGGGTTTTGAGAAGCGTCAGCCAGTGGCAGTGACGCTCGGGACTTCTTACGATGAGTGGTGTCTCTCGCGTATTGCCGAGTTCTTGGGAAAGAAAGACGAGACCGCCAAGTACCTCGCCCTCAGCTACAACTACCGCAACCTTTGGAATGCCGAGACACGCTTCTTCCATCCGAAGGACAAGGACGGCAACTTCCTGCCAGACTTCGACTATCGCTTTGGCGGCGGCATCGGAGCCCGTGAGGCTTACGACGAGAACAATGGCTGGACCTATCGTTGGGACGTGCAGCACAACCTTGCGGACCTGGCAAGCCTGATGGGAGGACGCGAGGAGATGGCAATGGAGCTGGACCGTACCTTTGCCGAACCGATGGGGCGTGGCAAGCGTGAGTTCTACGAACAGCTGCCCGACCAGACGGGAAACATCGGTCAGTTCACGATGGCTAACGAGCCTTCGCTCCATATACCTTATATATATAATTACGCTGGAGTGCCCTGGAAGACACAGAAGCGCATCCGCCAGTGCCTCGACACATGGTTCCGCAATGACGTCATGGGTATTCCGGGCGATGAGGACGGCGGCGGTCTGACATCCTTTGTGGTTTTCTCCTCGTTGGGCTTCTATCCCGTCACGCCTGGCTTCCCTGCCTACAATATCGGTTCGCCGTTGTTCTCGGACATCCGTGTCAAGTTGCCTGGCGGCAAGGAGTTGCACATCATTGCCAAGGGAAGCAGCCGCGATAACAAGTACATCCAGCGAGCCACCCTTAACGGCAAGACTTGGGACAAACCCTGGTTCAGTCACGAGGATATTAAGAACGGTGCCACCCTCATCCTCGAGATGGGCAGTCAGCCCAACAAGCAATGGGGCAGTGCCGAGAATGCCACCCCGCCATCGGCCCCCCTCAAGTAAAAAGTTTCAATAATCCTTGCTCTAAGGCTTCTCTAAGGCTTCTCTAAGGCTTCTCAGAGCATGCTCAGAGGATCGTCATAGGACCGTCATAGGATGCTCATACTCCAGAGGTATGAGAGCGGTATGGGCGCTATGGGGTCTGTAACTCCTACTTCCATAAACAGCGACCTTTCCCTTTGCCCGTAGCGTGCTGTCCTTCCGGACGGAGCGATAGTAATCCTATTGCTGAAAGAATACTAATCCTATGCAGGAAGGAATAGTAATCCTTCAGTGGAAGGAATAGTAATCCTTCGAAGGTAGGGATAGGACGCTAATGACAAAGCGACCTTTACTATTCATTGACGTTAAGGTTTCTGGGTGGGTTTATTTCAGTATCTTCTTCCCGTTGAAGATGTAAACACCCTTAGATAATTTTGAATTTTGAATTTTGAATTTTGTATTATCAAAGCGGCGGCCAGCGATATCAAAGATGGCACCCTCATTTTCCATTTTTAACTGTTCACTTTTGATTTCATCAATTCCGTCCTCAATGTCTTTCTCGGTTACGGTGAACTGGGGGCCTTCGGTGAAGACGGAGCCCACGTAGGCGGCGTCGATGGTCTGAACGCCCCATTTGTAGGTGCCGGGCTTCGCGGGAAGGAACGTCCACTCCGTCAGGCAACCAACACGTCCGAGGCGGTTCACCTTGCGGAGTCCGTCCTTCGTGCCGCCTATGATGGACGGCGTGCTGTTCACAAGGTTGCCCTCTTCGTCCTTGATGTAAATCTCGTAGGTGTAGCCCGGGTGGGCTGTCTCTGGTGCCTGCCAGGAGAGGCGTGTCCTGCCGTCTTGCTTCGTGACAGTAGGAGCGAGCGGGGCATCGGGTCGCGAGGGGATGGGGTAGAGGTTGCTGCAAAGGATGGCATTGCGGCCTTCCTGCTCTGTGGTCAGGTAGTTCTTGTCCTTCGAAAAGCCATTGAGCAGGAAGTCTTTGCGTCCGTCGCCGTTATAGTCGGGGAAGATGATGCAGGCTCCTGTGGCTCCGGGGATGCTGACGCTTCGTTTGAGGTGGCCCTTGCCGTCGTTGAGGTAGAGCATGCCGCTATAGGCATTCGACTTCGTGCCGCCAAGCATGATGTCGTAGTAGCCGTCCCAATTCCAGTCGATGACGCCTGCAGAGTTGCTTGCCGAAGAAGAGAGCGTGTAGAGGTCTGTCTGGAACTCGCAGGCGATGGGGCTGAACGAAGGCACGGCGGTCTGCTGGTTGAGGTAGATGCGCTGGCGTGTGGTCGATTCGCCGGAAGATATCTCGCCCTGTCCGGCCAGCATGATGTCGAGCCAGCCGTCATCGTTGAAGTCTGCCACCTGCAGTGCTCCGTTCGACTTGCGTTTGATTTCGCCATCTTTCTCGCCAAGTCCCAGACGGGTGAACTGATGCCCGTAGTTATTGGGGCTGTTGAGATAGACGTCGGTGAAGCGCAGCTGGTCTTCCTTCCCATCCACGAGGGCAGAGATGGCAAAGTCCTGAAAGCCGTCGTTGTTGAAGTCGGCGGGCTGTATGATGGCCTCACGGAGGAGGAAGCCGGGCTCGTAGGGCTCTACGGAGAAACGTAGAGTACTGACGTTGTCGGTGGTCTGGTTGTGGAGGATGACGTTGTAGTTCATCTCGCTCTGATGCCCCACGAGGATGATGTCGAGCCGTCCGTCGTTGTCAATGTCAATAACCTCTGCGTTGCATGGAGCCCTCCAATCAAAAGAATTGATAATTGATAATTGATGATTGATAATTAACTCCACGCTTGCTTCTTCGAACGTTCCGTTTCCTTTGCCCAGGAAGATGCCTTCGTGTCCATAGTTGCCGGCATAGGCTTCTTCGGTAACGTCATAGCCTGTCTGCTCGAAGGCGATGATGTCCATGTTCCCGTCGTTGTTGATGTCGCAGGGAACGAGGGAGGGAGAGTCTGCCACCTGGAAGGGTGGGGCGGTTGTGACTTTCACCCATCTATGGTTAGTAGAGTTAAAGGTTGCAAGGTAGGACATGCGCTTGCTCGTGAAATCGTCTGTGGCGGAGTTCTGAACAGTATTGCCGGAGCCACCGGTCACGATGTCCTGGCTTCCGTCGTTGTTCATATCTACGGTGACCGCTCCGCCGCGCTCAAAACCCCATTTCTTCGTGATGAGCTCGGGGCTGTAGGGAGCTGAGGTGGAGAGCGTTGGCCGGATGATGGGGTCGCCCAGCATCACGAGACTGCTCCCTCGTATCTGCATGGTGCCAATGTACATCAGGCGGTCGTGAACCGCCTCGGTGCTGTTATGGGCATGGAAAACGATGCGCAGCAGGCCCTCCTTGTCGTAGAAGAGCGAGTGGTGGCCTGTGCCTACGAGGTCGTCCCAGCGGCGAAGGATGGGATTGTTGTTATACTTCGTCCAATTTCCCGAAGCGATGTTCGTCGCATAGGCATAGCCCACGGCATAGTCCTGACTGCGGTAGTCGTTGCCCGAGTAGGTGAGGAAGTAGCGATGGCCATTCTTAATGACATTGGGCCCTTCGTTGACTTTGCCCATCTTGAGCTCCCAGGACTGGGATGCAGCGAAGCACATACGCAGGGTGCTCCCGATGGGCGTGATGAAGTCGTCGCTGAGCTTTGCCTGCCAGATGCAGTTACCGTCGGTGAAGCGGACAAAGAAGATGTAGGCAGTGCTGTCCTCGTCGATGAAGACGTGCGAGTCGATGCACTTCTCGCTTCCGATGATGCTCTCCATCTGGTAGGAGCCTACTTGCTTGAAAGGTCCTTTCGGGGAGTTGGATGTGGCGGCAAAGAGGTGCTCGTTGGCGGAGTAGTACATGATGTACTTGCCCTTGATGCGATAGACCTCGGGTGCCCAGAACCACTGGGTCTCGGTGGTGTTCTCCTTGTTCAGAGCCTGCCCCTCGTCCTTCCAAGTCCGCAGGTCGTCGCTCGAGTAGCAATGGATGCCACTGGCATCGTGGGTGCCGTAGGCATAGTAGGTGTCCCCGTCGAGCAGGATATACGGGTCGGCCAGGGGAATCTGACTCTTCCCGCCCTCAGCTTTCACGAAGAGCGGGATGAGTAAAAGAATCCCCACTAAAAAGGATTGTCTGTTCATTACTTCAATTATTCCTCAAACGGTGTCTTCCAGCCTGCGGCTTTCGCCATCTTCTTGCAGATTTCGGTGTTGTCGAAGCGGCCGTGGAACTGTTCTGCACCTGCGCCGATGGCAAAGGCGGGAACGTAGCCGTTGCTGTGGCCGCCGCTCTGCCAACCAATCAGTGCGCACTCGGAGATGACGTGCTTCACGGTGCTGCACAGACGTCCGGCATCAGCCTTGCCGTCCTTGAACTCGTTGAAGGAACTTTCCAAGCGCTTTGCCTGTTCGTCGTTCACCTCTACGCCGTTCCAGAAGCCGAAGTTATCTGTGAGGAACTTCTTTGTCTCTTCCCATGTGAAGCCGCTGCCCAGCTTTTCCTTCACGCTGTTCAGCTCGCGGTTCAGCTTGTCCATACTCATGCGCTGGTACGAGACAGCCTTGAGGTTCAGCTCGTACGGGCCACGACCGAGGACGAGACCGCCTGTCTCGTGGTCGGCAGTGATGACGATGAGTGTCTCGTCGGGGTGCTGCTGGTAGAACTCGTAAGCCACCTTCACGGCATTGTCCATGTCGATGAGCTCGGCGATGAAGGCAGGGTCGTTGGCGTGGCAGGCCCAGTCAATCTTGCCGCCCTCGACCATGAAGAAGAAACCGTCGCGGAGGCCCTGCTTCTTCATGAGGAAGTTGATGCCGGCGCGTGTGATTTCCTCCAAGGTGAGGTCGTCTTTCGTGCGGTCCAGGGCGTAAGGAATGGAGTTGCGGTCGCGCTTGCTGGCTTCTTCTGTCTGGAAAAGAATCATCTTGTCAGCCTTCTTGGCCTTCTTCTGGAAGTCCTTGTAGCCGCGGGCGATGGTGTAGCCGCCTGCCTCAGCCTGAGCATAGAGGTCGGGACCGCCATTGGGGTTCTCGGGCTTTACGAAGTCACTGGCAGCGAAGTAGTCGAAGCCGGAGCCAGGGAGCTGAGAACCGATTTCGTATGCCATGGAGCGCTTGGGCACATGGGAATAGAAGGCAGCAGGCGTGGCATGGTCGATGCTCACGCTGGTGCTGACACCTACGGCAGCTCCGGCA
Source organism: Bacteroidaceae bacterium (assembly GCA_024697945.1). Lineage (GTDB taxonomy): Bacteria > Bacteroidota > Bacteroidia > Bacteroidales > Bacteroidaceae > Physcousia. The sequence continues at coordinate 22,429 of JAILRU010000135.1, forward strand.
TCCTTAGCCCAGTGGGCGATGCAAGTCACGGGAGTCGTCAGGTCCTTCAGCACACCCAGTGCGCCATTCTTGGTTTTGTTGCCAGAAGCGAGTGCCGTACCGCCTGCAGCGGAGTCGGTCACACCGTTAGTGGCGCTCTGCGTGTTGATAAGGCCGAAGTAGGGGAAGCTGGGGAAACAGAGTTCCTTGATTCCGATGCGGCCTTCTAAGGCACCGAGATAAGTTTCTGCGGCATTGACTTGGTTCACTCCCATACCGTCACCGATGAAATAGAACACATACTTGGCCTTGCCCTCGGCAAGACATGCAAGAGCAACCAGCAGGATACTCAGCGTAGAAAAGAAACGTTTCTTCATGATTGTATATTTTGAATTTAATAATATATGATTATTCCTGTATTCCGTCAAGGTCCGGCTTTTCGCTTGTAGAGTGAAGGAACTTATTTCAGTATCTTCTTGCCGCTTTGGATATATATACCCTTTGGTAATTTACTATTTGACGATTTACAATTTACGATTTTCCGGCCGGTAAGGTCATAAACGGCATCATCATTTTGAATTTTGAATTTTGAATTTTGAATTATTTCTATGCCTGTGCCGTTCTTCAGGATTTCTTCTGCGCGGTCGATAGCCTCACGCAGGGCTTGGCGGTCCTCGCTTGTGACGGAGTTCGCCGAGATGTGGGAGCGGAAGCTCTGGAGCTCTGTCTGCAGGGCATCGAAGGCTTCCTTGACCTCTGGCCTCTGGTAATAGGGTGAAGCTGCTTCGTCGATGATGGCATTGTGCACTTGGAACTCACTCATGGCGAAGATGCGGCTGTCGGCACGCTTACCGAGGGTCTGCATGACCTGGAAACGCAGGAAGCGCGATGCTCCGTCGGTGAAGAGAACCGGCGAGGTGTAGCTTTCGCTGATGTTGGTGGGCAGGCCTTCCGTTATCCGAGCCACAGGCAGCAGGTTGCGCATGGTGGCTGAAGCCGAAACGATGATGTCCGAAGGAATGTCGGGCTGTCCGTATTCGGGGTTCTGCGAGGGGGTGAAGCTGAAGGCAAAGGCCTGGATGTCACCGCTGGTGCGAGCCTGGATGTAGGACATCTCGTCTGGCCATGTAATGCCGCTGTACCACGTCTCGTAGTAGGTGTTCGTCTTGCCGTCAATGAGCTTGGCGAGACTGTGCTCTTCCTGTTGATTGGTATTGGCGTTGGACGAGAGGTACGAGCTGGTGCGGATGAGTTTCGATTCTGTGTCTGCGTAGGCAACGAATGCTTTCCCATAGGTCTGAATACCCTGCAGGAAGAGGTAGTCGGGCGTGTTCTCATGGACAGCCTGCTCGCCCTCTGCGGTTATTCCGTGTACGGCATCCTCAGAGGGCCTCAGATACTGGTTGGTGCGCAGCTGGAAGATGGCTCCACTGCCTCCTGAGTTCTGAAGTACAACGGGCTTCTCGCCACTTGGGGTGATGCCCACATACTTGCCGCCCGCATTGATGGTGAAGCCATCGCCGCTCTTGCTGAGGGTGATGGTCGTAGGAATGTCGGAGAGTGTGAGTTCGGAGCCATCTACGGAGAGATACTTACCTGTTCCCAGGTTGTAGAGGTAACTTTCGTTGTATTTCTCGGAGCGTAGAATCATCCAGTTGCAATAGGGGTCACTCACGCGGCACTTCTGGCGGTAGGCTTCGGGAGCCGTCGTGGAATTGGAGGCAGCAATGGAAAGCACTCCGTCAGTGGTGGCGATGAGGTCGCCGCGACCGGAAGCATTGTGGAGCTGATAGACAGCCATAGGTGTGAAGCTCTCGGCCTTGGCAACCACTCCGTATGTGAGCGGCTGTGCCGTAGCGCCAATCTCTCGGATGGTTTCGCGGAGAGCATCGATATCTGTGCAGGTGCCGTCGGCATAGACTGTGCGCAGAGGCTCAAGGTCGGCTGGTGCGTAGCCACCCCAGGCATCGGACTCCTCGAATATCTGTCGAGCGAGGTCAAGCAGGCTTCCGAGACGGTATTCGTGCTTGAAATAGAGCTCGTTGATGACAAGGTTGGACCCGTAGCCGGATGTGAAGCGCAGACGGAAGAACTTGGCTGTGACAGGTTCCGGCAGGGTGACGGTGGGACTTTCGGTGTCTTCGATGGTGAGGCGCGAGGAAACAGTCGTCCAGCGACTCCCGTCTTCGGACATGTAGAATGCCATCTGTTTGGCGCGGTATTTGCTTTCGCGGTTCTGATAGATTTCCAACGAGCTGACAGTGACGGGTTCGGGGGCCTCGAAGGTGAAGGTGTGGGGATAGCCTGCGGCATTGCTCTTCCAACGGTTGTGGTAGTATGAGCTTCGGTCGCCGTCAAGCATCATGGCAGCACGTCCGTAGTCGCCCTCTCCAACGGTCTCCTCGTCGCTGAAACTGATGAGCTTCCATGTGGCCGGGTCGGAAACGGTGCGAGTGGTTTCGATGCGCTGCTTCATGGTCTTGGAATTGTAGTGGAGGACACCTTCATCCACGCGGCGCTCCAAACGAGCAATATTAATGGTATCTACCCAAGGCATCTCGCCCATCAGGGGAGGCTCGCAGGTGTTCGCGCTGTCGCGTTTGCCCATGTAGCCGCCTGTCTCCAGATAGAAGGTCTTGTCGTATAGCTGCGTAACACCGTGACCGAAGTCATAGCGGGAGTTGCGCGTGCCCTTGTTCTGGGTGTTGCCAAAGCCTGCATAATTCAAGGCGTACCATTGTCCGGTAGCTGCTGAGCGCATGGCTCCGTTGCGGAAGTAACAGCGGCGCATAAGCTCGCCGCCTGTATCGCCAAAGTTCTCAAGGAAGCTGTAGATGCCGCTCGTGAGGCGGTTGGCAGCTGCCATACGCAGAGTGCCCATGTAGTGCCAGTCGTTTTCCTCGGCCATCTTGTACCACACGGTCTGCAAAGTGCTCTCGAACTCCGAGACGCTGCCGTCCTCGTTGGTGACGCTGACAATGTCCGGACGTACGTTGTAGAGGAACTGTACCCAGTGGTCGAACTCCCATAGGTCGTCGCGGTTGTATCGGATGCTGGAACCCGTGCCCTCTCCGCCGAAGCGCGTGGCATAGGCATCCGGACCGAGATCAACGGCTCCGGCGCGCATGATGTCGGGCAGGCTCTTGTCCTTGTCCGTGTCGCCGTTGTCCCATACGGAGAAGAGGACCGTATGACCGTAACTGCCGTCGCTGCGTGTGGGCATCTGTATGCCGGAGTACATGCCGTCGGTGCCGATAGCCATCTGGTAGGAGGCCGGTTGACGGTATGCACTGGGATACATTACCTCGAGGTAGGTCCAGTTGTAGCTTTGTCCCGACGGCGCTCCTGGAACCTTTGTGCTCCACCACAGATGTACGCTGGGAGCCATGAAGATTTCAGAGTCGGTGATGCTGAGCGCCGAAGTGCGCTGGAAGAGAAGCAGGTTGAGGCGGTCGAGGGTGTTCCCTCCGCCCGGGCAAGTCAACTCGAAGCGGTACCAGCCGTCGTAGGGCATCTCCGTATCGGGCATAATCTCCATACGCTGCTCCGCCGTGGTGTTCTTGGTGCTCTTGATAGTTGTATCCAGGACAACGGTGCCGGTAGCAGGGTGTACGATGCGTACGCCAAAGGTGACTCTGGTTTCGCTCTTGGCTCTGAACAGGGCATCGGCGCGGACGTGTCCCGTAGGGAAATGGATGCCATAGACGAGAACAGTGCCCTCGGGGTAGTTCCAGTTGATGTAAGATTTCGAACGCTGACTACCAGTAGCCTGGCCGTTGAGTTCGCGATAGTGGCGTGCCGGCCAGATGGTATCAGTCTTTGCCTGCCAGTCGGCAGCATAGGTTGGCATGATGGTAATCAATGCCAGAAGAAGAGTTGTTAAAAGTCCCTGTTTCATGGTTGTTATAGGTAAAATTCAAGGCAAAGGTACGAAAAATAATTCATAATTCATAATACATAATTCAAAAAAAATAGGAAGACAGCTCCTTTGAGGGAACTGCCTTCCTGATTAGTCATAAGTTGCACACGCAACCTTTCCTTATTATCTTATTTTACCAACACTTTCTTGCCGTTAACGATGTTGATGCCCTTCTGCATCTTCTGGAGGCGCTGACCAGCCATGTTGTAAATGGCTGATGTCTCATTTTGAATTTTGAATTTTGAATTTTGAATTGACTCAATGCCTGTTGCGTCATCATTACCAAACTTGAAGCAGAAGCCCTTAATCTCAGTCCCTTCGGGAACCTCGAGATAAGCCTTGCCAGCGGCGATGGTGCCACTCTCGGCCTTGTAGAAGCCTACTTCCTCGCCTTCGGGCTTAGCAAGAATGTACTTGCCGGCAGCATCGATGGGTTCGAGAGTACCCTTCAGGTCATTATCCTCAACAGCAGGAGCCCATTGCTTGACGAGGGCTTTATCACCGTCCACAGTTGTATCCTGGAAGATGTCCAGGTAATCACCATCAGGATCATTCTTGCCGTCAACTTCGAATGCGTAGGTGCCGGGAGTTCCCTTCAGGATGACAGCGGTGAGTGCAGGAATGGTTCCTTCAACCTCTGAGAGGGTCAGCCATTCGCCGTTAATCTTACCAGTGTAAGCCGTTACAGTTCCCGATGAACCGACAGTGCCAAGCATTGCAACTTGAGCGGTATTCAGAGCCTGGTTCCAGAAGCGAATCTCAGATGTTAACACTTCATTGTCTTCTCCGTCTTCATCTTCGAAGAGGTAGAAAGCATTACCAATGCCCCATTTCGAAAGCTGTGCAGAACTCTTGCCAACCAGATTGCCGTCAACATAGACTTCTCCATACAACTCGTTAACTACAAATACAATGCGATACCATGTGTCATCTACCAGTGAGCCGTGGTAGTACAAGCCGGCGGAATTGATACCAATCTGTCCGTTGTGAACGAACAGGCCAGCGTCATTGGCGTTATCAAGATCGGTCTGGATAATAGCATTGTAGCTGACCACGTCAGGGAATTTGACATCCATCATTAACGTGTAGCTATTGAGGGATTCCTCAGGGAGGTTTGTAGTCATCTTAAGACGGTCATCCTTGGGAATCGTGATGGAGCCGTCTTCATTAGCAACGACACCAGAAGTGGCAGTCAGGGTGGCAGTGCCTGTCCCATTAATTGTACCGCCCTCGAATGTCCAAGCACCTGTTGTTTCAGGTACTATAACAGGTTCGGGAGCTTCTCCTGCAGCTTCTCCTTCTATTGTGCCAAGTGCTGCAACTTGCTTAGCATCGAAGGGAACATCCCAGAAACGGAGACCAGTCACCTTGATATCCTTCTCCTCGCCGTCTTCGTCAGCGAAGAAGACTGCACCTGGGCCTTGCAGCAGCCAGTGCTTGTTGTAGGAGTCGGTGTGCTCGCAAGCGCTTAACAGCTCGCCGTCAACATAGAGGGCTGCCTTGTTGGGAGTGTCGATTACCAATACAACACGATACCACACGCCGGCACTGAAGTTGCCATTGTAGCCGAGAGAGCCGCCAAGACCCATCTGACCGTTCTTGATGAAGAGGCTGCCGTCCTTGCTGTCGGTCATACTGTTCTGCCAAAGTGGAGTGTAGCCGGTCATGTCGTCTGAGCAGATGTCGAACATCACGGTGTACTTGTCGAAGCCTTCTGCGCCATTATTGGTGTTCATGAGCAGGCTTGAGCCTTTGGGAATGTACAGGGCACCGCCTTCGAGTGTTGTGATGCCGGCTGCTTCAAGGCTTTCCTTTGTCTCAAGCCAGCCCTTGCCTTCGTTAGGGTCACCGTTCGTGCCGTGAATGGCAGGAGTGAGAGTTGCTGTGCCTGTACCTGCCAATGGATTATCGGGATCGTCGAATGTCCAGGCACCAACGGGTGTTGGAAGATCATCCGCACCAACAGGAACTAAACCGGCAAATGTGATGGAGTAGGGCATGTAGGCCGTTGCATAACCGCTCTCGCCAATCGTCACGGTTGTAGTTGTTTTTTCATCTTCTGCCCATGCGGTGAAGGCAGCACACATCAGAGCTACGCACATAACGCCACGCAGCCTGAATAGGTTTAGTAGTCTTTGTTTCATAATGCATCAAGTTTTAAAAGAAGTTAGTTTGTTTTTAAATATTTTGTATAGTTTGATAGTATAACACCCTGCAAAGTTACACATTATTTATAATATAACAAAGCAAAATCGAAAAAAACTTTTATTATAAACAAAGAAGGCAGCCCCTCGTGGGAACTGCCTTCTTTTACAGAGTTTACTAAATGTTCTTATTCGTCTGCCCAGATGTCCCAGGCATCTTCCTTAGTGAGCGCGTCGCCACCATCTACTGTGACTTCGCTGTTGATAGGCAGGCTCTCTGCCAGCATTTGTGCTGCTTGAGCCTCTTCTACCTTCAAAGCAGGATTCAAATAAGTTTTCTTCATATTTGAATTCTATTTTGAATTAGTAGAGAACCTTCTTGCCGTTCACGATGTTGATGCCCTTCTGCATCTTGTTCAGGCGCTGACCAGCGATGTTGTAGATGAGACCATCCTCGCTGTTAACAGTGTTAACGAACTTAATTGCATCGGGATCATCAGCGAACTTGAAGGTGAAGCCCTTAATCTCAGTTCCTTCGGGAACCTCGAGATAAGCCTTGCCAGCGGCAATCTTGCCACCCGCAGCCAAATAGAAGCCAACTTCCTCACCAGCGGGCATAGCAAGAACGTACTTGCCAGCAGCATCGATGGGTTCGAGCGTACCCTTCAGGTCGTTCTCCTCAATGATAGCTTCTTCCTTAACGAGGGCCTTGCCACCATCGATTTCGTCATCGTAAATACCCAGAGCTCCATCAGGAATCTGTTCCTCAGCGTCTGCCGGGGTAATATTGAAGGTGTAGGTAGCGGGCTCACCCTTCACGATGATAGCGGTAAGTGCAGGAATAGCACCCTCTACTTCTGACAGAGTCAGATATTCACCGTTAATCTTACCAGTGAATGCTACAGCATTCTTAGGTTCGGGAACCACTGTGCCAACAGCACCGAGCATTCCAGCTTGAGCCTCAGTCAGAGCCTGATCCCAGAAGCGGAGCTCGCCGCAGGTAACTTCGTTCTCCTCACCGTCGTTGTCAGCGAAGAAGAGAGCTACGTCGTGCATTGTCCAGTGTTCTACAACAGCAGAAGTAGCAGCAGCAACCTTTACACCATCAACATAAATAGTGGGGATATTTTCCTCGCAAGAGAAGATTACACGATACCATGTATCCAATGCAATGCTACCCTGAGCGCCGTAGCCTAAGCCACCGGAATTAAGTCCAATGCCTCTGCCGTTGGTCTTGTGGTTGTAGAAGAAGAGACTTCCATCACCATCGTTGTTGGGCTTGTTCTGATAGAGTGCAGTGTACTTGCCTGCATTTTCATTGTTAATCTTGACATCCATCATGAATGCGTAGGTGGTGAGGTCACCGAGACCTGTGGTCATGGTCAGCTTGTCACCAACGGGAACGGTAACAGCACCGTCAGCAAATGTCACACCTTCGCTTGCAGCCAGAGTAGCGGAGCCAGTGCCGGCAACTGTGCCGTCTTCGAATGTCCATGTACCCTTAGCCTCAGGAACAGAGATGGTCTTACCAATCTCTACACCAAATGGCAGATAAGCAGTTGCATAGCCAGCCTCGCCAACAGCAAACTCAATGCTGGTAGCGTCAGCTACTGCCCACTGAGAAGCGTCAGCTGTGGGTTCCCAACCTACAACAGAACCGCCACTTGCGCAGTGCAGTGCAGAGTACTGGGCTTCTGTGTTGGCCTGGAATGCAGCATAACCAACAGAAGAAACAACGGCAGTGTAGGTGCCTGCTTCTGCAGCGGCTGTAACCTGTCCGCTCTGTGCTACGGTTGCAGGAGCATACTTGCCCATCAAACCGATGGTATAGGTGTTGCTACCAGTCTTGGTCAGCTTCACAATCTGCTTGGCAGCGACTGCAGTCTTGTAGTTGCCATACATGTTGGCGTCACTGGGATCAATGCCCATGAAGGTGCCATACAACTTACATGTCAGAGTGTAGTAACCTGTTCCAGGAAGAACGAAGTTGGAGATGTCTTCCATTGCGGCAGCCATCTTCTGCTTCATGCTCTTGAAGTCTGCAAATGAGCAGCTCTCCTTGAAAGCGGGATCGTAGCCGATGGCAGCCTTAGCAGCGTCAGTGAATGTGAAGTAACCTGTAGCTTCCATAGCAGGAGCAACTTCAGATACAACGTATTCAGAGAAGTCATCGGGAACTTCATAAACAGTGAAAGCAGAACCTGCGTCGCCAACATTGTTACCGCTGTCCCAGAACTTCACGGAACCACCTGCACCACCATACTGGTTGATGTAGAGGTTGGTGCCAGGAACATTCAGGCAGAATGAGTTAGCAGGAACAGTGGTGTTGGTGCTGGCAACAATCTTCCAGCCATGATTGCCTTCAGCATCATCCATTACAGTAGGAATACCGGCATTGGTCTTTTGTGCATCGGTCCAACCGAAGCTCTTGCCTTCGCCTTCAGCCTTGTTGAGAATCTTGATGCCGTCGTAGCCGTTGCCAGAGAATGCCCACTGATAGGAATCTTCTCCGAGACCCATTGTGTTGGCGTTCTGAGTCTTGTATGCACCGTCGCCGTCCTTGACGTCAGTTGTTACATACCAAGTGCCACGCATAGACATGTTGTACCAATGTGCGCTTGCGAAGTCAGCAGAAAGCTCGAACGGACCAGTCCAAGTAGCAGTGAACTCAACAGTCGTTGCGACGTCAGCGATGGTAACTTCCACTTCGTCTTCATTGTATGTGTAGAATGTGCGCTTGTAATCACTGGGCAGAGTGGAAATGACTGCACCTTCAGTGGTCGGCTGCGGGTCGGAAGTGAAGATGGTGTTGCCAAAGGCATCCTTCACTACGTATGTAACAGTATATGAGGGATGGAAGTATCCTTCCAGAGCTGCCAGAGCCTCAGTGGCATCGAAGTCAGCTGCCTCAACCATATAGTACAGGTTGCCCGGGTCGGCATTCATCCAATTGTTGATGACGTATCCGTAAGGATCGTTGCCGTTGGTGTTCAGACCATAGTTTGTTCCCTCAGCAACGGTGAAGTACCAGAAGAAGTAAGGAACAGTCTTCGGATCCATCTGGATGGCATCGAAAGTACCATGGAAGCCATCGGTCATGAGGTTACCTGCCAAAGCACCGGTATTCGTTACGAACTTGCTATCGGCTACACTGTAGAGATAGTAGTTGTCCTCATAGTTGAGAACAGCGAAGGTAGAGGGCTCAGCGTCAGTAAGGCTGCTGTGTGCAGTAGAAGCCAGATAGCCGTCCTTGGTGAGGAACTTACCGCGGTCGCAGGTAATGAAGTATGCCTTGCTGTTTGACAGGTCATCCAATTTACCAACGTAGCCAGCTTTGAGCTTGCGGGTAACTGTAATCGTGCAGTCTGTTGTACCAATAACAGAGCCTTCTGCTACCTCATACTCAAAGAACGGTGAGCTGGGCGTCAAGGCAGCAGGAACATCCACGGCGCTGTTTGGCTCCTGAACGACTTCTTTCGAGCCAATTAAATTACCGTCTTCATCGTAGAGTTCGTATGTCACATTTACTGTAGAAATCATAGCCTTCATCGTTTCATCGATAGTGTTAATCGTTGCGATGTCTTCTGCAGTAAGGTCGTCTGTAACAGTAGCAGTGTACTTGTTGTAGAGAGGAGCAAGTTGTTCAGCTGCATCGGGGAACAGATAGAACTCAGAGAAGGTGAAGAATACATAACCGGGGTCAGTATTGCCATTAACAGCACCATTGTTAGTTGCTGTCACGGTGAAACGTACATACTTGTAGGCAGCACCGAGATCAACTACATTAGACATGTAGTCAACAACAAACTCACTGGTTGGGAAATCACCTGTCAGAGTCGTGACTTCTGTGAATTCCTCTCCATCGTTGCTGGCAGAAACAACAATCGTGGTAGGACGGTTGTTATTGTTCTGCTGACGCTTCTTGAAGTAGAACTGGAACTTCTGGGTTGCTTGAGACAATTCTGCCTGCAGGTAATGTTCCTCTGCTACAGCACCGCCAGCACTCCATGCAGAATGGAAGTATGTAGAATAGGTGTCGTCAAGCAGAGCTTCGTAAGAGCCTTCAGATGATTCTTTCGCATTGCTGTAGAATTTGTCTGCACTCTTTACGAGGCCAGCAGCGCTCTGAATGAAGAAGGGCCATGCCTTAACGGTGGCCATTGCTGCTTCCTGATCAGGAGTAACAGTGTACTCTTCCAGCTCCCAAACGAAAGCGGCTTCATAGGAATACTGAGGAGTAACAGGCTCTACCTTGTATGTCCAGAAGGTACGGCCGGCATCTGCCCAGCTGCTTTCACCATAAGCGGTGTTGCAAGTGCGGATGGCATACTTGCCAGCTTCATTGAGGAAGAACACCTGAGTTTCCCAATCTTTACGATTGTTTGTTGAAGTGGCGAAAGCACTAACGTCCAAAACCGCATGGCTGTCGGAAAGAGGACCATTGGTGAACGTCTTGCCATCAGTGCTGGTAATTTGAATGCCAGTAGCAGTGTTCTCACCATCATACACGTATGCTCCACCTTCGGTTATCTTCGCGAAGGTAAAGACACCAGCTGCAGTTTTGGTAGTTGTCAAGCCACCTGCATTGGTTACATAGTACTTGGTCTCATTGACAGTAGTTGCGATACGATATTGACCGCCATCAGTGATGGCAGTGAGAGCAGCTTCGTATTCTGCAGCTGTCTGTGCGTGAGCACGAGTACAAGACATCATTGTTGCTGTTGCAAGCAACATAAGAAATAAAACTTTTCTCATAATGTTTTTGTTTTGGTTAATAAAAAAGGTTAATTAAAAATGGTTTCTATTTTTACTTTTTGGACTACAAATTTATACATTATTTAAATACGAAGCAAGTAAATGCAAGAAAAATTATTTAAAAAGTTTGTTGAAGTTATAAATGAAAGTTAAAATCGGAGTTAATTGGGAAGGATCTTTATTGCCCTTGTGCTTCCGTCTTCAAAAATCTCCTTGCGGATGATGACACCATTGGATTTACCATTCAACGATTTCCTGTCGACTAATTGACCGGCGACGTTAAAGTACTGTACGGCAACAAGTTTGGACGCAGTGGATGATGCAGGAATGTTCTCTATCTCGTTCGGGTCGTTCCAGTTGGCGGTGAGGTCGAGGAAGTCAGCCATTCCTATCTTGTTTGCCCTGTCTATGGTGGGCTGGTTCAGGATGGTGGCCATATTCCCGCCGTCGGGATACCTGCCGTAGGTCTGCCATTTGCCCTGTTCCATGTATTCCAAACAGTCCGTCCACGAGCCGTCTTCGGCTTGTATGCTGACACAGGCTCCATCTGCATTTTTCAGTTTGAAGGGCACATGCAGCTGGCTGATGGCATCCCTGTCGTCGCACCAGATGATGCGCGTCCCGTGAGCCGGTACAATTAAGTCTCCGCTCTTCATTCCTAATTCTTCATCCTTGAACTGGAACTTCTGCGGATTGTCGGGATCGTCGCTCAGGTAGAGTCCTTCTAAGCTGATGTCCTGGTTGGTTGTGTTGTAAAGCTCCACCCAGTCGGACTTCTTGCCATAATCGCTGATGTAGATGTCGTTGCCGGTGCTGACTTCGTTGATGCGCAAGGGCGAGGCTCCTGCCTCTATGCGTTCCTGTTCGTCTGTGATAGGTGCGAAGATGGCCCGCAGTATCACGTTGCTGTTATTGCTATAGGTTTCGTGCAAGTCAAATACGTCTTCTGCGGCAATCGTTTCCCCGCCTTTGCTGGTCAGGGTCAAGTTGCCTTCAAACCACATGTCGGAACTGGTTGCCGAACTGTTCTTTGCCTCTACTGCTATCAGGTTGAGGCCGTCCACTAAATATTCATGCGGGATGACGATACTGCCCGAGTAGGGGTATTCCCCCTCATAGTGCCCGCCAGTCGTATAGTCTCTGTACTTGGAGCCGCTATTGACATAGTAGCCGCCCACCTCATGACCGTTCACGTAGAGCATCATTCCGTCGTCTATCTGGTAGTTGAAGGTCAGGATGTCCGTGTCCAGGAGGGGAGAGTCCAGGTTGAAGGTCTTGCGGAAATAGTAGGTCGGACGCTTGCTGCTGCTATTGGAGCCATAGTTCAGTTTCGTGACGGAGTTCTCCTGCATGGGGTAGCCGTCATTGGCATATCCGAAAGGAGCTGTACCAGTGCGCCATCCGTTCTGCCCTTCATCAAAGCCGATGGATTTCCAATCGTAGTCGTCCATTGACCCTCGGTCGAAGTACATCCATTCTGCGCCCAAAGGAATCAGGTCGGTTGTGGTGGCTGTCTGATTCTCCGTTCTCCATCCGGTGAAGGTATATCCGGCAGGCGCTTTGGCTGAAAGTTCTATGGGTTGGTTGTGGTACGAGAAGAGGTAACCGGCAAACCGGCCTGTGGGTATCTCCTGTCCGTTCACGGCAAGCCGTGCTTCCGGAATGTTGGCTGAGATGGTGGCATAGAGCTTGTAGCTTAGGCCATAATAGCTGCGCATGTTGCTGATACGGGTGCCGTTGTATGCATTGCGGATAGTGTATATCAGACTTGTGCTGGAGCTGCTGCCCTCGAACGACAGAGCAGGATTGGTGTTCTCGTAGATGTTCCAGATGATTTCCTGGCAACGAGTGGGTTCGAACACGCTGCCGTCCACGATGCAGTAGGCATCCATGAATTGACGGCGGAAGGGGTCGTACTTCATCAGGTTGCGGAACAGGTCATCCACAGTGGTACCGCCGCTTGTGTTCAGTACAGATGTTAGCATGTCGTCTCTGTCAAATGCCGATTCGACATCGAAGAGGACAAAGTGGAACTTGCCGTCCGAGCGGCTGCGGAAGCCCTTTACGTTGTTGGTGTTCGTTATCCAGTCCGACGGACCCATATAGCAGTCCAGCGCCATGTAGTTGATGTACTCGTCTATGTCAAGGAGTTCGCGTATCTCCTGATAGGTCTCTTCCGACTTTGTCTGAGCCAGCCGTTTCGCCAACGACAGCAACTTCTTCCAGGCCACGTCGTCGCCCATCTTCTGGTTATATTGTGCATTGCTCAGGTCGAACTGGTCCATGTCGTCGAAGTCAATGCCGTAGTTGCTGTATGCAAAGTGCTTGTTGTTGCTCTCGCGTATGTTGAGCATGCCGTAGTAGTCTCCATTCAGGAAGACATGGGCCGGCTGATAGTCCTGACAATCCACGTAGAATCCGCTCTTCAGTACAATCTGCTGTAGGCCAGGGTCTTTTATGCGTTGGTATGTGTCGTTTCCGCCGTTGCGTACCTGCCAGCAGCGATATTTGTTGTAGGGTTTTGAGGGGAACACGGGATAGTCTATCGAATTCACTCCTTCGTACCGCTTGTCCGTCTTGATGCGGAAGGAACTCCGGGCTTCCCAATACCTGTCATCTACGTAGCCTCCTCCGTATGCCCTTGTCCAGCCGCCGCAGATTTCAAGGTCGGCCTCCTGATTCAAGACCATCTTCCAACCTCTGTCGTCCGTTGTCTGTTGACCGTCGTCTGTCGTCGATGGAATAATATATTCCATGTTTATAGGCCGTTCCCAGTCCATGTTCCAGTTGCAGGCAGTGCTCTGTCCGTTACCGCTAATGCCGTTAGACCCTCTCACGAAGACTCCCACCTTGTTGTCGAAGAAGTTCTTCGGTTCCGAACAGATGGACAGGATGGGCAGGTAGTAGTCGTGATTCTGATAGATGTAGCTGCGTGTCACGACGGGACTGGGCAGATACCCGTTCCTGAAGAGACAAAGTCGCAGGATTGTCGTGGAACTGATTTCGAAGCGACCGTCGGGACTTGTCTCGCCATTGGTGGCTGTCGGTGCACTGCCGTCGGTGGTGTATCGCAGGGTGGCAGCCCTTGGGATAGTCACCTGTACCGTAAGGCTTCCGCTGAAGACGCGGCTGTCCGTATCCACCACAGGAGCTCCCAGCCTGAAGGTGGCAAACTTGCTTGTGGTGTTTGTGGCTCCTGGCGTGGGGCTGCTGGTATATTCCCATTCGTCACCGCCATCCTGAGTGCGTGCCCAGGAACAACGGGCAATGGAGGGCGGGTAGTCAACGGTCGAGATGACCGAGAGGTCGGAAGCCAGCAGGCTGATGGTGCCGCCTTCCGGTTCCAGTTTGTAGGGAACCTGTCGCCGGGCATTGGATCCGTAGTTGCCTTCCGAGTAGTGGTGGTCGAACCAGAACGCTTTGAATCCATTTGCAGGCACATTGCCGTGAGCACTCTGGAAGCGCATGTCGTTCACCCCGTCGCTCAGATGCATACCTGCGAGAGAGATGGCGGTGTCGTTCGGATTATAAATCTCTATCCAACTACCGTAACAATTGGCATTGTCCAGAAACTGATCCAGGTTAGCAACCTGAACCTCATTGATTATCAATGTTTTATCTGCCGTTTCCTGTGCCAGCATAAATGCAGGAAAAAGTAGCAATAGAAGGCTGATTATGTAGTTTCTCATGAGTTTTAGGCATATTTTTTTTGCAAATATACGAAAAAGAATTCATGAAGTTGAAATAATTTTCGAATTTCTTTGGTAATTGTTGAAAAAATCACTAACTTTGCATCAAGATATCGATTTGTCTTTGCGGAGTTGTTTGTAAAGATTCGATGGTATCAATCCCTCAATATTTTCCAAGAAAATCCCAGACCAAGTCTATACCAAGTCTATACCATCTCTATACCAAGTCTATACCAACTCTATAGCCCCTCCACTCCCTCTCTGGTTCCTCTCATGTTGCCCTCATGTCGCTCTCATGTTGCCCTCATGTCGCTCTCATGTTCCCCTCTAATCGCTGTCTAATTCTATATATTAGAGGAAATATAGAGAAAGAGTGGAGGGAACTCGGAGAAAACATGGAGGGGACATGGAGAAAAGATGGAGGAAACATGGGGTGAACGTTGATTAAAAACAGCAGAAACCTAAATTACTTAAAAATAAAAGAGTTTTGTTTTGTAGTGTGAATGCTTTTTCGTAACTTTGCGGCGCAAACTAAAGAAATTGCCATGAAGAGAGTACTTACATTATTAATATTATGCGTTTTCGCATGTATGGGTTTCCTTCCTTCGGTAGCATACGCTGATGCACCTGTCGAGGATGGTGTGTATTATATCTCCAATACTTCAGTGGAAGGATATCTGGGCTTGGGGTCCTACCACAGTGTTGCCCCCTTCATCTATTATGTGACCGACGGGCAGGAGATGACAGCTGATGCCTATTGGGTGGTGACAAACACACGGTCGGGCTATACCTTCCGCAACGAAGCCACAAATGAGTTGCTTGTCTTCACTTATGACCGCATTGACCAGTACTACAAGTACATGACGCTGGCATCCGAGGCTCCTGATGACCATTCTCAATACTGGAACATCATAGAGGGCGACGATGGGGCGGTATGCATTCAGAGTGCCTATGATACCGACTATTACTGGAACCTTCGCAGCGGAACGAACATGATGGGGACCTATAGGGGAAGTTACGGCTCGGGTGCAAACGAGCGCTATGTCTTTCATAAGAAGGGTGAAAAGCCGGACATCGACCCTGACCCCGACCCCTCCACGGTGATGCCGACCTTCCCCAAGGCGTTGCATGTCTATCTGAACGACGGACGGCTTGAAGCCTATCCCCTGGAGTATGTGACAAACTACTCGGAGGTTGACGGTAAGCTGAACATCGAAACCAATCTCAACTGGACCTATAAGTACGACCTCTCCTTGGTGGATTCGGTGAGCGAGAATACGCCTACTGACTTCCCCACCTTCGAGACATACAAGTTCAATAACAGTTTCAACGACCAGCTCTTCACCACTGCCAATGGTGAAATAGTGGGCGATACGGTATTTGTTACGCTTGCTGCCATAGGCAAACGCCTGACCCCCTCGTTCAAGGTGGCAGACGAAACTGTGGAAGCCTATGTGGATGAGAAACTCCAGAAGAGCAAGGAGACCCGCCTGCGTTTCGACAAGGACATTTATTATATCGTGGCCAGGAAGGGGTGCAAGATACTGACCCCCGAGGCGGACGGCAAGTATTTCCTGAAACCTTACGGCCGTTATGTCCGCGTTCATGTCGATTGGCTGACAGACCGTGCCGAAGTGCCTACCATCTATATCAATACTGCCGACGGACAGGCTATAACCAGCAAGGACTACTTCAAGGATGCTACCATCAGCATCGACGGTCACGGCATCTTCCCCTCGATGGAAGAGACAGCCATGCAAATCAAGGGTAGGGGAAACAGCAGCTGGGGCTGGCCCAAGAAACCCTACCGCATGAAGTTCGAAGAGAAAGTGAAACCCTTGGGCATGACCAAGGGTAAGAACTGGGTGTTGCTGTCCAACTACCAGACGGGCTCGCTGATGTCGAACGCCGTGGGCATGAAGGCTGCCAACTTGATGGGCGCTGCTGCCGCCAACCACATCGTGCCGGTGGACTTGTACCTCAACGGCGAATATCGCGGCAGCTACAACCTGACGGAGAAGGTGGGCCTCGCAAACAACAGCGTTGATTTGGATGACGAGACGGCTGCCGCCCTGCTGGAGCTTGACTCCTATTACGACGAGCCATCGGGACAGAAGTTCCGCTCCAGCCCTTACAACCTGCCCATCAACATCAAGGAACCTGAGTTCGACGAAGGCACAACCTCCCTCACGTTGGAGATGATACAGAACGACTTCAATGGCTTCATGAAGACGCTCAAAAACGCAGGTGACATCTCGCGCCACGTCGAAGTGGACCCGTTGGTGCGCTTCCTCATGGTGAACGAGCTCATCTGCAACTTCGAGCTCTACCATCCCAAGAGCACGTTCTGCTACCGCGAGAGCTTCGAGGCCGACACCAGTAAGTATGTCTTCGGACCTGTCTGGGATCTCGACTGGGGCTTCGGCTACGAGCAGCACCGCAGCTACTTCAAGGACAACATCACCACCAACTACTGGACTAAGATGCCCAACATGGAGGTGATACAGTTCATTCAGGACCTCCGATGGAACTACGAGCCGATGTGCGACCTCTACAAGCAACTCTGGAAGAAGTTCATGGACAACGACCTGCAGGAACTGATGGAGTACTGCCAGGACTACTACGACTTTGCCCACAACTCGTTCGACAGCAACCGCGATGTTTGGGGCGACAGGACGAACTATGCGCAGCAGGCCAAGGATGCAGCCAACTGGTTGCAGCAGCGTTCCCAAAAGATTTACGAGGATATCCTCAACGACGTGCGTCCTCCCAAGCCTGAACCGGTTGATCCTGTCGAGTTTGCAAATGACAAGCTCTACACCCTCACCTGTAAGCGTGGCGAACTGATACTCAGCTATGACTATCAGGGACTGGAGGCAGGTCAGAGCGCATGGTGGACAGTGGAAGACTATGAGAAACAGTTCGCCATCATCAACATCGAGGGTAACAACTACCTCTACAGCCCCCACCTGAAGAGCTACCTGAGAACCGGCTATGCCTCAAACGGCGAATGGGTGAAGCAATTAGGATCGCCCATCTACTTCGACACAAATAACCCAGACGGGAAGTACCAGTTCATGATAAGCACGCTCACCGACTACGGAACGACGCTGTGGTTCAATAACAATTCTAGCACAATCGTCATCAACTCATGGAATACACCTGACGACGGAGACCGGTGGTACATAGCAGAAGTGGGTGACTTCGACCCGACGGAGGCTCTGGAACTTGCTCAGGCCGACCTGCTGGCCATAACCATTAATCTTATGTATGACGGTGAAGTCATTGCTACAGTGACAAAGGATCTGCCTTACGGTGCAGATATGCCAGAGCCACCAGCTGAATGGAGCAACGCTTTTGTGACGCTGGAGCCTGTTGGCATACATCCGTATATGGTCACAGAGGAGACGACCATTGCCTACGAAGCTGAGTGGGTGGGTCCCTTCGACTTTACGACCTCGTTGGAAGACTCAAAGTGGTACAACATGACCATCCGCTCGGACTACATGGTGGGCAAGACGGATTCAGAGCCCTACTATCCCGTAGCGGTGGATGACTCGGATACGCCGTACTTGTTAACCTATCAGTGGGCTTTCGCCGGTAACCCTTATAAAGTAAAGGTATATAACCGTTCCACAGGATTGGACGAAGTGCTGACGCTTGTTGGTCAGGACGGCGTTATGCGTCCTGGTGATTACGAGTGGGAGATACTGCCCAACCGAGACGGCTTCGTGCTCCGCGTGCCTGGCTCGGGCACTTGGTGTCTCAATCAGTTCGGTGGCGGTGGTGGTCCTCTTCGCTATTGGGACAGTCAAAATAGCCTGACAGATAATGGTTCCACCTTCCGTGTGACAGAGGCGCCAGATCCGGACGGCATTGTTGAAGTCCATAGTTCAGAGTCCATAGACCATGGTTCTGCTGTCTATGACCTCAGCGGACGACGCATTGATAATCGTAAGTTGTCTCAGGGCATCTACATTGTCAATGGAAAGAAAATTGCGATTAAGTGAATAAGATGAGAAAAAAAGGAGGCTTACCTATGCTTTTCTTTGCATGAGTGAGTCCCTTTTTGCCCTTTATATGTTAAAAAATGTTTATAAGATAAAAATTTTGTTATAAGTATAGTGTAAGGTTCCGATTAAAAATTTAACTTTGCATGGCAAAAGGTATATAAACCAGCTAAACAATTATATTAATTAACCAAAACATTTAAATTGTTTTAAAAATGAAAAAACGTTACTTATTTTTGATGACGTTGTTGTTCCCGTTAGCAACAATGTTATCGTCGGGTTTTGTACATGCACAGGACCCCGACAAATCCGAGTATGATGCTGCAATAGCAGCCTTCCCCAGTGGTGCCTATTACATCACGACGGAAGTGGATGGTGTCAAGTACTATGTAACTGCCTCCGGTTCTTTGGAAGAACGGTATGACGGTATTGAAGCGAGTGAGGGATTGTTTACAATCAATCAGGTCTCAGGTGGTGCACTTTACGATGTCGGCTGGCATATTGAGGGCGCCAATGGACACTTCTCCAATACCACGCTGTCCGACGACAGTAAGGCTGTCCTGAACCCTGGTACTGGAGTCTTCCGTCTTGATACCAGTAATGACCGTAATGACTGGGAAAGTCAGGTGTTCTTCTTGAACGTAGAAGAGGGTAAGTTTGCCATCCGTTCCTGTAACACCGCTTATGGTGAAAGCAGCTGGGCTGACGCAGGCCGTGCCTTCTGGACCTACGAGGTTGATGAGGCTGGCGAAGTTGTCTTTGGCGATTACGGTCCCATCCCTTGCTACAGCTACGAACCCGCCTACATTTGGACTTTGGAACAGCCCACTGGCTTTGACAAGGTGAGGATGATTTTCGACGCACTCTATACTAAGTATGAGGATTTAATCTGGGATGACCGTGACGAACCAACTGTTTTAAATATGGGTACGGGCTTTGGCCAGTATGCCGATATGGAAAGCTGGTATCAGTTGTGGGATTTGCTTCAGGAACTCAGTGCTATTTGTGACAAGTTTATAGATCCGGACTATGATTTCTATACAGATCCGGAAGCTCCCACAGAGGAGCAGGGCAATGCCATTACTGATCAGTGCAATGCTTTGTACCAGAAGATTCTGGACAGCGAGGTTGCATATTCTCTGCCTAATGGCGATGGCTACTATCGCATCTACTCACCCTTACGCTATTACACCACCACGGTGATTGGCAAGGATGAATATGATGAGGATATCACAGAGACTACTTATGTTGACAAGGTTCTGCTTGCTTCATTCCAGAATGTCGGTCAGTTTGGCACATTCAGGGAGAACATGGCTAACCAGGTATGGTATCTCAGCCAGAAGGGCGATAGCATCCTGATGAAGAACTTGGGCATGGAATCCTATGTCAGCAAAGCTTCTGCATCATCAGGAAGGTTGGACCTTACTGAGGACGAAAGTGAAGTCAGCTATGTTGTATTCGACTATGCAGGTGTCGAAGAATCTGAGGTAGGTGGTAGCTGGGAAGAAAGGGATGCCTTCAATATCCGTCTGGCCAGCAAGGCAAGACATGAGGGCAACTATGTTCACTCGAATGGTCATAACAAGGGTAAGGATTCCCACAGCGATTTGAATGTAAGTTTCTGGTATGGAACCTACGGAAAAGAAAAGTACAATGATGATGGCGGTACCAGCGAATGGTATCTGGAGCCTGTATCCGCAGAAGAGGCTGCAGAACTCAGTGAGATATTTGGCCCGATGAAGGATCACGATCTCTTGGTTATTCAGAACAACGAGCTCCGCGCTCAGGTTCTTGAGACCCTGACACTTGCAAAGGACGTTTCCTATACTCCGATGATTACCTCTGTCAGCCAGCTGAGCAGTCCTTACAGCGATTCTTCAGAAGGTCAGCACCTCGAATATCTGATTGATAATGACGCAAGCACATTCTGGCACACCACTTGGCATGGCTATGCTGACGGTGTAGATCCTTTCTACTACTATGGTGCAGGTTACGAAGAAGACGGTCTCGAAAGCCACTACCTCCAGATCTCCGGCATGCAGAATTTGGTTGGCAACTGCGAACTTTACGTTCGTGAGAGAGACGGTGCCGATAACGACCGCATTAAGACTCTTGTTCTCCTGGGTACGGACAACCTGAAGAACGAAGATGACGAATGGGAAGAAATTGTAAAGATTACACTTCCTAACACAGGCAAGGGCGAAGAGAACACTGTTCCCTTCACTATCGAAGAAGGTTATCCTTATATTCGCGTGGTTGTTATTGAGGTTGCATCCTCAGACTATGAATTCCGTCAGTTCTGGCATGCTGCTGAGATTCAGCTCTACACTGTAGAAGAGAATCCCAACTCTCAGTTCGTTCTGATGGGCGAAGTTGCTCAGAATCTTCAGGACGCCTACGATGCTAACGTGGCTATCTCAGACGAAGATCTCACTCTGGATGATTACAACGCATTGCTGGCAGCTTACGAAGCATTCCAGAATGTAGGTTTGGTTGATCCTGCAGAAATGCGTGCTGCTTTGACAAAGTATGCTAAGGCAACCGAGGGTGTTGTGGAAGGTACAAATCCTGGTTATTGGGAGGATATGACTATTGCCAACCAGTACAATGACCTGTATGCAGAAATTGAGGCCTACAACAAGGCTGGTATTTACAAGGCTGAGGATGTTCACAAGTATGCTGTAATGCTCAAGGCTATGCAGAAGAGCGTTATGGAAAAGGCCAACGATGTGAAGACCGACAAGTGGTATCGCATCATGGTTCCGACAGAGGAAATGTATGATGCTTACGACTTCAGCAAGGAAGGCGTCGATAACTGTAATGACCTTATTGAGGACCAGATCACTATTTGTGGTAACTTTGCAACTACTGCCCAGGGCTTCTCAGAAGAAGTTCCAGCTCCTACAGACGAAGATCCCGATGCAGTGACTACTAAGACACGTCTCGAAACTATTAACGGTGAAGACGTTCGCGAGTCTGATCGTCTGTTCTTCATGCCAGACGATGAAATCGAAGACAAGGCTGTCAGCATGTTCCGCTTTGTTGAGCTCGAGTCAGATGCTGCCGATTATACTGCTCTCCTCCTTGATGTTAAGGAGAACATGGGTATGGCTCTGGACATGAGCACCACTTACACACAGGGCGAGCCTCTGATTACAAAGGCTTCTCAGTTCACAAGTAACGCTTCTTATCCTGGCAATGATGGTCAGAAACTGGAGAGTGGTTGCCTTATCGACAATGACTTTGCTACATACTGGCATAGTGACTATGGCAAGACATTCTGCTGCATTCCTTATCTGCAGGTAGCACTCAATGAGCCTGTTTCCGGTCTCATCCAGGTATATGTTGGACGTCGTAACACTTCCAACGGCCACGTCGTTCGTATGTATGTTCAGGGTAGTAATGATGCCGAGACTTGGACAAATATCGGTTACATTGAGTTACCTTACACCAATGCTACGACTCCTGCTACCAGCCAGCCTCTCGATTTGGGCGGTACATTCAGCCACCTGCGCTTCTCTATGACTAACAGATATGGTACTGACGGTGGTAGCAACATTGAGTTTGATCCGTTTGAAGAGAACATCACTGCTGACGACTACAACACGAAGTACACTTACTTCCACGCTTCTGAGTTCCAGATTTATCCTGTCAAGGCTGACTCTCAGCTGAGCGCAAGCGGTCAGGCTCTGCAGAATGCATACGTAGTTGCCAACAAGGTTGTCCTCAAGGACGCTACAGCTGAAGACCTTGCTGCTGCTGCACAGGCTTACAAGACCTATCAGAAGGAGTTCAATGCTAAGCAAGGCAAGACTGTCCTGCCCAATGGCTTGGACAAGGCTCCTGCTACCTATGCTCTCCAGAACAAGGCTACAGGTCTCTTCGTCATGGTTGACGGTACTGGCAACCAGAACAATATTTATCTGAAGACCATTCCTACCCTCGTTGGTTACAAGGCAATTGGTTATCAGAGAAGCTTGCTGAGTGCTAGGACTCTCAACAATGTAAGTTGCAACAACCTGCATGTTGGAGAAAGCAACCGCAGATTCTGCACATGGGGTTCTACAGAGCCTACCAGTAATTCCGGTTTGGTTATTTGCGAGGCAGACGAAGAGTATGCAGCTCCCAATGAGTTCTCGTTCACCAAGAACGTGAAGCCCGGCCGCATTGCTGACTGGTGTCACAGTGTCACCCTCACTCAGGTGAGCGCTCTTGATGAAGGCGTTGCCTATACTGCTGTTGGCCAATATACTGTTGGTGAGGATGAAGACGCAGAGACATTCCTGGCTCTGAAGGCCATCCAGACTATCCCCGCTGGTGAACCCGCTCTCTACATCTATGGTGACACTACATCTTATGATGCAGAAGACGACTATGTTGAGCCCGTGAAGTTCACCATAACTGGAGGTGAGAAGCCAGTAGTTGAAGGCACATCAGTTAATGGTCTCGTTGGTACTCTGGTTACTGCTACATACAATAACTATTATATTTACTTCAATGCTAATTATGCAGCATGTCCTGCTGAAAGCGTATCAGTTACTCCTTGCAGCGCTGTTCTGGATCTCGAGAACTGCCCGCAGATTGATGCAAATGGTGACTTTGACTTCAGCATCTTCCTCGGTGGTGCAGCTGGCGATGTTGCCGACGGCGTGAAGGATGTTTCTACAGCAATCGAGAACATCAGCAAGCCCGGAAATGTTTACAGCATGGACGGCAAGCTGCTCCGCACCGGTGCAAACCTCAACAGCCTGAAGTCTCTTGGCAAGGGTATGTACATCCTCAATGGTGTGAAAGTTGTTGTTAAGTAAATAACTAATCTATCAATGGAGGGAGTTTTCCGGCAATGCCTGGGGACTCCCTCTTTTTTAATTCACAATTCATAATTATGAAAAAGAGTCTGCTTTTGATAGTTGGTCTGCTTCCCGCTCTTAGCGGTATGGCACAGATAGAGGATTATACCCTGCCCGACGGCAAGGTTGTGAAAATAGATCGTAGTGTCTTTCCTGACCTCAAGTATGATGTAACCCCCAAGGCCAAGCCTGCCGACTATGTGGCTCGGCGCAAGGCACGCAAGGCTCCGGTGCAGCTACCGCCCTACGTTTATAACGGACAGGACAAGTATTTCCCTCCCATCTTCAATCAGGACGGCGGCTCCTGTGGCTCTGCAGCTGCTATTGGCTATCAGTTCACACACGAGATAAACAGCTATCGCGATGCTGATGCTTCACTGACCGAGAACCAATATCCTTCCCATTTTACCTGGCTGTTGGCATACCAGACCAGCACGACAGAGGGAATGGCAAAGGCTATCGGAATCCCCAATGTTCCCACATACGGCGGACGAACATACAGCAGACTCTTTGGACCTCAGACACACGACGACCCCGACTACGGGTGGATGCAGGGCTACGACAAGTGGTTCAGTGCCATGTGGAACAAGTCGGCCTATGATTTCAGCCTTGCTCCTACCAATACACCCGAGGGTCGTCAGGAGCTCAAGGAATGGCTCTACAACCACAGCGGTGACGAGACCATGCACGGAGGCGGCGTGGCAGGTATAGGTGTGGCTGCATACGGCACATGGGCAGCTATTCCCAATTCTGCCGCCAACAAAGCAGCAGGTGTGGTAGGCATGAAGTACGTGAAGGCTTGGGGCGAGACATTCAATCATGCCCTTACCGTTTGCGGATATGACGACCGCATAGAATTCGACCTCGATGGGGACGGCATCATCGGAGAGGTGGAAGAAGACGAGGTGGGAGCCTGGATTATTGCCAATTCCTGGGGTGACGGCTGGGAGAACAAGGGCTTTATCTATTGCCCTTACAAGTACAGTTTCTCTGTCAATAACGATACATGGACCTGGACACCAGGGGCGTTTGTCATCCGACAAGACTATCGTCCCTTGCGCACCATCAAGCTTACGATGGATTACTCGCATCGCAGCGAGCTTCTTCTCTCTGCCGGCATTTCAGAGAATCTGAATGCCACCAAACCTGATAAGACCATTCCGTTTGAACATTTCCGCTATGCAGGCAATACCTTGGGAGCTGACCCTGCTCCCGAAGTGCCGATGCTGGGACGCTGGACTGACGGTATGCACTACGAACCTATGGAGTTCGGTTACGACCTGACAGACCTTACTGCCGCATTTGACCGCACCAAACCGTTGAAGTACTTCTTCATTGTCAAGACGAAGTCAGGTGCCATAGGCAGCGGACATATCTACAACGCCTCCATTATCAATTATGAGATTGAGAATGACGGTGTGGAGATTCCTTTTGAGCAGACAGATGTGGAAATTAGGAATAAGGGCCGCGAGACGATTATCAGTGTCGTGGTACCAGGCGAGCAGCTTTATGCTCCCACCAATCTCAACCTGGAGGATGGCGTGCTCGTATGGTCCGCTCCACAGACTTCCAGTCTCACGCTTACCGGCTATCATGTCTATGAGGGTACAAGCCTTGTGGCACAGCTGCCAGTAAGCCAGACCTATTATACGCCAAGCGATGAGGCTTCCGGCGCGTTTACCGTCAAGGCAGTCTATCAGACGGGACAGTACAGCCTGGAATCCGATGCATCCAATGCCGTAGTGCTCCAGATTCCTCAGCAAGGAGCCAATCATATTGTCAATCTGAATGAGAGTGGCATCACCATTCCCAATGCCATCTCCGAGATGCTTGGGAAGGCTACCATAGAGTTCTGGATGCGCAACGACAAGAATGTCAGCTACACACACCAGGTCGGTCCCGGCTGGGGCAAGTTCCTTTTCCATAACAATAGCAACGGCACCCTTTCCGTGGGGTGGGATAGCAGTGGCTCCGACCGCCTGAATGTTTCCGATGTCTTCTCTACCTTGAAGAAATGGAATCACATCGCCATTGTGATAAACGGAAGCACGCTGACACTTTACGTCAATGGCGTCAAGAAAGGGCAGATAACCTCCAAGACTTACTCAGGCCTGGTTGCCTTTGGCGACCTCCCATTCGGCCGCACTTCTGATGTCAACCAGTGGTGGATAGGCGGTCTGGACGAGATACGTGTCTGGCGGACTGCCCGTACGCAGACAGAGATAAGGAACAACATGCGTGTTCGCATTGCCTCTCCTGCCCTGCAGCCCGACCTCATGGTCTATGTGCCTATGGAAACCATCGAGGTGGATGGCGAGACCAGATTGCGTGAGTATGTTAGCGGCAAGCACGCCAAGTTCCAGTTGATAGGCACTTGGCAGGTTGACGAGAGCGACGAGCCTCTCACTGGTTCGCAGCCCACGCCCGCGCTTACCATCTCGGAAGAAGGGACCACCCATCTGGCAGGCATTCCCTTCCGTCTTACAGCACAGACTCTGCTCAATGTGACTGATTGGGAATGGAAAGCTGAAAGAATACAGACCACAGACGACGGACAACAGACGGTGGTCGATGGTCAATGGCCGGTGCTCTATGGCATGAGTCCCACTTTCCTCTTCTCGGAAGCCGGAACATATAATATTATATGTACTGCCACATACGTCGATGGCACCACGCTTACAGCCGAAAAGGAGATTGTGGTTGCTGATGGTGAGGCTCCTGTGGCAGCCTTCGATGTGGTCAATGCCGAACTGCCCGCAGGGGACCGTTTCAGCTTCATCAACCGCACAGAGGGCGCAGGATGCACCTATCAGTGGAGTATGCCGGGAGCTGAGGTGGAGCAACTGGGAGGCACCAATGCCACAGCGCTCTATCCCACGACGGGAACGTTCCCCGTAACCCTTACGGCAATAAATCCGTACGGCTCCAGTAGCGTGACGAAGGAGGTGACAGTACGCGAGTCGGCTCCCCGTGCCCTTTTCGAAATCTCCGAGACAGCCATCATGCTGGGTGAGAGCATCCAGCTT
Organism: Bacteroidaceae bacterium; assembly: GCA_024697945.1. Lineage (GTDB taxonomy): Bacteria > Bacteroidota > Bacteroidia > Bacteroidales > Bacteroidaceae > Physcousia. Next base: position 48,801 of record JAILRU010000135.1, read on the forward strand.
ATCGATGCCAGCCGCTATAGTCCCATCTCATGGAAATGGGAGCTCAATAACGGCTGTCGTGCTTTGACCATTGACGAACAGTCGCCCCTCATCGTTCCCACCGCTCCTGGTGTCTATGACATCAGCCTCCGTGTGACGAATCCCTTGGGCGAAAATACACTGACCCGTAACCGCTACCTTATCGTCAGCAACGACGACCCCATTTCCTGCCTCAACTTCACTGGTGTGGAAACCCTGCAGCTTCCCTGTCCCTTTACTGAGGAGCAGAAGTCACTCACCCTCGACTGGTGGATGCGTCCTCAGCAGTATCAGGGCAGCGTCAGCCTCACTTCTTCGCAGGGCGACTTCTCCACTTCTGTGGATAGCAAGGGCGTGCTTCTCTTGACATTGGGGAACAGGAAGGCCCAGTCGTCCGAAGGTTACATCATTACGGGCGAATGGCACCACTATGCCGTAGTCTATAATGCTGGCGCAGTCAAGTTCTACCGCGACGGTCAGTTCTTCAATACCTCGACTTCCAGGATTGCTTCACGTATGCCTGCCTTGGAGACCATCACTATGGGCGAGGGTGGCTTCAACGGACAGATTGACGAGGTCCGTCTATGGGGCGAAGCACTTACCGAGGAAAAGATAAATGCCTACTGCAACCAGCATATAGCTGACGTTCAGGAGGCGCAGGCCACAGACAACCTGCTGCTCTACTATGACTTCAATCAGAATGGCGGCGATGTGCAGGACCGCACCTCAAATGCCTGCATTGCAAAGCGCATAGGCTTCGGTCCCGACGGCGATGCATGGAACTCGGCCTTGGGAGTCTTTACCATCGACACCGGTGCCCTCATGCATGGAGACATCTCCGACTTGTACCTGACAAACTATAAGAACCCCTATCTCACGGCATCGGGAACCGTCAATCCCAATAACAGCAGTCGCTTCCTGAAACTGTTGATGCGTAATACCCGTTCCAGGTGGCAGGATGCCAATGCCATCGTCTCCGGCAACATTACGACAGGAGCACACATAGACACGTCGCACCACAACGACATCCAGTTCGAGACGCAATGGAGCGGCTTTGCCACACCTTTGCTCGACTATCGTCTCTGGCAGGCAATCACGTTGCCGGCCGGCAGGTATCGCTTCAGTATCGTCCCTGGCGACGTTGACGACATGCAGACCAGCCGCCTTGTGGCTTGCGAGGGCAGTACCATGGTCAGCGATGCAGCATGCGAGGAGAAAGCCCTTGCCTGGTGCAAGCTAATGGATGGCAGCATCAACTTCACGCTCGAAGAGGAGAAGGAAGTCTCCCTTGGCATCATCGTTAACCTGACCGGTCAGTCCAGCTTCGGCATCCATGCCTTCAAGTTGGAGGGTGTCACCATCGAACCCCTCACGCCGACAGGCATTGAATCAATTCAAAATTCAAAAGTGAAAATTCAAAATGACGATGCCGTCTATGACCTTGCTGGCCGGAAAATAGTAAATCGTCAATCGTCAAATAGTAAATTACCTAAGGGTGTTTACATCATTAACGGCAAAAAGATACTCAAATGAAACGTCTCCTCCTCATTCTCTATTCTTCATTCTTCATTCTTCATTCTTCATTCAGTCCTGCAAGGGCGCAGAACCCTGACAGCCTTACCTTCGCTGTGCTGGGCAACTCCATCTCGACCTACTATGACTATATCCCTTCCGGCTACGCCATCTACTATACAGCGGACCGCGAGAAGACCTATGGCATACAGGTAGGCGACACATGGTGGATGCAGCTCAGCCGTCTCTCGGGACTCACTTTCCTTGCCAATGCCTCGTGGAGCGGCAGTCGCGTGTCGTGCGATTTGCTCAACAGCAAAGCCCCATTCCTCAGCAATGAGCGCGTGAAAGCCTTGGGACGAGCCGGCAAGCCCGACTTCATCTTCATCGCAGGCGGTACCAACGACTGGAACCAATCCAAAGTGCCTTTGGGCGAGTACCGTACGAAGAACTTCACCGACTCCGTCACCTTTCGGGGAGCATATCAGCGGCTCCTCTTCAAACTCACGACGTGGTATCCGCAGGCTCGCGTAGTCTGTCTGGGCATCTTCCCTCGGGGGAACGGTGTCAATGACAAGAATTCACAGGGATGGTCGCAGGCCGATGCCAATGCCAGCATCAAGTACATTGCAGAGCAGTTTGGCCAGTACTATATAGACTGTACCAACGTCCCCTGGAGCAACGACTGGGCGGCATATACCCTCGACAGGCTTCATCCCTCGGCAGCTGGTGCCACACTGCTTGCCCAACACATCACCAATGCCATGTTATCCCAGGGAATCATCACGCGCGACCTGAAGCGTTCCAACGAAGTGGAGGAGGCAGAACGCCTGTTGGACATCAGCTTCACCGCCGATGGCATTGTCAATCAGGGCACCTATGCCGCCAAGGTCGGTAAGCACGGCACAGCCACAACCTTCTACGATGCCGCTCGCGACACCTACTACGGTTGCTCCAAGGCACGCGCCTCAGACTACTACTATGCCACCTACGACGAGGGCTCACCCTTGGTCAAAGCCTTCAACAGCAGCGTGACGTGGGAGATGCTCGTGCGCCTTGACGCCCTTGCCGACCAGAACGGCAACATCAGCCGGACCTGCATCCTTGGTAACGAGGAGAACGGCGGCTGGGCTTTCTACAACTCCGAACTGGCAAGCAGCTTCTGCTACCAGAACAAGAGCGGCGTGAAGAGCAGCATGAAGAGCATCACCGGCGACTCCATCCTCCTTTCCGGCAAGTTCTACCACCTGGTTGCGACGATGGACCGTATGAGCCACATCATGCGCTACTTCATCAACGGCAAGCTCGTCTGCACCAGCACCCGTGCTGGCTCAGACATGACGATGCCCCAGTGCGGCACCACCAAGGGACGCAAGGGCATGTGGATATGCCTTGGCGGAGATGCCACGTCCGGCTCGGTCAACAACGGAGCCGAGGGATCTTCCGCATGCAGCTTCGTCTTCGCCCGCATCTACGACGGCGCCCTTTCCCAAAAGGCGGCCACGGCACTCTATAACGACGACGTCAAGCGGTTCACCGAGCCGCAGACACCCTACGGAACTGAACTCCTCATGGATTGCGAGTTCACCCCCGACGGAGCCGTCAACCATGCACCCTCCTTCGGGGACAGACCTATAGTCATGATGGACACCGTACAGATGCGCTACAATGCCGACATTAACCACTATGAAGCACAGTTCAACGATATCAGGTCGGAGTTCTTCAAGTACCAGCTGGGCGACGACCCCGCAATCATGAGCCAGCTCACCGATGCCTACAGCGTCGAGGTCTTCTGCCGCAGCAGCGAAGCCCTGCCCACCACCAGCATCCGTCCACTCAGCTTCGTCAACGGCTATGGCTTTGGTCTGCAGATGAACAACAGGGGCAACATCGGCTACACCACCACCACGCAGGGCAACAAGGCCGACGGCACCTTTGCCAAGACCCAGTGGTCGTGGATAGGAGCGGGAAACCTCACTGCCGACTATACCCACTATGTCATCGTCTATGACCGCAAGAACTACCGTTCGCAGTTCTACGTGAACGGCGAGCTGGCCGATACGCGCTGGCTGACCTTCAAGGAGTGTCCCGTTTACGAATGGGCACCAACCACGTGGCTGTCCATAGGTGGCGATGCCGTGGGAACTTACGAGCAGACATCCTCCGTGGGCAGCTATTCCTTCATGGGCGATGTGGCATTGGTACGCGTCTATGGCAATGCGCTGAGCAAAAACCAGGTCCAGAGCCTCGCAGGCATCCTGAGCACACAGGAGATGACATACACCCTGGGGACCAACGGCTATGCCGCCGTCTGCCTGCCCTACATCTGGCAAGTGCCCGAGGACTGTACAGCCTATATCATTACAGAGATAGCCTCACCGTCTGCCATGCTGACAGCCATCGCCGCTACAGGAGATTATGTCCCCTACGGCACACCCGTCTTGTTGAGCGGCCCCGCAAAAGCTCAGGTCACCCTGACAGCCCAGAACAAGGATGAAGTAAGTGAAATGGTAAATGATAGTTGGTCAAATGGTAGTTGGCAAAATCTCTTGGTAGGAACCTATCCAGGCAAGACGCTTGATGCTGGCGAGGGTTATTATATGAGGACTACGGGCACGAGCATCTATCGGGCCACAACCCCTGTCGCCTTGCCTCCGTTCAGTTGCTACCTGCCTTCAGCTGAAAAGCGGTCACTATTCAAGCTCGAAGAAGCAGAGACAGGCATTGAATCAATTCAAAATTCAAAATTGAAAATTCAAAATGACGATGCCGTCTATGACCTCACCGGCCGGAAAATAGTAAATAGTAAATCGTCAAATAGTAAATTACCAAAGGGGCTCTACATCCAGAACGGAAAGAAGATATTTGTAAGAAGCAACGACTGATGACGCATGCCACCGTAAACACACGTAACAAACGAAAATCTATATATAGTAAAAGGAATTAATTCTAATAATGCAAACAGAACATGAAAAGGCAAATTCTTACCATCCTGCTTGCTTTCGCTTGCTTGACTGCGAAGGCACAAGTGAGCAAGGCCGTCAAGTGCACAGATAACATCTTCATGCTGAAAGGAAAGGTTGCAAGCGAGCTGAATGTTGACAGATACCTCGTTTATATATGGGACTATGCTCAGAAAGAGATGCCGCAACCCGTGGATACTTTAAAGGTGAAGAATGGAAAATTTGAGTTCTTCACAACCTTAGACCAACCCTATTCCGGCATGATGAAGGCCGTGAAAAAAGACGGAACGACGGGCGAGTTTTTCCTGGAATTTTTCTTCGTGCCGGGAGAGGAATGTAAGATTGATGTCAAGGGCGATGGTTTGAACGAATTCACCCTCGGTGGCAGCAAGTTCTATCGCGACTGGGAAGCATTCGCTCAGTTCTATGAGAAAACACAGAAGAAGGCAATCGCCCTGAATGGCGCAGGCGATGAGGAGTTCTTTGCTTCTATAGCCAAATATAACCGCCAGCACAAGGATGAAGAGGGTTGCCTCATGTATCAATGTATGTGGCTGTCAGGCTCAGCGATGAACTTCTCCATGTTCGACGGCATACAAGACGGTCGCTTCAAATCATACATACAACACCGCAAAAACCAGTACTCCTCGCAAGGCTCTTGAAGAATAAAATCAGCAACCAAGATGGCAACAATCAATGGTATTCCACTAAATTTCAACGAAATCCCCCTGTCGTGGCGTTTCTGTTTCTGCGACGGCTGCCCCAAGCATCAGGATTGTTTGCGATATCAGAGCGGACTACACGTCAAGGTGACACAGGGCTTCGCAATCTTTCCTCCTGCATACCAGCAAGGGGACTGTCCGCACTTCAAGCGGATACGTGTCATCAAAGCGGCATACGGTTTCCGCAGTCTCTTCAGCGAAATAAAGGAGAAGGACGGTTCGGAACTGCGCAGAAAGATAAAGTACTACCTCGGAGGCCACGGCACCTATTACCGCTATAACAGCGGCGAGAAGTTGCTTACTCCGGAGCAGCAGCAGTGGATTCTGAACCTGTTTGCAAAACGGGGATATACCGAGGGACTTTCGTTCGACCATTACCACGAAATGCTTGACTTTTCCAGCTGATACCTAATCTCAGTTTTTATTTTTCCATGCTTAGGCTGGCAGATGTTGAGGCTGCCAGCCTAAGTCTTTTACGGTCTTCGAGACACTTTACTGCATGTACCGATGTCATACCAAATGACGGTCTGATTACTACCAGCATATGGTACGACCAATACCACCTACTGGTACTGCCAGTACCAAATTCTGGTACGGATAGTACCACCTGCTGGTACTTTAGATATTGAGAGTATGGCAGCACACATCACGATGTGGTTTCTCCCGATTTTAATTGTTTTAAATTCATTTAACATATTAATGGGGCAGCGTCAGCATGAAGGCTGACGACTGCCCTAACGAGAGAGTATTTATGGATCACTTTTTTGTTGTGATAAGAATAATTTGCTTGGGGATTGTCTTGTAGATCTTCATATATTCTTTAGAAAATTTCTGGAAATTCTTGTCTTGAGTGTTTTTGATAACTGTCATGGATTCTATGTTAGATGATGACAGCGGTTGAATTTCTGTATATGGGACAATCTTACCATCCAGCACAAAAGCAATCTCATCAGCTTTTACATGAAGAATATCTGCAGAAACTCCTGTATTATCAGAATCGCTGGACTTTACTGATCTGGATGCTGAGAGGACCTTCACGCTCTTCACTTCCTTGCCGCCTGTTAGCTCTGAGGTAATAATAGAGTGAAGGTTGTGTGCATGGTCAATGGAATAGTTGACGATAGTCTTGCCAACTAACTGTGACCCATCAAAGTTTTCGATCTGCTTACCATCAATCACATAGATTGCCTTTCTCGTTTCCTGTGCAGCCATAGTTGCAACACAGAGTACTGCTACAAGCAGCAATAGATTCATTTTTTTCATCTTGAATAATTTAAAAGTTTATTAATTGGGATTTTAGTTGTATCGAAGTTCCATCAGAGCATCGTTTTAGCATATATGAATTGGGAAGTCCATTTGGTGTATAAGTTTTTATGATAAAGCCATCATTACATGAGGATGCTGTTATGGTCATATCATCAGTTCCTACATTAGAAAGGATGTTAATGGCTTCCAGTAATTCAGAAGTTGTAATCTCAGGCTGTTCCTTAGCATTGTCTGTAGGGCGGATTGGCAGAAACAAGACTGCACATATTATAGCGGCAGCAGCTGAAACAATCCAGCGCAGAGCAACAATCTTACTTTTTTTACTTCCTCTTTGCATCAGGCGGTCGAACTCCTCGGCCTTTTCTTCCGAAACTTCAGGCCGTCCGATGATATTGGAGGTTTGAAGCATGAGCAGAATATCTTCTTCCTCGGTGGAAAGGGCAATATTGGTGTCGCTAAGAAAATCAGCCAACAAGCGTTCTTCCTCCAATGTTGTCTCTGCATTCAGATAGCGTCTGATGAGTTCCTGACGTATCTTTTCATCATTGAGATTTATCATTTATTGTTCCTCCTTGTCTTTAATAACTCCATCATTTTCTTTCTTGCAGCGCATATCATCGTTTTTGTACTGGTGGGCGTTGCATTGCAGGTTGCGGCGATTTCCACCATTGACATTCCTTCGCTCCGCATCATCAACATTCGCTGTTGCGTTCTCGGCAGTTTTGCCAATGCATTGCCTATTATCCGCTCAGTGTCGTGAGTTATCATCGACTGATCAGCCTGTACGTTTCCGATGATGTTGTAGGTTTCGTCAAGCGGCTCATGTTGCTCTTTATTGAGTTTCACGATGTCAATGCACACGTTCTTTGCAATCAACATAGCCAGTGCTTCGGGCTTCTGATATTCGCTTAGCCTGTCTCGCATCTGCCAGAGACGCAAAAGAGTTTCTTGTACGGCATCTTCTGCGTCGTAGGCTAGTTCCTGTCTATCGAAGAAACTCCGGCAGAGATTCATCAGCTTTGGACGAACGGATGTTGCGATTTTTTGAAAGTCTTGCGATTCCATTTTGTTTATGCACTTCTACTATTAACACGAATAAGAACGGGAAAGGTAAACTAAAAAATGGAAATATCTCGTTCGAGGCATTCATTTCACGATGCGACCTTCTTTGAAGGTCAATTCAGATGGCAAAGTTACGGAAAACGGCTCAAAAAATCCCTCGACAAAACCCGAAAATCGGATGCCGAGGGTGAAAGTCTCAACTCAGGTTAAGAGTTTCAGGTTTTATAGTCTCAATCGCTGCTTCTTACAAATATCTTTTGCCCGTTGTTGATATATAGTCCCCTTTTTAATTTTAATGAAGAGTGAAGAGTGAAGAGTGAAGAATTTGCTCCCTCTCTGATTTTTCGGCCAGCGAGGTCATAGACGGCATTATCATTTATCATTTGTCCTTTATCATTTAGACGCGGGGCGTCGCCAATGCCCGTGGTGTTGTCGTAGTCGATGGTTACTACGTCGCCTTGCTTCACTCCGGGAATGGTATAGACATCGCCGTCTGCAATGGGCGCTACGCTTTCTCCGTTGAGGCGGAAGGTATATACTGCATTTTTCAGTTTTGCATAGCGGATGCGCAGGGGCTGTCCGGCATGGCTGGTGATGGTGGCGCTGGTAATGGTGCCGTTCTGCCATGTCTCATCGACGGTGAAACCTGCCTGGGCCTTCAGGCCTGCAACGCTGCCGTCTTTCCAGGCGGATGGCAATGCGGGAAGCAGGGTGATGATGTCATCGTAGGACTGCAGCAGCATTTCGCAGATGCCGCTGGTGCAGCCGTAGTTGCCGTCGATCTGGAAGGGCGAATGGGCATCGAAGAGGTTGTAGTAGCATCCGCCGTAGTTGCCCATCTCGATGACGTAGCTGCCGGAGTGCCGGAGTGCCAGCGAGAGATTTTTGCGGGCGCGGTCGCCGTCGAGGCAGCGGCTGTAGGTGTTGGTCTGCCAACCCATCGACCATCCGGTCACGTCGCCGTTGCGGGCTATCTGTCCGTTGTAGGCTGCCTGGAACAGTCGCTTGCCTGCTGTGCTCTGGTCGTAGGCGCTAACCTGCGAGAAGGGATAGAGGCACATGAGGTGGGAGAGGTGGCGGTGACCCGGGTCAGAGAGGGGATTGTTCTTCCACTCGGAGATGCAGGTCTTGCCATTGTAGGTCTCGGTCCACAGTCCTTTGTCGAAGTTGTCGTAGAGGTCCTGGATTACTGCTATCTCTGCTGCCGTCAGTGGCGATTCCTCGCCCAGCTCTGCGTGTCCCTTCATTACCTCGTCGAGCACTTCGTAGCTGGTCTGCTGTGCAAAGGCCGTCACGTCGGTGGGTCCGTGCTCGGGGCTCCATTCGCCTGTGATTTCATAGAGTCCTTTGCTGTCCTTGGTGGCGATGGATTTGGTGAAGAGGGCGCACTGGTACATGACGGGCAGGGCTCGCTTCAGGAACTCGCGGTCCAATGTGTATTTATAGTAGCGCCAAAGGTGTGTGCAGTACCACGACCCGCAGGTCTTGATGGAGCCGTTGCACCAGTTGGATGTGCCGCCGAAGATGTTGTTCTCCACGGCTACCATCCATCCCTTGGCTCCGCTTTTGACTTTGCTTGCCAGCTGATACCAGGGCGAATTGGAGCCAGGTGCGCCCAGGTCGAGGATGTAGTTGAGGAAGGGCAGGTGCATCTCGGAGAGGTTGGCGGGGTCTGCGGGCCAGTAGTTCATCTGGACGTTGATGTCGGCGTGTATGTCGCAATGCCAGAAGCTGGTGTTGCTGCGGTCGTTCCAGATGCCTTGGAGGTTGGAGGGCGCATGGATGGTGGTGTCGAGGTTGGCGCCGATGGTGAGGTAGCGGCCGTACTGGAAGTAGAGGGCTTCGAGGAAGAGACCGTCGCTGCTTGCCTTGTTCTGCGTCGAGGCGTTGTAGTATTTGATGAGGTCCTCGGTGGTCTTGGTCGAGCTTCCGCCCAGGTTGAGGCTGACGCGGTTCATCAGGGCGCTGTGGGCTGCCTTGTGGTCGGCAAGAAGTGTCGCAAAGCCCTTCACGGCAGCTTCATCGATGCGAGTGCTGACTGTGGCGGAGAGTTCAGAAGCCGTCGCTCCGCTCTTGCAATTTGCTTTGCTCGCGTCGTAATCCGTAGCGGCAGCCATGATGATGTTCACCCAAGACGCGCCACTGACATTGATGCCGTTGGAGCTTGTGACTATTGTGCCGTTGCTCTCCACCTTGAAGCGTGTGTTGTAGCTGACAATCTGCATCTTGCCGGAGAATGTCGCGGAGGCTGTTCCGTCGTCTTCCAAAGCGTATGTCACACTGCTCGCATTGATTTCGGTGTCGGGCGCGTAGCTGATGTCGAGATCCATCGTTTCCTGTCCCACCGATTCGTACACCGCCTCGTAGTGTGCCACGAAGACGCGGTCTGTGGCAGAGGCGAAGTAGCGGCGTTGGAAGGTGGTCTGATGGTCAGGCGACTGGAAGTTGACGCCTGCCACGCCGTCTATGATGTCGAGGAAGCGGTTGTAGTTTTCGATGGGTTTGCCGTCGGACGAAGCAGCCGAGAAGGTTCCGCTCTTGTCCTTGACTAGAATCGAGCCGAAGTTCTGGAAATAGCCCTGATTGCCGGAGTTGGTGGCTGTGCCGCTCCAAAGCGTTTTCTCGTTGAACTGTATGTCGTCGCAGAGCACGCCGCCGCGAATGGTGGCGCCAAGCTGGCCGTTGCCCATCGGCAGGGCATACTCCATCCATGTGTCGGAGACGCCTGTCGCTGTGGCGGGGACGTCGTACCACAGGGAGAAGTCGTGGATGTCGGTCGGACGCGAGCCTTTCTCTCCTACGCAGAACTCGGTGGGCTGGACATCTGCTTCAGCGACGAGGTAGAGGATGTTGTTGACGTCTGAGGCCTGCCAGAGTCCGATTTCCTTGCCTACTCCTGTGCCGCCCCATTGGTTTAAGTAGCGGTTGGCCTGACCTGCTGCACCCAACCAGGCTATCTCGTAGTTGCCGGCATAGTTCGTGTTTTTCGTCATCTCGATGGTGAAGCCGTTGGCATCTGCACCAGCGCGCGTCTTGAGTCTGTTGCCGTCGTAATAGGCTTTGCGCCCTGAGCCTTTGTTGACGAGCTGGAAGTTGTTCTCGTTGCCGACGAGTTTCCACAGCTGGCTCGGTTCGCCGTACTTACGTCCCTGCGTTGTGACGTTTTTGCCTGCCCCCATGTCCTGGAGCACGAGGCTCGAGTTGGCGAAGGTGACATAATAGTAGCCGTCCTCCTGTTCCTCTGTAGAGAAGAAATCGGGAATGCCCTGAATGGTGAGGATGAAGCGTGAGCCGGCATCGTTGCTGCCAGAGGCATTGTCCCAGTAGGCGAGGTAGTCCCCACGTTTGTTCCAGTACTTGTGCTCGGAGCCGTGGTCCTTGATCCAGAAGCCCGCGCCGTTCTTGCCCATGTCGAACTTGGTGACATTCTTGTTGTTGTCCTCCGTCACCATCTTAGCTCTGCCATTGGCTTCGGAGCCTGTCATACCAAGCACGTATCCTTCGCCTCGGGCTTTGTTGTAGAAGGAGTAGCCGTCGGTGTCGTTACCGATGAAGGTCCAAAGGCCTGTGTCCTCAGTGTCTTCGGTGGTGTTGTTCAGTAACAGATATACGCCATCCTTGTAGCCGGTCTTGAAACTGAGATAACCGCCGTTGGCAACTTTGATGGTGTACCACTTTGCCTTGCTCAGGTCGGCAGCACTGGCATGGGTGAAAGGGTGAAAAGGAGAAAAAGTGAAAAGGAGTAGAATCAGAAGAAGTGTTATACGTTTCATAATGTACTGTAGTTTTAGTTATTTCGTGATTTCGATATTTCGATAAGCTTTAGGGTTTTATCCTTCGCGGAGGAAGTCGAGCATTTCAAAGATGTCGTCCTTCGAGGCTTGCTGGTTGATGCGGATGTCTCCGATGCCGCCCAGCAGGGTGAAGTTGATGATGTCACCTTCGTTCTTCTTGTCGTGCGTCATGAATTCGTAGAGACGTTCGTACTGTTTGCAGTCAAGGGCAAAGTCGCCATAGTTCTGTCGGATGAACTGCACTGTCTGGCGCAATTTGTCTTTTGGGAAGCCGCATTTCACAGTACTCAGATAGAGCTCGCAGATGAGGCCCCAAGCCACAGCATAGCCGTGCAGGACGGTGTGTTCCTGTTCCATGGCGAGGCTCTCGAGCGCGTGACCTGCGGTGTGCCCCAGGTTGAGTGCCTTGCGTAGGCCTTTCTCTGTCGGGTCTTCCTCCACGATGTGCTCCTTGACAGCCACGCTCTTCGCTACAAGGGTGCCGAGTTGGGCGTAGTCGAGTTCATCGAGGTCGAATCGAAGCAGCTCAGCCCAGGTTTCAGTATCGCTGATGAGGCCGTGTTTGAGCATCTCGGCAAAGCCCGAGAGGATGTTCCGATGGTCGAGTGAGCGCAGGAACTCGCTGGAGAGGATGACTGAGGCAGCGCAGTTGAATACCCCAATCTCGTTCTTCAGTCCACCAAAGTTGATTCCCGTCTTGCCCCCCACGCTGGCATCGACTTGACTGAGCAGCGTCGTCGGAATGTTGATGTAGGTGATGCCGCGCTTGAAGGTACTGGCAGCGAAACCACCCAGGTCTGTCACCATGCCGCCTCCCAGGTTCACCAGGAGCGAGTGGCGAGTGGCACCGCCTTGCTGCAGGGCTGCCCAAACATGAGTGAGCGAATCCAGCGTTTTGTTGTCGTCCGTGTCGCCAATGGTAATCATCTGTGCTCCTTCGAAGCAGGGTAGGGTACTGACGAGCGGCCAACAGAGCCTGACCGTCGTCGTATCTGTGAGTACGAAGAGACGGTCGTATGATTGTCTCTTAATGGCACCCTCGATATCCACCAGCAGGTTTTGGCTTATGATAACTTCCTGTTTATTCATGGATGTAAGTACATATTACGTTTGCAAAGATACATATTATATATCATTAAAGAGAAAAATGGTGTCGAAGAAAATGAGAAAAATGAGAAAATATGAAAGAAAGTTTGGCAAATGTTTGGCTGTTCCATGAAAAAGCTGTATCTTTGCGCTCGCAAATCCGAAAGGAATAGCGGATGGCGGGATAGCTCAGCTGGTTAGAGCGTCGGATTCATAATCCGGAGGTCGTGGGATCGTGACCCACTCCCGCTACAGGAAAAAGGACTCATTTCGAGTCCTTTATTTGCATTATTATTATAATTATGAAAGAAAGCCTACTCCAGTTCGGTACATTAGCATCTGCTTTTTTACCTGTTATTCCCGCCGCAGCCAAGACTCAGAAGGGGAATCCGTCTGTCGATAACCGTCAGCAGCCCAACGTCATAGTCATCCTGGCCGATGATCTTGGATATGGCGACCTTGAGTGTTTTGGTGCCTCACGTGTGCAGACTCCCAATGTCAATGTTTTGGCACAGAGCGGTATTCGCTTCACGAACGCACATGCTATCGCTGCCACCAGCACTCCGTCGCGTTATGGCTTGCTTACTGGCGAATATGCTTTCAGGCATCCCAATACCGATATCGCACGTGGTAATGCAGGTATGATTATTCGTCCTGAGCAGTTTACAATAGCCGATGCCTTCAAGAGTGCGGGCTATGCCACCGCCGCCATTGGAAAATGGCATCTGGGATTGGGCGACAGGGACGCAGAACAGGACTGGAATGCACAGCTACCCATGCATCCAGGCGATATAGGCTTCGATTACCATTATATCATGGCAGCAACGGCAGACCGTACTCCCTGCGTTTTCATTGAACAGGGTCATGTGGCCAACTATGACGCTTCCGCTCCTATCAAGGTAAGCTACGAGGAGAATTTCCCAGGCGAGCCTACAGGCAAGGAGAATCCTGAATTGCTCTTTAACCTCAAGGCTAGTCATGGGCACAATCAGAGCATCGTCAACGGCATCGGCCGTATCGGTTATATGAAGGGTGGAGGCAAAGCTCTTTGGAAGGACGAGAATATTGCTGACAGCATCACAGCCCATGCCATCGGTTTCATCCAGAAACACCAGCAGGAGCCTTTCTTCATGTATCTGGCCACCAATGATGTACATGTGCCTCGCTTCCCCCATGAGCGTTTCCGTGGTAAGAACCCAATGGGTTTTCGTGGCGACGCCATTGCACAGTTCGACTGGACGGTGGGACAGGTTATCTCTGAGTTGGAGCGTCTGGGCTTGCGACAGAACACCCTTATCATTCTTAGCAGCGACAATGGTCCAGTGGTGGATGACGGCTATCAGGATCGTGCCGTAGAGCTTCTTGGCGACCATCGTCCCGCAGGCCCCTATCGTGCCGGCAAATACAGCACCTTCGAGGGTGGCACTGTCGTTCCCGCCATTGTTTCGTGGCCCAAGAAGGTTCAGGCGGGACAGGAGTCGGATGCCCTCATTTCGCAGATTGACTGGTTGGCATCTCTCAGCACTCTTGTTGGTGCCCGTATCCCCAGAGGCGGCGCCATAGACAGCCAGAACCATCTCAGTACTCTTTTGGGCGAAGACAGGCAGGACCGTTCCTACGTCCTGGAGCAGGCTGCCAATCACGCCCTTTCTGTTCGTACAAAAGAGTGGAAGTACATTTCCCCAAGCCAGGGACCTGCCGTTATCTCAGGACCGAACATGGAGAGCGGATATGCCCGTGAGCCCCAGCTCTACAACATGCAGCAGGCCTACGAGCAGGAAAATGTCGCCCTTCAGCATCCGGAGGTAGTCTTCAAATTGCAGTCTTATATAGAAAAGGAACGCACAGGCGGCAGGGGCTACACCTCACCGATTTCCAAGTAAGTTACCTTTTAAGGCTTTTATTTCCATTCGTCGCGCCAGCGAATGACGGGTTTCCCGTCCTCAAACTCTATCGGGAGCCAGATGTAGCGGGCATCAATGGGATGTCGCGGACGCCAGATGTCGGCCATGAAAATATATTGAGAGTTCAGAGTTAGGACGAATGTGCTTTGTCCGCCGAAGGTTATCTCAGCTTTGGGCCCTCGGCAGGGATTGGGGTGTTGCGTCCAGGGGCCCCAGATGCTTGGGGCAGAAAACATACGGGCCTCGTTGGGAGCCCAACCCGTGCAGCCAGAAGTAATCATCCAGTAGGTACCTTCGTGCTTGAAGATGGCAGGCGCCTCGTTGTGACCTGCAGGTGCGACGCGTGTGTAACGGCCGCTGTGGTGCAGGTAGTCGTCCGTCAGTTCTGCGATGTGCAGGGTCAGGTTCTCTTCCGACGAGAAGATATGGTAGGCCTTCCCGTCGTCATCCACGTAGAGCGTCATATCGCGTGACATCTGTCCGCCCTCGAAGTCGCGTTTTACGAAAAGTCCCTGCTCCACAGCCCTGAGCCAGGCGGGCGTCCATTCTTCCTTGTAATTAGCCCCATCAAGCGTGTCTATGACTGCCAGTTCCTGTTCTCCGAACTCCACAGGCCAGATGCCTGCATCTGCCCTTTGCGAATAGAGAAACTTGTAGGGACCATCGGGCTGGTCGGCTACAGCCACACCATAGCGTGCCGCATTGTAGCCCTGCCCTTTCAGCTCCAAGTGGAACCACATGCAGAACTTCTTCGTCGCCTCATTGTATATCACCTTCGGACGCTCCAGGACGCAACCTCGTTCAATGTCATGGCCGCGTTCGTCCGTGACGCTGAGTGCCACGCCGCAGTTCCGCCAGTTCAGCAGGTCCTCCGACGCATAGCAGGTCACACCCACCAGGGCGCTGCTTGTATGCTCTGCCTTGTGCTCGCCAAACCAGTAGTAGGTGTCGCCATACTTCAGTACTCCGCCGCCGTGTGCGTTGATGTGCTGTCCGTTCTCGTCAGGCCATATTTCGCCTGGGTGGAATGCGGTATTGGTGGTTGTCTGCTGTCCATACGATGGCAGGGTAATGACCGCCATCAGCATCAGTCCCCATCGGAATAATAGCTTTTTCATAGAAATATCATAGGGTTATGAAACAGAAATGAACTATAATCTGGCTGCAAAGATACGAAAAAGTGACAGAAAAGCAAAGAATATGGCCTAAAAACTCCCATGTTTCACAACGCAGGAGCTTTGTGGCGCCCGTTTATTAACTTCTTCGTTCCGCTCGGGCAGAAAAAACCAATTATAATTCTGTCTGCTCCACAATCTGACCGTCGTAGAGGTTGATGATGCGGTCTGCAAAGCTGGCATTGTGTTGCGAGTGGGTGACCATGACAATGGTGGTGCCCTGTTCGTGCAGCTGAAGGAGCAGGTCCATCACCTCCTTGCTGTTCTTGGAGTCGAGGTTGCCCGTCGGCTCGTCGGCAAGGATAATCTTGGGATTGGACACTACGGCACGGGCCACAGCCACGCGCTGCTGCTGACCGCCAGAGAGCTGGCAGGGGAAATGTCTGCGGCGGTGCGACATCGCCATGCGGTCTAGTATCTCCGTCACGCGACGGCGGCGCTCCTTGGCTGGCACGCCCATGTAGAGCAGGGGCAGTTCCACGTTCTCATAGATATCCAGTTCGTCGATGAGGTTGAAGCTTTGGAAGACGAAGCCGATGGTGCCTCGGCGAATGTTTGTGCGCTCGCGCTCAGGTAACAGGCTCACGTCCTTGCCATTGAGGGTGTAGGTTCCTTCTGTAGGCACGTCGAGCAGTCCCATTATATTTAATAATGTCGTCTTGCCACAGCCCGAAGGCCCCATGATGCTGACAAACTCTCCTTCTTTCACTTCGAGGCTCACTTCGCGGAGCGCCCAAGTGTCAATCTCTTCCGTGCGGAAGACTTTCTTGATGTTGTGTAATGTAATCATATTCCTTGATTTTTGTGGGAGTTAATGAAGTTAAAGAATTTATCGCTCGCTATGCTCGCTGGGAGTTAAAGGACAATAGCTTTGGAAGTTGCTGCCATCAGGTATCGTCCTTAATTCCTTTAACTTCCTTATTATTCTTTCTTTATTATCGTTGCCGGGTTCAATTGTGAGACTATATATATCTTATAGCCAACGGTCAGGAGTGTGACGAGGGCCACGACGAGGATGGATATGAGATAGGGCTGGACAACATCTTTATTGATGATGATTTCTTCTATGATGTAAGCAAAGACGTTGACGAGGAGCAACGAGATGAGGCTGCTGACGATGAGCTGCCAGATGTATGGCTTGGCGAAGAGCCACAGTATCTGCCGCGTGTCGGCTCCGTGCGCCTTGCGGATGGCGACCTCCTTCTGGCGGCGGCGCGTGTCGAGAGAGACAGACGAGTAGAGCGTCAGCACGATACAGAGGACGGCAACTACCGTCAGGGCGATCAAGATTTGCACTGACAGCTCAATCGAGCGCAGCAGACTGAAGCAGACGTTGAACAGGCTGTCGATGGGTGCATGAGACAGCGTGTAACGTCCCTGCTCACGATAAAGTTCGCTCAGCTCCTTCATGGCTTCCTTTCGCTCACCCTGCTTAGCCTTGAGGATAACGCTATGCCTGACGGCAAACCCCCTTGCGGCACGCTCGAAGTCATCCCATATACGCTCTGCTATGTCGCGTTTATCGAGGAAGTACGACACATCGCAGAGATAGATGCAAAGCGGTCTGTAGTGGACGCTGGCGAGAGCTTTAAGCTGACCGACATCGATGTAACCTATCACCTCTGCTTCCTCGCCTGGCTTTACGTTACGGTAGTAGCGTACATGAATCATGTCCCTCGAGTCCATCTCTTCTGCTATGTGACTTGGCACGAGCTTTATGTCCAGCAGACGGAAGAGGTTCTCGTCGGTCAGGAAGATATCGTCATACCCTCCTCCGACTGCATTGAAGCGTGCTGACACCACATGCGTCGTGCCTTCGATATGCTTCAGGTGCTGCAAGGTATCGAAAAACTCGGGCTTCCATTTACTGCCTTCTGTGACGATGCTGCGGCGGAAGTCATCGGCGTTGGCAGGTGTGCGAATCGAGCTTATGGCGTTAGAGAAGACGAAGACTCCAGAATCAACGAAGAGCAATCCGTGGCAAATCACCATCATCAGGACGACGAGCAGACTGCGGCCTCGCGTAGAGACCCTGCGGCTCTTGCCTACCACTTCGTTCAGCGGCACTTGGATAACCCTGCGGACAGACAGGGCGGCGATGCCTGCGGTGAGTATGAACGTGATGAGGCACAGCCATAGTTCGATGATGTAAGTGCGGGACATATCTACCGTAAACCCTGGCATTTGCTTTTGCATAATGGGGAGGGCAAAGTCGGCCAAGCAGTAGGAAAGCAACATTACCAGCAGCGTAACGAAGAAGAAGACAATCGCCACCTCCCACATCAGCAGGCCGAAGAGTTGGCTCCTTTGTGCACCCATGCATTGCCGCAGTCCCATCTCCCTTTGCCTCAGACGGAAGAGTTGAATCTCTGTCTTCAGGAAACCGAACAGGCCGATAAGCAGGATGCTGCTTCCCATGAGAAAGATTAAAACGAATAATCTTATTGGTACGATTGAGTAGTTTGTCTTTGCCTTTACCTCATACTCGGGCAGAGCCTTTTGAAGTTCTGCCTGCAGGTCTTTGGCCGTTTTGCCTTTCGCAAGGATGACGTCTAAGTAAAAGTTACTAAAGGGTTCAACTGATGTCGTGAACTCCTGCATTTGGTCGGTGATGACGTAGAGATGGTCGTCGCTAAGCAACCAATCGCCCGTATCGACGACATCGACAATGGTTTCGTACTTGCGTCCGTTGTATTCGGGACAAGTGCCGACTTTGAAGCCGATGGGATTCACGCCCTTGCCAAACGTGCGCTCCAGCATATTCTTTGTCATGATGAGGTCGCCAGGCTTCAGTAACGGGATGCGTTTCCCCGTGATGGCTGACCTCAGCCCCAGGTAGTTGAAGTGCTCGGGGGTTGTCCACCTCCAGGACGTCTCCACCTCATACTGCTTTCCCTTCAGGTCGGTATAGGGCGCGTCTGTGCCCACGGCAAACCAGTTGAGGTCGATGAAGTCGATGCTCGACAGGTTGGCTTCGTAGATGCGCCTCACGTCGTCGTGGTTCACAGAGTGGTGTTTGCCTTCCTTCGTATAGAGCGAAACCCGTGCACGACGCGGGTCGCCGCCATGCATTTGCCAAAGCTGCCACGCCCGCAACGAGAAGATAAAGGTCGCGCTAAAGAGGACCATTCCCACTGCCAGGCAGAGCACCGAGATGATGTTCTGCGTCTTGTACTTCATCAGATTGCGCCACGCAACCCGCATGTTGTGAAAACTAAGTTTCATATTCATAAATCTTGTTCGTTTTGGTTTTCTGCTGCAAAGGTACGGCAATTCAAAATTCTTAATTCGTAATTCTTAATTCATAATTGCACATTGTCTAAACATTAGACACACTTGTGTCCAATTCTTTGACACTTTCTGGCAAATGGCTCCCTACTGTGAAAATAATTATGAATTGTGAATTATGAATTGTGAATTATTGATTATCTTTGCACTATGAAACATGGAACCATCCTCGTTATAGACGACAATCCCGCCATTCTGACAGCTGTCAAGATATGTCTTGGCGGCATTTTCGAGAAAGTTGTGACCCTTACGTCACCCGATAAGGCTCTGACAACGATTGCCCAGGAGAACCCAGCTGCCATCCTCTTGGACATGAACTTCACCTTAGGCGTGAACTCAGGGCAGGAGGGCATGATGTGGCTCTCTGCCATCCATCGCAAGTTTCCTGATATCCCCATCGTACTGATTACCGCTTATGCCGACGTGAAGCTTGCCGTGCGTGCCTTGAAGAACGGCGCTGCCGACTTCGTTTCCAAGCCCTGGGACAACGATGAGCTTATACGTGTACTGAAAGATGCCATCGATAAAGCTGGCGAGGTGATTCCCTTGGAACAACTGGAGAGCGAACATGTCCGAAAGGCCCTCAGCAAATGCGATGGCAACATGAAACGCGCCGCAGACCTCCTCGGCATCAGCCGCCAGACACTATATAATAAAATTAAGAATTAAGATTTCCTATCGCCTTCAATGTATAACATCATTATCATAGGCATAATCATCATCACCATCGTTATCGTGGTTTTGTTCTATTGGTATCGGCATCAACGTCTGCTTAGGGAGCGGGCGCAGATTATGCGCGATGCCATACGGCATAGGGACTTCTCGTTCCGGTTGCCTACTCGCGGACTCTTCTTTGGTGAGAAGGCCCTGCAGGAGGCACTCAATGACATGGGGCAGGAGATACAGAAACTCGTGGCGCATAGTGAGGTGGAGTCCTGGCAACGGCTGACACGCGTGCTGACCCACGAAATCATGAATGCCACAACGCCTATACAGAGCATCAGCCAGGCGTATCTAAACCATCCTGACATCAAGGGCTCGCCCTACGAAGAGGGCATCTGTGCCATCAACGACACCAGTACGGGACTGCTTGCCTTCGTGGAGAGTTATCGCAAGCTCACGCAGTTGCAAGAACCTGTGATGGGCGACGTGAATATGCAGGAGTTCGCCCGTCGCATTGCTTCGCTCTATCCAGATATGTGTTGGAACATCGACATCCCTGCAGACATGGTCTTACAAGCCGATGAGAACATGCTGCGACAAGTCTTCATCAACCTGACAAAGAATGCAATCGAGGCCAACGCAAAGACCATAGGCATTAATGGCACTCCCCAAAAGGGGGAGCGGGGAGTGGGCTTGGTTTGCATATCCAACGATGGTCACGTCATCCCGCTTGATGTCCAGCAGGAAATCTTCATCCCATTCTTCACTACCAAACAGAACGGCTCCGGCATCGGTTTGTCTCTCTCTCGCCAAATTCTCATGAAGCAAGGAATGACATTAAGCCTCGCAGAGAATCCCCTACGAGGTTACAACGTTACATTCCTCATCGCTTAAAACACTTATATCGTCTCGCTGGTGCGGAGGCGGAGGGTGGCAAGAAGCATAGCTCCGTAGATGAGGGCTACTGCTGCGAGACCGGGATGGATGTCTGTCAATATGGTGCCTGGGATGCTGCCAGCAAGGTCGATGATACGCTGCTGCAATGACACCAGAAAGTTCAGAGCCCCTCCAAACAAGGCAATGGGCAACGCCATTGTAGCAAGCGACAGGTAGATGATGAGCGTCGTCAGCGGAATGAGCAACAGACTCAGTAGGGGTGCAAGCAGGGGCAGTTGGTGAAAATAGTAGAGCGTCAGGGGCATCGTGCCTATTTGGGCGACGCAGGACACAAGCAGCAGTCTCACCGCCCAGGGTAGTTGGGGGAACCTGTCGCGAAGCGGTGTCCACAGCGCGAGGATGAAGAAAACGGCTGCAAAGGAAAGCTGGAAACTGATGCTAAGCAGGTCGGCAGGGTCTGCCAGCAGGATGATGATGGCACTCAGCGCAAGAGGATGCAGGGGGTCGGTGTCGTATTGCATCAGGCTGATGACGGTGAAGACGGAAAGCATGATGGCGGCCCTCACCAACGAAACGGGCATACCGGCTACCAACGCATAGCCCCATAGACTTAGTAGGACAAGGGGCAGCGAGAACCACCGCCAGCGGGTGTGGCAGATGCCGCGAATGAACAGGAAGTAGAGGAGGGCATAGATGATACCGAGATGCATACCACTCAGTGCCAGCAGATGGCTCACACCTACATTACGATATGCACGGCGCGTATTGTACTCCAGGTCGGACTTCTCCCCTACCGTCAAAGCGGAACAGAGGGCAAGTGTGCCGGGCGTGAGACCTGCCTGCCTGAGTCGCGACACAAGGGCGGTCTGTGCGGCCTTTGCCTCGTGCCTGACAGTGCTCTGCCAAGGGGATTCTGAGTCGCAGATTGGAGAAAGGGCGGCTCTGCTGCAACCGAGCAGGAGCCAGACAAGGAGTGTCAAGGCATCGTGCCAATGACGACCCTTGCGCAACAGGGTACAGGCTGTCACGCTGGCAGCAAGCAGGGGCAGGTAATAGGGTAAGGGGAAGTGCAACCCAATTGCTATGCCCGTCATCAGGAAGGCGGCACACCAAAGCATGGGGTGCTGGAATATCATAAAGCGGAAAGTGCAGCGCAGGCTTGGATGGGGTCGGGGGCAGAGAAGACGTAACTGCCCGAGACGAGCACATCGGCTCCGGCTGCCCTCAGCTGACGACCTGTATCGAGATTGACACCGCCATCGACTTCGATGAGGGCCTTGCTGCCGGTACGGTCGAGCAACTGACGCAGCTCAGCGATTTTCTGCAGGGTGTGGGTAATGAATTTCTGTCCGCCAAAGCCAGGATTGACACTCATCAGCAACACCAAATCGACGTCGGCTGCTATGTCCTGAAGCACGGAGATGGGGGTGGAGGGATTGAGGGTGACGCCAGCCTTCATGCCAGCTTCGTGTATTTCCCAAATTACACGGTGCAGATGGGTGCAGGCCTCGTAGTGGACGTTCATCAGATAGGCACCGAGCGCCTTCACCTCAGCAATGAATTTCTCGGGCTGCACAATCATCATGTGCACGTCGAGCGGCTTCTGACAGATGCGGGCCACATGTTTGAGTACAGGGAATCCGAAGGAGATGTTTGGCACAAACACGCCGTCCATGACATCAAGGTGAAGCCAGTCGGCAGTACTCTGATTGAACCACTTCATCTCGGCTTCGAGATTGGCGAAATTGGCTGCGAGGAGGGAAGGAGCGAGCAACATATTAATTTGCAATTAATAAATTCAAAATTAAAAATTAATATATTCAAACACTATGCCCATGTCATAAAGATGTATGGCTGTGGTCGGAAGGTACGGGCGAATTGGCGTATCTTGGCCAGGACTGCTGTGCTCGGCTGAAAGAATGGTAGAGGTAGAGTTTGTTCCATAGGCGGGGGTGAGATATGAGCTTTTATATGAAAAACGAATGGGTAGGGCATTTTATTGTGGAAAAAGAGACATTTTTTTCGAATAAGCGATTTCTTTCTTTATTTAGATTTTGGCGAAATAACACGGACATGAAATCCTGTCGTGCGTAGAAATAGTAACTCTATATAATTACATAGGTTATGATTTATAGTTTATTGTTTGCGGTTTATAATTTATGATTTGTAAGAGATTATTTTTCAGTTGATTGTACTTTTGCAAGAGGGAAAATGGGTGTGCGTTTTGCCTTTTTATGACGTTTGTTGAAATACAGAATGTTATGCAACGGAGCTCTTTTTCTGGTGCAGAAAAAAGTTTGGTAGAATGAAGAAAATGTAGTACCTTTGCAGACGATTTCGAGAAAAATTTCAGTGAAGCAAATCTGAGCCTTGGTTGCCCGAGAAAATATACATTATTATAGTAAATGAATAGGAACGAACAGATATTGTGGCAGCGTTGCATGGAGATGTTCCGCAGCAACGTGAGCGAGCAACAGTTCCAGACTTGGTTCTCACCGATGAGGTTCAAGTCGTACGATGCTGCTCAGAAGGAGCTGGCGGTGTACATACCGTCCCAGTTCTTCTTCGAATATCTGGAGGAGCACTTCCGTCGTCTTATTCATATTACCATCAACCGTTTCTTCGGTGCCGACGTTACGCTGTCATACGAGGTTGAAGTGGCCGACAATGTGACAGTGAATCAGGAGAGCGACAACAACATGGTTGTAGAGGCTGCACCAAGCAAATTCGCCGCGAACCAGTCGCCCGTGCTGGCTCAGGCTGTAGGAATGGCTGCAGACCTGGATTCGCAGCTCAACTTGCACCAAAACTTCAACAACTTCATCGAGGGCACGAGCAACAAACTGCCTCGCAGCGTGGGCCAGGCTATTGCAGAGCACCCCGAGCAAATGACTTTCAACCCGCTCTTCATCTACGGTCCCAGCGGTGTGGGCAAGACGCACTTGGTGAATGCCATCGGCGTGCGCACCAAGGAGCTGCATCCGGAGAAGCGTGTGCTCTACCTGAGCGCCCACCTCTTCATGGTGCAGTTCACGGATGCCCGCAACCATAATGTCTTCAATGACTTTATGCACTTCTACCAGAGCATCGATATGCTCATCGTGGATGACGTGCAGGAGCTCATCGGCCTGAAGGGTACGCAGAATGCTTTCTTCCACATCTTCAACCACCTGCGGCAGAACGGCAAACAGATTATCATGACCTGTGACCGTCCGCCTGTATCGCTACAGGGAATGGAGGAGCGCCTCATCACCCGCTTCAAGAGCGGCTTGATGGCTGAGATGGAGAAGCCGGAGGAAAACCTGCGACGCGACATCCTTCACAATCTCGTGAAGCATGATGGCCTGAAGATCCCCGATGAGGTAATCAACTACATCTCGCGGAATGTGAACAACAGCGTCCGTGAGCTGGAGGGCATCATCCACAGCCTGCTTGCATACTCTGTCGTTTACGGCAAGGACGTTGACCTGGACTTTGCGAAACGCATCCTGGCTGGCCGCATTAAGTTCGAAAAGAAAGTCGTTACCATCGAGCAGATTATCACCTGTGCCTGCGAGCACTTCAATGTCAAGGAGGAGGAAGTCTTTGGCAAGAGCCGCAAGGCTAATGTCGTCACGGTCCGCCAAATGAGCATGTATCTGGCACATAAACATACGAAACTCACGGCCAGCAAGATAGGCATCTATGTGGGCAATCGAGACCACGCCACCGTCCTGCACGGCATCAAGACGATTAACACCCGCCTGAAGGCTGACAAAGAGCTGCAGCGACATCTGGAGGATTTGGAAGTGAAACTGATAGGAAAGGAACTATGAACATCAAGCAAAGAAGGACCATACGCAAATACACTCAGCAGCCCGTCAGCGACGAGCTGCTGAATCGCTTAATAGAAGAAGCTTCACGTACCCAGACTATGGGCAACCTGCAACTCTACAGCGTCGTAGTGACGCGCTCCGAGGCCATGAAGGAACGTCTGGCACCCGCTCACTTCTGTCAGCCGATGGTCACCGAGGCTCCAGTCGTACTGACCATCTGCGCGGACTTCCGCCGCACCACCGACTGGTGCTTACAGCGCAAGGCGAGCCCAGGCTATGACAATGTGCTGAGCTTTATCAATGCTGCGACGGATGCGCTGCTCTTCACGCAGACTTTCTGCTGTCTGGCAGAAGAGGAGGGCCTGGGACTTTGTTTTCTGGGCACTACCGTATATCAGCCCGGGGTCATCATCGATGCTCTGGAACTGCCTGAACTGGTATTTCCCGTTGCTACGCTCACGGTGGGCTGGCCGGCAGAGCAACCCAACCAAACGGACCGGCTGCCGCTTCAGGCCATTCTGCATCAGGAGACCTACTGCCCCTTCACTCCAGAGCGCATTGATGCTTGTTATACCGAACGCGAGGCCCTACCGGAGAACAAACACTTTGTTGAAATCAACAACAAGGAAACTCTGGCACAAGTGTTTACCGACCTCCGTTACACGCGCAAGGATAATGAAGCTATGTCGGAAGGGCTCCTCGCAGCTCTTGTCTGTCAGGGGTTTATAAAGTGAGGAGTTTTGGGGTTTAGATAAGGTATATTATAAAGGAAACGATGAAAAGGATTGCGGAAATAAGCGTCAATCGCATCAAGTTGTATGCCTATCATGGTTGTCATCCCCAAGAACGCGTGGTTGGGGCAGATTTTTACGTCACCATCTCGGCTCTGACGGAAGTGGAGACTTCCGCTTGGAAGGATGACCAGTTGGATGGGACTACGGACTACTCCCGCTTCGTCAGTATCACTCGTAGGGAAATGGCCATCGCCTCCAACCTCTTGGAACATGTGGTTGCCAGAATTGCTGCTGCGGTTCTCGAAGAATGTCCCTCCGTTTTGAAGGTTAGCGTTACAATAGAGAAGGAGAACCCGCCTTTTGGCGTCCTTTGTCAGGGTGTCAGCGTCAAAATTGAGCAAAAAAGATAAAATTGTTCACGGTTCATAGCTGATTGTTCATAGTTTTTCTATATCTTTGCCCTCAATTATCGACAAACCTTCGGTTACTTTTTCCTAACGACTAAACCTCAGAACGACCAAACGACTAAATAATGAAGAAAAAAGTTAGATTCAGTCTCGTATATAGAGACATGTGGCAGAGCAGCGGCAAGTTCCAGCCACGCAAAGACCAGTTGGCACGCATAGCCCCCGTCATTATCGAGATGGGTTGTTTCGACCGTGTTGAGACCAACGGCGGTGCCTTCGAACAGGTGAACCTGCTGGCTGGCGAGAACCCCAATGAGGCTGTACGCGCCTTCTGCAAGCCCTTCAACGAAGTTGGCATAAAGACTCACATGCTGGACCGTGGCCTGAATGCACTGCGTATGTACCCCGTGCCCGACGATGTGCGCCAGCTGATGTACAAGGTGAAAGCTAAGCAGGGCACGAACATCACCCGTATCTTCTGCGGCCTGAACGACGTACGCAACATAATCCCCAGCATCAAGTGGGCCAAGGAAGGCGGCATGATACCACAGGCCACTCTGTGCATCACCACCAGCCCCATCCACACAGCCGAATACTACTCGGCAATTGCTGATCAGCTGATAGAGGCCGGAGCAGCTGAAATTTGCCTGAAGGATATGGCCGGAATCGGTCAGCCCGCAATGCTCGGCAAACTCACGGGCATGATTAAGAAGAACCATCCCGACATCACCATCCAGTATCACGGCCACAGCGGCCCAGGTCTCTCAATGGCCAGCATTCTGGAAGTGTGCAACAATGGAGCCGACATCATCGATACAGCTATCGAACCTCTCTCCTGGGGCAAGGTACATCCGGACATCATCTCCGTGCAGTCAATGCTCAAGAACGAAGGCTTCGACGTGCCTGAGATTAATATGTCGGCCTACATGAAAGCTCGCTCGCTCACTCAGGAGTTCATCGACGATTGGCTGGGTTACTTCATCAACCCTGCCAACAAGCACATGTCGAGTCTTCTGCTTGGCAGCGGTCTGCCTGGCGGCATGATGGGCTCGATGATGGCAGACCTGGGTGGCATACAGACAGCTATCAACAACCTGCGCAAGCAAAAAGGCGAACCCGAACTAAACACCGACGATATGCTGGTTGCCCTGTTCAACGAGGTTGAGCACGTTTGGCCCATGGTTGGCTATCCTCCATTGGTTACCCCGTTCAGCCAGTACACGAAGAACATCGCCCTGATGAACATGCTCACTATGGCGCAGGGCAAGGGACGCTTCGTGATGATGGACGAGGCAATGTGGGGAATGATACTGGGTAAGAGCGGAAAGGTGCCAGGCCCCATTGCTCCCGAGCTGGTGGCCCTTGCCAAGGAAAAGGGCAAGGAATTCACCGACACCGACCCGCATACACTCTACCCCAATGCACTCGACGATTTCCGCAAGGAGATGGACGAGAATGGATGGGAATACGGGCAGGACGATGAGGAACTGTTTGAGCTGGCAATGCACCCAGAACAGTATCGAAACTTCAAGAGCGGACAGGCCATGAAGAACTTCCTCAGCGACCTCGAGAAGATGAAAATTGAGAAGATGGCAAAGGGGAATGTGAAGATTTCTCCCGAGGAACTTTCGGCCTTCAAGCACGCCAAAGCAGATGCTGTGGTCAGCCCTGTTGATGGTCAGGTCTTCTACGAGTTCAAGGGTGACGGTGAGGGTATTCCCTGTCTGGAACCCTCCATCGGGCAGAAGTATGAGGACGGCGACATCCTCTGCTACGTACAGGCAACATGGGGTGAGTTCATCCCCATCCAGGCCGGCATCGGAGGCCGCCTTGTGGATATCTCCGCCAAGAAGGCTTCCCATGTGCGCCGTGGCGACACACTTGCATGGATAGAAAGAAAATAACCGCTTGATTCCGTACAACTATGCAAAAGCAGAAACGGGACTCATGAAGGTCTCGTTTTTTGTTAGTTATGCAGGGAAAAATGTTAAATGTTATAAGTTTTTAACTTTTTTCTTGCAAAAAGAGCGGTTTTTTGAAAGATTTTAACTACCTTTGCACCCAAATGCGCCCAAAAGTGCGTCTTTTGGTATGAAAAACGAGCAGATTTTACCCAAAATCTGTGCATATTTCTACCCCTTAATATTAATATATAATGTATAAGAATAATAAAGGGGAAGCTATCGAAAGATAACAGGGTGGTAATATAGATGAAAAAATAACAGTAAAAAGTATATATATTAGAGATGTTTTTATGTAGAAGAATGAGTCTTGTCCTGGCGACGCTGTTCTTATATGTTGGAATGGCAATGGGTCAGACAAGTATTTCAGGAACAGTAATCTCTGCCGACGACAACGAGCCCCTGATGGGTGCGAATATTCTGGTGGAGGGAACAAAGCAGAGAGCCATTACAGACATTGACGGTAAATTTACCCTCTCAGACGTTAAGTCGAATGCTGTTCTGGTAGTCTCAATGATAGGAATGCGCACTGAGAAACTAAAAGCCAAGAATGGCATGCGCATCCTGTTGCAGAGTGAGTACACGCAAATGACTGAGGTTGTTGCCACAGGTCAGCAACAGATTGACAAGCGCCTATTTACCGGTGCTGCCACTACTGTGGATGCGGAGAAAATCAAGTTGTCCGGTATGGCCGATGTGAGCCGCTCGTTAGAAGGTCGTGTAGCAGGTGTGCAGGTGACGAATGTGACCGGCACCTTTGGTGCATCGCCTAAAATTCGAGTGCGCGGTGCGACTTCTATTTATGGTAACTCCAAACCCCTTTGGGTTGTGGATGGCGTCATCTACGAAGACAACGTTGATGTGAGTGCCGACGATTTGGCTTCCGGCGATGCGAAGACACTGATTTCCAGTGCTGTTGCAGGTTTGAACTCCGACGACATTGAGTCCTTTACCATTTTGAAGGACGGTTCCGCAACCTCCATCTATGGTGCACGTGCTATGGGCGGTGTGATTGTCGTTACCACCAAAAGAGGTTCGAAGGGTCATGCCAGTGTGAACTACACAGGCGAGTTCACTACGCGCTTCAAGCCCAGCTATAACGACTACAACATCATGAACTCGCAAGAGATGATGGGTGTCTATAAGGAGATGTACGACAAGGGCTGGCTCCAGTTGGACAATATGGTCAACGCCCAGAACACCGGCGTCTATGGCTATATGTTCCAGCAACTTCGTGCGTACGACCCTGTGACGGGAACATACGGTTTGCAGAACACTGAGGCTGCACGTAATGCCTATCTGCAGGCTGCAGAGTTCCGCAACACAGACTGGTTCGACCTCCTATTCTCAAACAGCCTCCAACAGAACCACTCCGTCAGCATTTCAGGCGGCACAGACCGTTCGCAGAATTATTTCTCTATGTCCGTACTTAGCGACCCCGGACAGTTTGTCAACCGTAGTAGCGTGAGCCGTTACACCTTCAACGGCAATACCTCCTACGATATTCTGAAGGAAAAGAAGGGTTGTGACATTCTTACCGTGAAGTTGGCTGCACAGGGAAGCTATCGTAAGCAGGAAGCTCCGGGCTCACTGAACAGGACTACCGATGTGGTGACAGGTGAAGTGAAGCGCGACTTCGACATCAACCCCTTCAGCTATGCCCTGAACACCAGCCGCTGTCTTGACCCCAACATCAATTATACCCGTTTCTACACTGGGTTCAACATCTTCGATGAGCTGGAATACAACTACAACGACATTCACGTAACGGAGCTGATGTTCCGCGGCGAGTTGGAGTACAAGCCCATCAAGTCAGTGCGTCTGAACGGACTTATCTCTTCGCGCATATCGCATACCAAGCGTCAGCATAATGTAATGGACAAGGCTAATCAGGCCAACGCTTACCGCGCAGGTGTCGATGAACAGGACGACAACTCCACGATTCGTGACAACAACAGCCTCCTTTATACTGACCCGGACAATGAGCTGGCTCTGCCAGAGTCCATCCTGCCCTCAGGCGGTATCAAGTATCAGTACGATGATAACATGCGTTCGAACACCTTCCGTGGTATGGCCAGTTACAATAATGTATTCGTGGACAAGCGTGACAAAGAACACACACTCAACGGCATGGTGGGAACCGAGTACTCTTCTGTTCGGCGCACAGCTACAACCTGGACGGGTTGGGGTTATCAGTTCGAGAATGGCGGTATCACTTATACCCCGTATCTCTGGCTCAAACAGATGAATGAAGAGAACACCGAGTATTTCGGCGAATCATATTCATTGACTAACACGATGGCATACTACGGTCAGTTAAACTATAATTACGACCAGCGCTACACTTTGAACGGCACGTTCCGCTATGAGGGTACAAACCGTCTTGGCAAGAGCCATCAGAGCCGTTGGCTGCCCACATGGAACGTATCTGGTTCATACGACCTTAGCAACGAGCCTTTTATGGAGAGGACCAAGTCATGGCTCTCACAATTGAAGTTTCGCGGCAGCTATTCTTTGACTGCTGATACAGGTCCATCTTGGGTAACCAATGCCAGGGCCATTTTCATGACCAAAAACACATGGCGTCCCTTCACATCAGCTGCTGAGTCTCAGATTTATATCTCCTCTCTCGGCAACTCCGAGTTGACGTATGAGAAGAAGCACGAATGGAATTTCGGTATCGACATGAGCTTCCTGAAAGAACGCATTGCCCTGACGTTCGACATTTACGGCCGTAACAACTACGACTTGATAGGTCGCACCTATACACAAGGTGCCGGTGGTGAGATTGCCAAATATGCCAATGTGGCTGACATGAAGTCACATGGTGTGGAACTGGGTCTCTCTACGGTCAACATTGACAAGGCAGGTTTCAAGTGGACCTCCGACTTTATCTTCTCCAAGGCGAAGAACGAGATTACCTCTCTCGAGGTGGCAAGCCGCGCCGTCGATTTGGTGACAGGTTTGGGCTATGCGATTGAGGGCTATCCCGTCCGCTCTATCTTCAGCTATCAGTTTGCCGGACTCAATGATGAAGGTCTGCCACAGGTCATTAATGAATTTGGCAATAAGACAATTGGCGACGTGAACTTCCAGGAAACAGAGAACCTGCAGAATTTCCTTGTTTATGAAGGTCCGTCCGACCCGACTTTCTACGGATCGTTCAACAACACCTTCACATACAAGAGCAAGAATTGGGGCAGACTTGACCTTGATGTCTTCATCACATACGCTGGTGGTAATGTCGTTCGTCTTGACCCTGTATTCTCTTATGCTTACAGTGACCTTTCGGCACTGCCCCGTGAGTTCAAGAACCGTTGGGTGATGTCCGGTGATGAGAATGTGACAAACATTCCCACCATTGCTTCTCGCAATCAGGTTGACCGCTACGGTTCGTATGCAATGCGTACGGCCTACAATGCCTACAACTACTCTACGGAGCGCATTGCCCTCGGTGATTTCATCCGTCTCAAGGAACTGGCTCTCACCTATACGTTGCCCGAAGAGTGGCTGAAGAAGGTGTTCATCAGTCGTGCCTCCCTGAAACTGGCTGCTACAAACCTCTGCCTGCTCTATGCCGACAAGAAGCTGAACGGCCAAGACCCGGAATTCATTAACTCCGGTGGTGTGGCAGCTCCTATCTCAAAGCAATTTACAGCTACATTACGTTTAGGATTCTAAATGAAGAATGAAGAATTTGCTACCGTTTCAGGTAGAATTATGAAACACGAAATTATGAGAAATATGAAAAAAAACATACGGGAATGTAAGGTAAGCATGAACTTGATGAGTTTGCTCGGCGCAGCATTCTTAATTCTTCACGCTTCACTCTTCGTTTCCTGCACAGCACTCGACGAGGCACCTGACAATCGTACAGAAATAGATACGGTTGACAAGGTACAAAAGCTCCTCACTTCTGGTTATCCTATTTCCGTCCCCGCTGTCATCTGCGAGCTCAGTGGCGACAATCTGGTAGACAACAATGTTGTGGTGCCTGCCACGCATAATGATGCCTATGCACATTTCCACGAACAGGCATACGAGTGGGAAGATATTGACAACTATAGCGTAGGCGAGGATGATACTCCCTATACCGTCTGGGAATCATATTATCAAGGCATAGCTGTAGCCAACCACGCTATTCAGGCTATGCTCGAAATGAGTAAAGACCCTGCAAAAGACCGCGAGTTAGCTCATTCATGGGGCGAGGCTCACCTGTTGCGTGCCTATCTCCACTTTGTTCTTGTCAATGTATTTGCTGAGGCATACAAGGACGAGACCCAGAGCGCCAATGACGTAGGTATCCCCTACGTCAGCGAAGTAGAGAACACGGTCAATGTGGATTACAGCAATCCCAAGTATCGCAAGAGCGTCGCTGAAGTATATCGCCTAATCGAAAGGGATATTCTGGAGGGCATTGACCTCATTGACGACTCCAAGTACTTGGTTCCAGCCTATCACTTCAACCGCAATGCGGCCGCCGCTTTTGCTGCCCGCTTCTACCTCTACAAGCGAGACTATGAGAAGTGTGTAGAGTATGCCACATCTGCTCTGGGAAGCAATCCCGCCGCCTCTTTGCGCAAATGGGCCTCGATGAGTGCCAACACCATTAACACCCTGCTCAATGATTTCAACGACGAAACAGCAGCTTGCAACTACTTGATACAAGCCACCTATTCGTTGTTCGACCGTATGCTTTCGGCTTGTCGCTATGCTATCAACAGTGGTAGTAAGGCAGAGAATATAGATGCCACAAAGGACATCCTCTATGAAGGCGGTGGTCCCAACTGGACAGGTCGTCTCAAAGCATTCGACGGAAAGATATATCGTTGGGGAGCAGGCTCGGAATATGGCTCTTGGCTGTTCCGTGTCTATGAGTACTTCGAATATACCGACAAGATTGCCGGCATTGGTTATGTCCACATCCTCTACCAGCCCTTTACGGCTGAGGAGACACTGCTTTGCCGCGCTGAGGCAGAGATTTATTTAGGCCAGACAGACAAGGCTATGGAAGACTTGGAATCATGGACTGTTTCCCACATGGTTGACAAACCACTTACACAGGACGGCATCAATAACAAATACAAGGGAGACTACACCAATAATATCTACATCAGCGACTTACATCCTCAGGATATGAGTCCAGAATGGACATACGATGCTTTGTCCGACGATGCTAAACGCATGATTCATTGCGTCCTCCACTTCCGTCGTATCGAGACGATGTTCGAGGGTTTGCGCTGGTTCGATATCAAGCGTTACGGCATCACCGTACACCATGCTTATCGCGACCCCAAGGAAGATGAAATCCATCATGACTATCTCCAATGGAACGACCCGCGTCGTGTCCTGCAGATTCCTCAGAATGTAATAGATGCAGGCTATCCTCCCAACAACCGAACCCAGAAACTTCCTGGTGATGAAGATGGTTTGAAGTCTGCTCCTGTGCGTGACACCCTTGATTCGGAGGACAATGACACAGAACAAACGAATGATGTTAATTTATAAATTCGAGGCAGAAAAATGAAAAAGATACTCTATATATTAGGCATAACAGCTGTAGTAGCTGCATTTTCCTCTTGTCGCGGCGGAGATGATTTTACGGATTCAATCTTTGACACCGACATTCCTGCTGTAGATGAGACAAAGGCAACCTATCCCTTCGACAAATGGCTCTACGACAATTTCGTTGTTCCCTACAATGTCGATGTGAAGTACCGCTTCGACCTGTCGGCTTCCGACCTGAACTTCCAGCTTACACCTGCCGACTACAATCGTTCGCAGCTCTTGGCTCACTTCATCCGCTACTTGTTCTATGATGTATATACCAAGTATGCCGGCGAAGACTTCATGAAGAAGTATGGTCCACGCATTTTCCATTTCATCGGTTCTTCTGGCTACAGTCCCACTACGGGTACCGAAGTGCTGGGTACTGCTTCAGGTGGTGTGAAGATCACCCTCTACAAGATAAACGAGATGAAGCCCTATTCTGAAGACGTCAACTATACCGGAGAAGATGTGAATATCCTCAACGAGAACTATTTCCACACCATGCATCACGAGTTCTCCCACATCCTGCACCAGACGAAGTCTTATCCCATTACCTTCGGACAGATAACGTCAGGTAGTTATGACCCCATCAACTGGCAGGACCGCGACTCCGTCTGGACGCATCAGAACGGCTATGTCACACACTATGCCTCTTCTGCTACCTACGAGGATTTTGTGGAGACCCTTTCCTGCATGATTACTGACACCGACTATCGTTGGATGAACCGCATTATCAATGCAGCTTCTATGGGTTTGCGACAGGGCGATAAGGAAGATATCCTTGAACTTATCGACTCCCTTGAGATTAATTTGGATGATCCCACCGGTCACTGGAACAACTTCACGCTCTACGAGGAGTCGGAGTACAACGACCAGACGGGTGAATATGAATCGACAGAACGTTATGTGCTCGACGAACATCGCTTGATAGGTGGAGCATATCAGGTAGTTAACAAGGAGGCAACAGCATACGTTGCCCAGTATAGATATAAGGAATTCCGCAAGTTCACTTCGTTCAAGGACGACTTCCTGCCTTGGGTGGAGATTTCTACTAAGGACGAACTGACAGGCATCAACGCCTTATTGAAGAAACTGGATATTGCCACCAAGTGGTACACAGAGAAGTGGGGGCTCTATGCTTTCAAGCTTCGCCACGAAGTTCGCGAGCGCCAGAACGCCATTAACGACTACCTCAAGGAAATTACCATTTATGAGCTCAATTAACCTCAAAGAATGACAACGATGAAGAAAGATATAAGAATATTCACGATAAGTGTGGCATTGGCCACCATAGCACTTACCGGCTGTTCACGTTTCCAGGAGGAGGATCTCTTTGAGGAGAGTGCAGCCCTGCGCATAGAGCACAATTCTGAAAAGCTACAGGACATACTGGTGAATGCGCCGGAAGGTTGGGTGATTCAATATTATACCGGCCGCGGTGTGTCAGTATTCGAGGGTTTCAACCTCTTTGCCAAGTTCGAGAGAGGTGGCAAGGTGACAATGGCTGGCAACCATCGCTTTCTGCGTAATGGCAATGCAGGCAAATACACCGAAGCATCCAGCCTCTACGAATTGATTCGCGAGGACGGTCTTGTGCTTGCCTTCAACACATGGAATGATATACTCACCCCCTTCGTTGACCCTGTTGCACCCTGGGCAGCCCCCAAGCAGCTTTTGAAGGACGGTGCCGGTATGCAGGGCGACCAGAACCTCGTCGTGAAGTCAATGAGCGAGAACGAACTCGTTCTCCGTGGCGAACGCTATGACGCTCTGATTCACATGGTGAAGGCAGACCGCGACTGGCAGACCTACATTCAAGACACAGAGACAATGAAGGACCGCATTACGAACAAGACTATCGACTCCTACTACATAACAGCAGAGGAAGACACCCTGTTTTGTGTAGGAATCAAGAACGGACGTTATCGTATCTCGGACCGCGTGGATAATCCCCTGAAGGTGGATTCCGTTTCCTGCTGCTTCACACCGTATGGCTTCCGCAATGAGTGGAAGGACACCCTTGCCGGTCATTTCTTCCAGGAGTTTAAGCTGAATGAGGAAAACACGGCACTCATCAATGAAGACGGCACTGTGAAGATAATCGCAACTTGGGACAACTACATCGTCAATGTACGTAGCACCACATGGAACTTCGACATGGAGGATTTCTCAGATGAGCAGAAAGCCTTGCTGCAGCAAATTGACGCGGAGTTAGCAGCGTTCAACAAAAACTACTCACTGGCAAAGGTGGGACTTGGCCGCTCTACAGGCAACGGAGCAGTAAAGGGATTGGTGATAGCATTCTATACCAATACAGCCAAGACCAAGACCAACACGGCTGGTATTTCGCTGACCACCAAGCGTTCGGCTTATGGGCAGATGCAGATATCATATAGCGATGAAGAAAAACTTGACGGCAACCTTGCCAATATCGGCAAGAAGAGTAACGTCGAGCCTGCGGTACGCCTGTTTGCTGCCACACTCTCCGGCACATACAACATTGTTCCCGACGACTATTTCCTTCCGACAGAATGTGAGTTGCACGCTGTGGAGGGAGAAAAAGAATATCATCTGAAATAAACAACATACAATAACTTATTAATATTATAACATTATGAAGAAACTGTTACTTCTCACAGTGATGGCATTGGCCGGACTGACAGCAAGCGCTCAGTTCAAGTCCCAACCATCGGTCAATCATCAGACCAACACGAAGACTAAGATGGCAAGCATGCCACAGACGAAACGTACTTTCCAGGCCGTTGCTCCCCTTGAGGGTCTGGCCAAGAGGACTTATGTCCCCACAAACAAGCTCACCCTTGACATTGCTAAGATGAAGCCTGTCACACGTGCTCAGCGCGCCTTGGCTTCTCAGCCCGTCAAGCAGACCAAGGCCCTGGCTAAAGGCCAGGTGCAGAACCGCAAGATGCAGAACCTGAAGGCTATGCTGACCTTGAACCCCCAGGCTTCCACTCAGGCCAAGGCTTCTCGCAAGGCTCCCGCTTTTGCTGAGGCATACACCGGAATGGGTTATGACTATGAGACAGGCGAATCCAAGCAATGGACCATGACTCCTGTGACAGAGACTTACACCGATGAAGAAACAGGAGAAGAAGAGGTGGTCAACGCCTTTGTAGGCATTATCCCCACCCCCGAATACCTTTCTGAGCTCTATCCCAATGGCATTCCCGTGGAATACACCATTGATGACAACGGTGGCATAACCATCGCACCTCAAGCTGTCGCAAATTTTGAAGACGAAGATAGCGGTAACACTCACTACCTCACCATCTGTTCTGCTACCAGCGACGACTGTACCATGACCTTGGAACTCGACGAAAGCGGGAAGCTCACATTCACAGACGGCAACTGGATTATGTTGGCCGAATTTGATGGCGTTGAGTTCGACTTCGACGAGGACGCTGAAGAGTTGGGCGAAGCCTTCCTCGGCTATTGGGAACTGATTGCCAACGTAGCCTATTATTACCACATTGAGACTTCTGTTGACCAGGAGTACTACGGTCACGGCGTGGACTATTTTGCCAATCAGCCTGCTGACTGGGTAATGCAGCGCGGCACTACAACAATGGATGACGAGGTGGTTAACTTCTTCATTGATATGATTCCCGAGCCCGAATTGTTCTCCGAGCTCTATCCCAACGGTATTGACGTGGAATACACACAGGACGGCAACACCATAACAGTGAAGCCTCAGCTCATTGCTAGCATAGATGACGAAGAGAACCCAGAATATGTTATTCTTTTCAGTGCTACTGATCAGGAAGGTAAGATCATACTCACTGTTGGTGAGGATGGTTCTCTGACAACCGTTGAGGGTGAAAGTATCATCATTGGTGCATGGAGCACAAACAAGTTCGATGCATCTTATGAAACCTATGAGGGCGGTTACCTTTATATCGAAAATGTGAAGTATCGTCTGCCCAATGCTCCTGCTGAATCTCCTATGGATGTAGCATGCGAGCCCGATGAGTTGGTTCTCTTTGCAGGCTTAGGCTATTCTGGCTATAGCTACAATGACAACTTGGCAATTATGGGTGCTTACGCTCCCACTACGTTCCGCAACCTCACCATGGATATCACCACTGCCTATGACTGGTCTGTTAAGGAATACGGCGACGACGATGAGGAGACAACCATCACCAGCGACAAGAGGAACTTCACCCTGAACACCAAGGGTGGTGCTGTCTATGAGGAGTTCACCCTCACAGCATACAACCAGGATGCAGCATCTCTGCCCTATAGCTGGGGTGTAGGTCATGCACCTAACAATAATAATGATGGACCTCTCTATGAGGCCATCCATGCTTACGCTGGTCAGGGAGCCAGTGCCTTCCAGTTCTCTGATGGCACATACTCTGTAATCACCCGCCAGAATCCCGACTTCGACCTGACATTCTATGTCAACTTTGGTACCCCGAACTATGCTGATCAATACAACATTTCAAGGATTGCCACCATCTATTCTTATCAGGGCAAGCCATCTACGCCCCTCTACCTTACGGGTGTAACACTGCCTATGGTATCGTTTGAACCGCAGGAAGACTTCAATCTGCATATTAAGCTGTGCAAGTGCAACCGCAGTGCTACAGGCAACCTCACCCTGGGTGATGTGATTGCCGAGAGCGACGCCACAATGGACAATGTGAATGCCGACTATGATGCTGGCCTGACTGCTGTTGAGTTCACAGAGCTCTATACAGAAGATGAGTTCGGTATGAGCGAGGCAGTGGATTACCTGTTCATCGAGGACGAGTTCGTGATTGTCATCGAGGGTTGGGACAACGGCACCTTCAGTGGTGTGCTTGGCAGCCAGGACCTCAACTTCAACGAGAACACCTCGACTTGGTTCCAGGCAATTGGCGAAACGAGGCTGCGTTCATATGGTGGCGGCTGGCCCATGCTGTTCATCGGTCTGTTGGATGCCACCTACGGCTATCTCCACACAGAGGACGACACCAACCTGATCTTTGCCAAGGAAGGCGGCACTTCTTCCATCCACGTTGATCCTATGTACTATTCTACAGACGAAGAGACCGAGGAGCCCACTTACGATCTTTACATCGAGAGTATTCTTGTTGATGGCGAGGAGGTTGAAGAGATTCCCGAATGGCTTACCGTTGAGGTTGCTAACGAGGACTACACCACAGCCACAGGTATTGATGACGATGGCGAAGAGTACGAGTACTTCGTCAATGGTATCGACTACGACCTGGTATTTACTACCGAGGCACTTCCCGAAGGTGTGGAGAACCGCACCTGTCAGATTGTGTACTTCCAGACTGGCGCCAAGCTGACCGTTACTGTTACTCAGGACATTGATCCCGATGGCATCAACACCATCGTCGAGAAGACTCCCATCAAGAACAGCCGTGCATACAATCTGGCCGGACAACCCGTTGGTAAGAACCATAAGGGCATTGTCGTGAAGGACGGCAAGAAGGTCGTGATTAAGTGAGAATAAAGCAGAGCTTGCTCATGCTTTATCGAGCGTGAGCGAGCTCGAACCAAGTTCAAGGTGCTTGTTAAATGAGAAGACTCCTAATGACTATAATGGCGATGCTGTATGGCATCGCCATTTTCTATGCTCGTCCGGCTTATCGAGGCACCACGCGCGTGCCTCAGCCTGACGGCACACATGTCACCATCCGTCTGGTTGGCGACGAATACCTTCATTATAATACTACAGACGATGGCTATTCGCTGGTACGTCGCGACGACGGAGCCTACGTCTATGCCCAGTTGGACGATGAAGGTCAGCTTGCTCCCACAGCCCTGCTTGCCCATGATGCCGGCGAGCGCACGGTGGCGGAAAACAGCTACGTGCAGAGCGTCGGTCGCCTCAGGCCGCAGATGACCGAGCAGATGGCACAGATGCAGCGGCAGAACCGTGCTCAGCGTGCCCGAACGCTCAGCAACAGAAGCCATGCGCCTCAGTACGACTATTCCAAGTTCCGCGGACTGGTGATACTCGTGGAGTTTAACGACTGCGCTTTCCGCTACGAAGACTATCACGACATCATGGAAGAGATGATCAATGCCGACGACTACACCGGCAACGACCGTACTAACTTCTACAGCGGAAACTATATAAGCTTCACGGGCAGTATTCGCGACTATTTCCGCGACAACTCCAACGGCCAGTTCCTCCCGTACTTCGATGTCGTGGGGCCAGTCCGCATCAACCGCAGCCAGTACTATCCAGAGGGCACCAAGCGCGGCGTCCAGTTGGCTGTCGATGCCTGCGCCGCAGCCGACTCCCTGGTGAACTTCAAGGACTATGATGTCGATGGCGACGGAGCGGTCGATATAATCTACTTCATCTTCGCTGGACTGGGTTCCTACATCCAGGGTAACGACAGCCGACTGCTATGGCCTCATCAGCACGACGTCCGCTACGAGCGCAACGTCAAGAAGGATGGTGTCTATCTGGGCAGATATGCCTGTTCCAACGAACTTCAAGGCACCAAGGACTGGAGTGTGCTCGAAGGCATCGGCACCATGTGCCATGAATTCAGCCACGTCCTCGGCCTCCCTGATTTCTACGACACCAACAACCAGAACAGCGGAGATTGCGTGCACCCCGACTCATGGTCCGTCATGTCCACGGGTGAGGACCTCAACTACGGGCGTACTCCCTGCGGCTACTCCCTCTTCGAGCGCTATGCGCTGGGATTTGCCCAGCCACAGCTCATCAGCGAGGCAGACACCCTCAGCCTCGAACCAATCCATACCAGCAACACGGGCTATCGCCTATATACGACGGTCAAGAAGGAGTCCTTCTACCTCGAGAACCGCCAGAGAGAAAAGTGGGATGCCTACCTGCCAGGTCACGGCATGCTCATCTTCCGCGTCGATTCCACCAATACCTCAGCATGGCTTGGCAACACCGTGAACGACAATCCCAAACATCCCTACTATGAGCTGATACGTGCCGGAGGCGTGAGGTCCACTGATTACAGCGTCTCCATTGCCGCTGCCAGCGACCCTTTCCCCGGCACGCGAAAAGTGAGGGCCATCAACAACGAGACCACTCCGAACCTGAAGACATGGTCCGGCAAGCCCTCTTTCCTCGGTCTGCGCAACATCAAGGAGACCAATGGCGTCATCACCTTCGAGACCTACAACGTCAATGCGCTCACCGACATCACTTTCACCAATGACAGCTACCGGCTTAGCGTGGGAAGCCAAGTGCAGTTGACAGCCATACCAGACCCGGAGTCCGCTCCCTGCAACCTCAGTTTCGTCAGCGACAACGAGGCCGTGGCCACAGTTGATGAAGAAGGCTTGGTGACAGCCCTAAGCGAAGGTGTAGCCCAAATCATCGTCACAGCCAATGAAGCTGTCTCGGACACTTGCACCGTGACGGTGACGCTACTCAACGAGGTTCCTGACATCGCAACGTTCTGTGCCATGAACGAGGGCGACGATGCCCTCCTCACGCTCCACGACGCACAGGTGCTTTATGTTTATGACGACGACGTCTATCTGCGCGATGCCACTGGCACCCTGCTGCTCTCCGGTACAGGGCTCAACGTCAGCAAAAACGATATCCTGAGCGGCGACATCTTCGGCCGGCTCACATACATCAACAACATGCCGGCGTTCACACCCTCAGAGGGCGAGATGGTCGTGGAAGATCTCACCGTCACCAGTGGCGAGGCAGCTCTGCCCATCGAGCTCTTTGCCGAGGAACTCACCCCAGACCACTATGCCGAGATGGTACTGGTGAAAGGAATGACGCTGGTGCGTGACGGCGGCGTATATGCCGTTGTAGGCGACCACCGTATCCGACTTTGGAACAAGTTCCAGATCAAATCACCAGCCATCAGTCTGCCCAAGACCATCACAGGCAAGTACTTCGACATCACCGCCGTTTATGGTACAGACGTAGTAGGTGGCGAGGTCATCGACGAGTTCTATCTGCTCAGCTCGCCTGTCGAGGGCGAGGAACC
Organism: Bacteroidaceae bacterium; assembly: GCA_024697945.1. Taxonomy (GTDB): domain Bacteria; phylum Bacteroidota; class Bacteroidia; order Bacteroidales; family Bacteroidaceae; genus Physcousia. The sequence goes on from JAILRU010000135.1 coordinate 89,591, forward strand.
CGTGGGCATCGGAGAAATTAAGGATGAAAGCTCAATGGCAGGTGGTCAATGGGATAATGATGAAGTCCTTTACAACCTCCACGGACAGAAAGTAGGCAAGGGTTACCATGGCATTGTCGTAATGAGCGGCAAGAAGATTGCTGTCAAGTAAACGGCACTTCTTCTGGAGGACTATACATAGACTATAGAATTTGGTTCATAGCGGGCGCTGCAAATATTTGCAGCGCCCGCTATGATTGTTTTCAGCGGCCGCTGAAAATATTTTCACCGCTCGCTGCAAATTCACAAACATAGTATACTCTCCCTAAGAACATAGTGTTTTATCCCTATTCAGATAGGTCTTTCTCCCCATTTGGATGCCTCTTTCTTCTCGCCAAACGTGCACCTTTTGCATGATAGAACATGCACTTTTATATTACTACGCACGGGAATTATTTTTTCTCTTCGGAGGAAAAAGTTTTTCTACGCACTGTAGAAAAATCTGCTTCTCAATGGCAATTTTGAGAAAAAGGATAGTATTTTCATGCGTTTTTTGTGCCAAATTCGCAATTTAATGTCACAATGTCACACCACAACTCTCCGTAAATCAATAAGTATGACATTGTGACATTAAAATCGCAAAAAAATATATGGAAGAGCGTGCAGATGTTCATGAATTAGCGTCCTGTTCTTCCTGTTGGAGGATTACTATTCCTCCCTTCGAAGGATTACTATTCCTCCCTTCATAGGATTACTAATCCTTCCGCCATAGGATTACTATCGCTCTGGCAGGAAGGAAGGCACGCTACTGACAAAGGGTAAGGTCGTTTGTGGCGGATTCCTGTCGGTCGTTGGTGCCGCTATATATATAGGCGGCTCCGACAACCGACAAAAATCTTTCCGCGGGACTCCATTGATAACGATATCCTGTGTTCATAATAAAAACAGACAATAACGTTTGCATAGATTCAGCCTTTCAGCCAAATGTAGTTGCGGAGCATTTTTACAGCCTCGTTGGTTTGCTTCGGAGATGGATGTTAGATGGCTGATGTTAGTTGTATGATGTCGGAAAAGTGTCATGTTGAACTCATGTTTAACTTTAATTGAAGTCATATGTAAGTTAACTTTGTTGACTTTTATCGCGGCCCGGCCTTTCAAGCAAGGTTGATGGCACTTGCTACTCTAAAAGTTGTATTTGCCGTTCTGGTGCTTCCATTCGTTTTCGGGAGCGATGGTCTCCATCACGTCCCAGTGCTCGGCAATGTCGGAACAAGAATGGAAAGCTTCATGTGAAGGAATAATAAGCCCCCACCATTACGGCAGGGGCTTTTGCTAACATTGGTTTCAGGGCATTATCCTTCCACTACAGCCTGCGCGGCGGCTAACAGATGTTGATAATCAGCTACTTCAGGTTTAGTGTAAAGTACTGGCACCTTAAATCCGACACATTCTGCGCGTTTTTACACGCTCGCGACGTGTTTTGGGAGCAGAATTTTCATTTTAATGTTATTATTTCTATTTTTGTTTTACACTAAATTGCTCAACATTACGTCTCACAATCCTTAACTGTCATCGCTTCACATGCCCCGAAGAAACAACCTCCAAAAACACATTCTGCAAACTCTGTTTGCAAAGTTAATGATTTATTCTGACTTTACGTTCATTCTGCACGTTTTTCTTGCAGAACGTGTATGATTTTAATATATATTAAGGTGGAAACGACATTCTCAGCTGAATTTCTACACGGATAACAAATCATATCAGAAACCTTTTGCACTCGCTGACGGCTGAGAATTCAACTTCGAGGGTTATCGGCAGCATAAAGCCCATGTAATGCTTGAAGGGGTAAGGGGAAGGTGGGCGCATACTTTCAATAATCATCCCGCTATATCTGACAAAGTGCACAATGACGCAGCAGAACGGTACATTTAGTAGCCGAAATATTAGTGATGCGATAAATTTTAATTTAACTTCATATATCCCTTTGTTAATAAGGGTTTCAGAGCGATCTTTGATTTTTTGATTTGAAAATGACAGAGTAATTTTGCAGTCCAAAAACTGCATAATTATGAATGTCGGT
>JAILRU010000013.1 GCA_024697945.1 Bacteroidaceae bacterium
AATCGGCCTCTCCTTTGCATAGTTGCTTGCGGAGTCGCTTCTTGAGGGCTTTGTATTCCCGCTTGTAGCCTTTCTGCATGATGGCATCGAAGGGTGCGTAGTTCTCTTCCACGAAACTGACCAGATAGTCGTAGTCCTCCAAGTCTCTTTTCAGGCTATCAGGGGAGGCGGCAAAGGAGAATGTGACAGCGAGGGTTAGGATGAAGGAAAAGATAGTTTTAATAGTAACACCCATGAATGTATTTTCGCTCTTCTTTGCCATATTATTTTTGTTTTAGTGAACGCAAAGATACGACATTTTTCCGGATTTCCGCTTCTCCGAGGACAGAAATGTTAAAAGGAATCCCGCAAATGTCCCGTTTTACTCGAGAAAGGGCAGAAAAAAGCTGCTGGTTTCTTTATTTATTCGTATATTTGTACGCAGAAAATGTAATAATATGAAATTGACGAAAATTATCTCTCTGTTGCTTTTGTTCCTGCCTGTCGGGATGCAGGCTCAGCTGTGTGTGGGCTCTTTGCGTGTGGAACATTGTGTGAATCCGGATGTAGTAGATGTGCCGCAGCCGCGACTGTCGTGGGTAAACGAGCCGAAGAACGAACGCGTGAAGGGTCAGCGCCAGACAGCCTACCGTATCGTGGTGGCATCGTCGGAAGAAAGGCTTCGTAAGGGCAACTACGACCTGTGGGACAGCGGACGCGTGCCCAGCGACCAGAGTGTGCTGGTGCCCTATGCAGGGCGTGAACTCTCCTCCGGTCAGGACTGCTACTGGATGGTTCGGACGTGGGACGTAAACGGGAAGCGCTCCAAGTGGAGCTCCGTTGCTCATTGGGGCATGGGATTGCTGAGACCCGAGGAATGGTACGCCAAGTGGATTACGGCACATCAGGCACAGGGTGCTCCGCTCTTCCGTAAGGCTTTCACGCTGAACCGTAGGGTGCAGAAAGCCAAGGTGTATGTAACAGCCGGAGGCTACTTTGAGCTGTACGTGAACGGCCATAGGGTTGGGGAGGACCATCTGGTACCGAACTTCACCAACTACACTACCCGCGAGGGACTGGACAAGGGCGGCATCGCTCTGGAGAACCGCTTCACGGCCTACCGCGTCCTCTACCTCTCCTACGACGTCACCCGCCTGCTGCAAAACGGCCGCAATGCGCTGGGTGCTATGCTGGGCGACGGCTTCTACCATTCCACGAGCTATCATGTAGGTGCCTTCGGGGAACCCTGTCTGCTCTGTCAGTTAGAAATCACCTACGATGACGGTACGCAGGAGCGCATCTGTACCGACGAGACGTGGCTCACGCGTCCATCGGCCATCACCCTGACTGGTGTCTATGACGGAGAAGTCTATGATGCGCGCTTAGAAACACCCCGATGGGCAGAGGCCGACTGCGACGAGAGCGACTGGAAACCAGCGCAGAGAGCCGTGGCTCCCGTGGGACAGCTGACGGCTCATACATCGCCAACTGACCGCATCACCGAAGTGCTCCAACCGCTCAAGGTAGAGAATCAGGACAGCATCATTGTCGTGTCCTTCGAAAAGGAGATTGCCGGATGGGTACGCCTGAAAGACATCCAGGGCAAGGCTGGACAGAAGGTGCAGGTGGAATATGTCTGCGAGTCGCCCTTAGGCATTCAGGAATACTATTGTAAGGGTACACCCACGGGCGAGAGCTATGCACCGCGCTTCACCTGGTATGTCTTCTCGCAGGTCAAGGTGCGGGGGCTCAACAGCCTCACGCCAAGTCAGATCCAGGCGGAAGCCGTGAATACCGGTGTTCCCCTCTCTGCCGAGTTTCATTGCAGCCATCCTCTGCTCAATAAAATCAATGCCATCTGGCAACGCTCGCAGATGGACAACATGCATGGTTGCATCGCCAGCGATTGTCCGCACCGCGAACGCCTACCCTATACGGGCGACGGTCAGATAGCGGCTGCCATGGTGATGCTGAATTTCGATGCCGCTGCTTTCTATCAGAAGTGGCTGCGCGACATGCGGGATGCGCAGAACCCAGAAAGTGGCTACGTGCCCAACGGTGCTCCCTGGCAACCCACCTGCGGCGGCGGCGTGGCTTGGGGCGCGGCTATGAATGTGATTCCGTGGGAATACTATCTGCAATATGGCGACCTGCAACAGCTGCGCCTGTGCTACCAGCCGATGCGCGACCAGCTACGTCACATGCTCACTTGGCTCACGCCCGAGGGTACGATGTTCCAGCAGAAGCTCAACTACGAAACGAAGGAACCTTGCTACTGGCTCAACCTGGGCGACTGGGTGCCGCCTTATGATATGCCCTCCGACGAAAAGGTACACACCTTCTACCTCTGGCTTTGCGCCACTAATGCGGCTAAGGCTGCTCAGGTGTTGGGAGATGAAGCTGGGTATGAGGAGTGTAATGGCATTGCCCAGCGTACTCGTGAAGCCTTCCATCGCAAGTTCTTTGATGCCGAAAACGCCACCTACGGCGACTTCGGACCGAACATTCTGGCACTCTACATGGGTGTGCCAGAAGAGCGCAAGGCTGCTGTCGTAGAGACGCTGCGACGGGAAATCATGGAGACACATGGCGGACACATCAATACGGGCTTCGTCACCACCAAGTTCTTCTTCGAGACGCTGACGGACTGCGGACTTCACGACGTGGCTACCACAGCCATCCTGAAAACGGACTATCCCAGCTATGGGCATTGGATTGAGCAGGGTGCCACCGTCACTTGGGAACAATGGGACGGTCAGAACTCGCACAACCATCCGATGTTCGGAGGCGGCCTTACATGGCTGTCACGCAGGTTGGCAGGCGTCAACGTGACGACCGAGGGTGCCGGTTATCGCCATTTCGAAGTGCGGCCCGTGCCTGCGGTTGGTGTCGATACGGTGTATTATGCCCTGCAAACGCCGCAGGGTCTGCTCTCGTCGCACGTCATCAGTCACGAAGGGCAACTTCGTTCATTGGAAGTGCGAGTGCCCGTTGGCAGTACGGCTACGATTTACCTGCCCAAAGACACCATCCAGGTGGAGCAAGGGAAATATAGATTCGAAAGGTAGGGTATATTATTCTTCTTCTGTTGATGCTTCTTCTGTAGCGGGAGTATCTAACAAAGTGGGTGCGGCATTCAGGGATTTCTTCTTCTTGTTCTCCTGGGCACCATACTTGAGGAGATTGCGGGCGGCAGTGGTGATGCTGGGACCGGAGGGAGCGGTGACAACAGTGAGGTCGTCGAACCCACGGCGTGTCTTATCGAGCAATTCACCGACCCTCGCGAAACGTTCGGCAAAAAGCTGCACGCGCTCCACGAGGGTGTTGGCGCACTGCATCATCTTTTCCTGGTTCTCCACTTGCCGCGTCTGCTTCCAAGTGAGTTCAAGCACGCGCAAGGTCATGTAGAGCGACTGGCTGCCTGAAATGATGACGCCCTGGTCGTAGGCATCCTTCCATAGCGTCGTGTCGCTTTGCAGAGCAAGTTGCAGGGCACTCTCCTGAAAGACATACATCAGTACGAAGTCGAGGCGGCCCTTGTCGCTCTTGGCATAGCGGAAATACTGCTTCTGTGCCAGTTCGCGGACGTGCTGCCTCATGCTGGCGAGGTGGCGGCGAAGGGCCTCGTTTCGCGTGTCGTCGTCCTCAGCATTCATGTAATCGACAAAAGCGGTGAAGGACATCTTGCTGTCGATGATGACGTCGCGACCATCGGGGAAGTGCAGCACGGCATCGGGAATCATACGACGACCCTCCTCGCTCGTGATGGGACGTCCCTCTTTGTCGCGCATCGTCTCCTGCGTATCGTACTGCAAACCGCGTTCCAACTCCATCTGCTCCAGTATCTGACTCAGCTTGAGTTCTCCGAAGTTGCCCTGCACCTTGTTCTGACCCGTGAGCGCCTGAGCCAAACGTTCCGTCTGCTCGCCCATCGCCCGTTCGCGTTCCATATTTATCTGTATGGCAGTCTTCAGTTCGCGCAGGGAATCGTCGTGGTCCTTCTGCATTTTTTCCGCCTGCGTCCGCATGAGTTGCAGGTTCTGTTGCAGGGGATTAAGAATCTTGGAAAGCTGTTCGCTATTGACGGCAGAGAGCTCAACGGCTCGTTCTTTCAAGACGCGCTCAGACGTGGTGCTCATCTGTTCGCGAAGCAAAGCCATCTGTTGGTGAAGGGACTCCCGTTGCTCACGCACCTGTTGCTGCTGCGACTCTTGCAGCGCCTGCATCTGCTGGCGGAAAGTCTCCTGCTGGTCACGCATCTGCTGACGAAGAGAATCGCCCTCCTGCTGCTTCTGCTGTTCGGTCAGGGTAACACGTTCCTTACCCGCCTGCACCTGTGTCCGCATGGCAAAGTAAACGCCCGCTGCTCCCAGAACGATGCCAATGATGAGATATATTAAATATATGAGTTCCATACACTAAAAAGTTAACGATTTCTTGATTATCCAGTGCAAAGATACAAATTTAATACAACTTCACCAAAGGGTTCGGTATGAAACTGTCTTTTTTTTTGTTGAATAATCGCTGTTATCTCACAAAGTTTTTGTATCTTTGCAGGACCAAACACATAGATAATGTGACTTTGATATTGGAAAAAAGATATATACATTATGAAAAAGATGCTTTTATTGCTGGCGGCTGGGATGATGCTGGCTGCCTGCGGAAACAAGGATGAGCAGCTGATGGAAAGGGCTGCGGAACTTTGCAAGTACATTCCCGACCATAAGCTGCTGGAGCAGTCGCGGGACTACATGACCGAGGACTTCTATGCCGTGCTTGACACAATGTTCAACCTCCCCAGCCACGAGGCGATGGACCACGAATGGCTCTACTACTTCGTGACCGGCAACGGCGGCACAATCGCTGACTTTGAGGTCGCCGGAGTGGAACAGACCGACGCGACACACGCCATCGCTACCATCAATGTGCGGCAGAAATGGGAAGACGGCTCGTTCGACCCGGAAAGCGACATCGAAGAGCACCGGCTATACATGGAGAAGGTGAACGGCACGTGGCTCATGTCCGACTTCGACGAGCACAAGCAGGACTGCATCAGCTACATCGCCATCAACCGTGAGGAGCAGGCTGTTCGTAGCGCCATCAGCGACTACCTGGTGAAAGAAATCGGTCCGCAGTACCTGCAAGGCGAGCTGTGCATCCCCACGCTGATGATAGTAGATGAGGAAGACGAATACGTGTGGGGCGACTTCTGGGTGTTCTGGTACAACGTCAGCGGTGATACGCTCAAGACCGTTTCCGGCGGCAACCACTCGGGAAAGATAACTCTGAGCAAGGAGGGCGACGGCTACAAGGTGACGGCGTTCGAGCAGACCGAGGACGGTGCCGGCAACGAAGCGAGCGCCAAACGCATCTTTGGCGACAACTACGACATCTATCAGAACATGCACGGCAGCGAGGAAGTGCGCGAAGCCATCCGTCAGGAGCAGTTGCAGGAGTACATCGAGCGGAACGAACTGCCCTACTGCTACTATCAGGACTACGGCTGGCCCGCCGTTGAACTATAAAACTCAAAAACTCAAAAACTTTTTCCTCCGATTGTTTCTTTATATCATATATAAAGTGTAACTTTGTACCCGAAATTAGCCGCAAACGACTATACAACCAGATAACTAATTGACTAAATAAAATTCAAGTTATGGCAAAAAAAGCTCTTTTGATGATTCTCGACGGCTGGGGCATTGGTAACCACGGCAAGGGAGACGTCATCTTCAACACCCCAACACCAAACCTCGACAAACTGAACGCAACCTATCCTCACAGCCAACTGCTGGCAAGCGGTGAGAACGTGGGTCTGCCCGACGGACAGATGGGTAACAGCGAAGTGGGTCACCTCAACATCGGTGCCGGCCGCATCGTCTATCAGGACTTGGTGAAAATCAACCGCGCATGTGCCGACGGCAGCATCCTGAAGAACCCCGAAATCGTCAGCGCCTACGAATACGCAAAGCAGCAGGGCAAGAACGTCCACCTGATGGGTCTGACCAGCAACGGCGGCGTACACAGCTCGCTCGACCACCTCTTCAAACTCGTCGAAATCGGTAAGGAATACGGCGTGAAGCAGACCTTCGTGCATTGCTTCATGGACGGCAGAGACACTGACCCGAAGAGCGGCATCGGCTTCATCCAGCAACTCATCGACAAGTGCAACGAGGCAGGCAATGCAGCAATTGCCAGCATCATCGGCCGCTTCTATGCGATGGACCGCGACAAACGTTGGGAACGCGTGAAGATTGCCTACGACTTGCTCATCAGCGGCGAAGGCAAGCAGGCTACCGACCTCATCGAGGCCATGCAGGATAGCTACGACGAAGGCGTGACTGACGAGTTCATCAAGCCCATCAACAACAGCACGGTTGACGGAACTATCAAGGAAGGCGACGTCGTCATCTTCTTCAACTACCGCAACGACCGCGCCAAGGAACTCACCATCGTCCTCACCCAGCAGGACATGCCCGAACAGGAAATGAAGACCATCCCTGGCCTCCAGTACTACTGCATGACGCCCTACGATGCCAGCTTCACAGGCGTACACATCCTCTTCCCAAAAGAGAACGTAGAGAATACCCTGGGCGAATACATCAGCAGCAAGGGCCTCAAGCAGCTCCACACAGCCGAGACGGAGAAGTATGCACACGTCACCTTCTTCTTCAACGGTGGTCGTGAGGCTGAGTACGAAGGCGAAGACCGTATCCTGGTTCCATCGCCAAAGGTCGCTACCTACGACCTCCAGCCAGAGATGTCGGCCCTCATCGTCAAGGACAAGCTCGTCGATGCTATCAAGACCCAGCAGTACGACTTCATCGCCTGCAACTTCGCCAATGGTGACATGGTAGGCCACACGGGCATCTACCCAGCCATCCAGAAGGCCGTCGAGACCATCGACGTATGCTGCCACGACGTTTGTGAGGCTGCCAAGGCCAACGGTTATGAGGTGCTCATCATCGCCGACCACGGTAATGCCGACTACGCTATCAACCCAGACGGCACACCTAACACCGCACACTCGCTGAACCCTGTTCCATGTGTCTATATCTCGGAGAACAAGGGCGTCAAGGTCAACGCAGGCCAGCTGTGCGACGTTGCTCCAACCATCCTCAAGATCATGGGCATCGAGCAGCCAAAGGAGATGACCGGCAAGTGCCTCTTGAAGTAATTCGTTACACATGTCACTGGGTTTGCGTCATCCTGGGGTGGCGAAGGCTCAGTGACTTTTTTTCATAATAATCTATTTCTATCACTTATGAAAAATACAGTTCTCTCCCTCGTATTCCTTTTCGCTTTTTCTATTGGTGCTTCCAATGTCCTGTCGGCCAAGACCTTTGCACCAATGTCGGTCAACTCGGAAATGACGTCGGGCAACGGCACGTTGGACGATATTGCCGACGACGTTAAGGAGGCAGGCAAAGAGGTAGCTAAGGCCAGCAAGAAAGTGGCCAAGAAGACCAAGAAGGCTGCCAAGAAAGCCGGCAAATCGAC